>CAZHWV010000309.1:0-2518 GCA_964536185.1 uncultured Anaerolinea sp. | reverse complement strand
GGTCGAGTATTTGCGGCAAAAGAACGGCCTTGCGATCACCGGCACATGCGGCCACTCGGAGTGCTGGCATTCAGATCAGGACGGCGCGGGCGACCTGGGCGAGACCTGCGCGACCGCCTATTGGATCCGGCTATGCGGTCGGCTGCTCTGCCTGGAGGGTTCGGGCGAGTATGGAGACCTTATGGAGCGGGCGATCTACAACGCGCTCTTTGCCGCGCAGTCGCCGGACGGACGTCGCCTCCGCTACTACACGCCGTTTGAAGGAAAGCGCGTCTATTGGGAATCGGACACGTATTGCTGCCCGGGAAATTTCCGCCGGATCATGTCCGAGTTGCCGGAGCTCATCTATTTTACAAGCCCCTCGGGAATTCTTGTGAACCTTTACACCGACTCGCAAGCGACTGTCCCGCTGGCCTCCGGTGTCACGGTGGATGTTTTTCAGAAAACCGACTATCCCAGCTCCGGCGATATTCACCTGACCGTCTCGCCATCCCGGCCGGCGCACTTCGACATCCGCCTGCGCATCCCCTCGTGGTGCCACCAGTTCTCCGCGAAGGTGAATGAAGGCGAGGTGCATACCTCGGTTGATAACGGACTTCTGTGCATCGATCGGGAATGGAACAGCGGTGATGTGGTGGAACTGGCGATGGAGATGCCTTGGCGCCTGGTGCGCGGGACGGCGAAGCAGGATGGTCGCGCCGCCGTCATGCGTGGCCCCCTGGTGTTTTGCCGCAATCCGGCGCGCAATGCGCCCCTCGGCCAAGCGTCTTTGATTCTGGACTCTTCGGCGTTCCAGGCGCCGGTCGCAGATGAAACGCTGCGCCCGCACGGAGTCGCATGCCGCCAAGACCACGAACCCGCGCTGCTCACCGAGTTTCCCGACCCCGATGGCGAGGCGACCTATTTCCTCCCTGCAAGCAACGACATCCTGACTGCTGACGAACTTTTACAATCCTAAATCATGACCAACACAAATCAGACCCCCTGGAAACGAGCGAACACCGACTGGATGCGGGACGCGCACTGGGGGGTGATGACCCATTACATGGCCGACCTGCCGAGCTCTAAGGAACCGGCGGACATGACGTCGGAGCGGTGGAACCGGCATGTGGACGGCTTCGATGTGCCCCGGTTCGTGGAAACGATTGCCAGCACTGGTGCTGGGTATCTGATCTTCACCATCGGCCAGTGTTCGGGCTACTTCTGCTCGCCGAACGAGACCTACGACCGGCTGGTCGGCGTCAGGCCGAGCCGCCTGTCGCAGCGCGACCTCGTTGGCGACATCGCTGCCGCCTTGCAGAAGCGTGGCGTCCGCACCATCGCCTACCTGCCCTCCACCGCCCCGACCAAGCACCAAGAGGCGGTCGAGGGGCTCGCCTGCACCCCGGCATGGGACGCTTCACTTTGTGGGCTCGAGCCGGGAACGTATGTCCGGCGCCAGCCGGTGGACGAGCGGCTGAGCGAGTTCCAGCGCAACTGGGAGGCGGTCATCCGCGAGTGGAGCCTGCGCTGGGGCAAGAGCGTCTCGGGCTGGTGGATCGACGGCTGCTACTACGCCGACAAGATGTACCGTCATGCCGACGCACCGAACTTCCGCTCCTTCGCCGAGGCGATGAAGGCCGGCAATCCGGACTCGCTGGTCGCATTCAATCCTGGCGTGCTGGTGCCGGTCATCTGCCACACGGAATGCGACGACTACACCGCCGGCGAGGCCAACGTGATGGTGACGCCGTGCCGCTACCACGTCTTCGATCGCTTCATCGACGGCGCACAGTTCCAGGTGCTTTCCTACCTCGGCGACTACTGGTGCTACGGCAAGCCCCGTTACCCTGACGCGCTGGTCGTGGAATACACCAAATACATCAACAGCTTCGGCGGCGCCGTGACCTGGGATGTGCCGATCGCGCTGGACGGCACGATCCCGGATGCCTTCCTCAGGCAACTGTCGGTGATCGGAGAAACCATCAGCAAGGTGAGCAAACCAAACGTTTCGCCTCGGCAATGTCGCCGCTGAGAAAGCTGTTATAGAGCCTCATGACCGCCTCTGGCGCAACCCCGCTGCAGGCAATGGTTCCGCCATCTCCTCCCATCAGAAGGACTGGAAGCAGGATTTCCTCGCAGCCGATCATGCACGAGAAATCCGGCCGCTGCGTTTTCACCTCGTTCAGGGTGTCCATGAACCGCGGCATGTCACGGCTGCTGTCCTTGATGCCAACGATGCGCGGACAATCCATCGCGAGACGCTTCACCACATCCAGGCTGATCTCGTTGGAAAACTGCGGGATGTTGTAGAGGAGGATGTCGATCGGGCTCTTGGCCGCCAGCTCGCGGAAGTAATGCTCGATGCTGTGCTGGCTCACCTTGAAATAATATGGGCCGGTCACCGAGACCGCCCGGCAGCCGAGATCGGCGTAGCGTTTGCAGGCTTGAACCACCATGTCGATGTTGGGTTCGGCGGCACCGGCAAGGATCGGGACGCGGCCTCGGGCTTCATCGGCCATAATCTCAACCACCCGGA
>CAZHWV010000308.1:0-2532 GCA_964536185.1 uncultured Anaerolinea sp. | reverse complement strand
TCTTGCCGCTGCACTGCCTGATCCAGCAACGCTTGGTTCGCGCATGAAGGGAAAAACTTGTGCGGGCGCACTTGTTAAGGGCTTGAATAAAGAGGGAAAGCCGTACGCTTGTTACATGTATAACGTTGTAGATAACGAGTGGTCGATGGCTGAATACGGTGATCAAGCTGTTGTTTGGCAGACCGCAATCAATCCAGTTATTGCAATGGAACTGATTCACAAGGGTATTTGGAAGCCAGAAGGTGTTGTTGGCCCAGAATGGTTTGATGCAAAGCAATTCTTAGAGTTACTGCCTTCTTATGGAACTGAGTGGAAGATTAGCGACGAGGACTCTTCAGGAATTGTTGTTTGATTAGATGAATAATTCATTCGATGTCGTAGTGATCGGATCAGGTTTTGGTGGTTCGGTCTCTGCGCTTCGATTGCGTGAAAAGGGTTATTCAGTAGCAGTTCTTGAAGCTGGACGTCGTTTTGAAGATAAGGATTTTCCAAAAACTTCTTGGCGACTCAATAAGTTTCTCTTTGCTCCAAAACTTGGGTTGTATGGAATTCAACGAATTCATGTGCTACCCGATGTTTTAGTCCTTAGTGGCGCAGGAGTCGGCGGTGGATCACTGGTCTATGCCAACACCTTGTATCAACCTGGTGATGATTACTTCAACGATAAACAATGGGCATCTATAACTAATTGGAAGAAAGAGCTTGAGCCTTGGTTTGATCAAGCTCGCCGAATGTTGGGTGTAACTGAAAACCCATATTTTTCTAATAGTGATCAAGCAATGAAGGATGCCGCGATCGAAATGGGTGTTGGTCACACCTTCCAAATGGCACCACTTGGAGTTTTCTTCGGCGAAGGAAAAGGAATAGCTGCTAAAGATCCATTCTTTGGCGGGGTCGGTCCAGATCGAAATGGTTGTCAGCAGTGCGGCTCCTGTATGACTGGGTGTCTCTTCAACGCAAAAAATACTTTGCCAAAGAACTACTTAGGTCTTGCCGAATCTGCTGGTGCCAAAGTTTTCCCAATGACTACCGCGACAAAAATTGAGCACCTAGAAGATGGACGTTGGAAGATCTCAACAACCAAGACAAATGATCCATTTGGATCACGAGGTAAAACCTTCTTTGCTAACGAGGTAATTGTTGCTGCTGGTACTTACAACACTCAAAAACTGCTTCATAAAATGAAGGATTCCGGAGTTTTGCCCCTGTTGTCAGATCGGTTAGGAGATCTCTCGCGAACCAATAGTGAAGCGCTAACTGGGGCACTGATGAAAGATACAGATATTGATTTCAGCCAAGGAAGTGCAATCACATCTTCATTCTTCCCGGATGAACACACTCATATTGAACCTGTTCGTTATGGCAAGGGCAGTAACTTGATGGGCTTGCTTCAAACAATTATGACTGATGGCAGTTCATCAAAACTTCGACGTAAGCAATGGTGGAAAGCATTTTTCGCTAATCCTTATTTATTGAAGAGAATTCTTGATGTCCGCAAATGGAGTGAGCGGACCGTCATTGCGCTAACTATGCAAAATGTTGATTCATATATCTCAGTTAAACCAAAGCGCAGTTGGTTTGGTTGGCATTTAACTTCTACAAATGATCCTGATCATCCCAATGCAACTTATATCCCGGCAGCTAATGAAGTTGTGCGCCGAATTGCAGAAAAACATGGTGGCATTGCGGGTGGACACGTTGGAGATTTGATTGATGCTCCATTTACTGCCCACTTTGTTGGTGGTTGTGTCATCGGTCCAGATGCCTCACGCGGTGTTGTAGATCCTTATCATCGAGCATGGAATTATCCGACACTACATATTGTTGATGGCTCAACAATTACTGCAAATCTCGGAGTTAATCCATCTCTGACAATTACCGCGCAAGCCGAGCGGGCTCTATCTTTGTGGCCCAATAAAGGTGAGCAAGATTCGCGCCCACAACAAGGTGCTGACTATGAAATGCTTAAGCCAATAGCACCACATTCTCCATTTGTACCTAAAGGTGCAGTTGGTGAACTAACCATCCGTTAGGAGAACATATGAGCTCATGGGCCCTAGTAACAGGTGCAACATCAGGAATCGGCGAGAGCTTTACTCGCCTGTTGGCGTCAAACAAGTACAACGTTGTATTAGTTGCTCGTGATTTGCCACGACTTCAAGAACGCGCCCAAGGCCTTGAAGCAAAATATGGAATTAAAACCCAGGTAATTCAGGCAGATCTTGCAACGGATGAAGGTTGTCTTAAGGTTGAAAAATACATTCTTGAAAACCAAGTTGATGTTCTTATCAATAACGCAGGTTTTGGTACTAGCAAAGCTTTCACAAAGTCGACACTAGAAATCGAACAGCAATTACTTGATGTATTGGTGCGAACACCAATGCGCCTTATGCATGTAGCTCTGCCACTGATGAAGCAAAGAAATCAAGGAATCATCATCAATGTTTCATCTGTGGCTGGCTACATTGCTGGTGGCTCTTACAGTGCTTCTAAGTCCTACTTAACAGTACTGACTGAATCTCTGCACACAGA
>CAZHWV010000307.1:0-2551 GCA_964536185.1 uncultured Anaerolinea sp. | reverse complement strand
GATGTTTTTGTCAAGCGAAAAATGGTCCAGGCATTATAGTTGAAAAACGGTCCACACAGAAAAGAATAACGAGTGGGAATATGGTATATTGAAGAAGGGCATAAGGATCAGTTATGCCCCTCAAGAAAAGCTATCGTTTGGGATCTTGTAACCAGGCGATGGTTTCTTCATATCGGCCGCCTTTGTCGCGAGAGATGTCCAGGATGTGGGCCTTGTGCGCAAGGCGGTCAACCAATGCTCCGGTGAGGGTGGGATCTTTGAAGACTTCTTCCCAGCGGTCGAAAGTGAGGTTGGATGTCACAATGATCGAACCCTTGTCATTTCTTGCTGAGATGAGATTAAAGAGCATTTCGCAACCGGTTTTATCCATGGAAACATACCCAAGCTCATCCAAAATGACGAGGTCAAATTTTTCGAAACGCTTTCGGTAATTGCTCAGGCCATTATTGCTCATAGTCTCCTTAAGATCAACGATCAGATTGGGGACAGTAGCAAAGAGCACACTGTACCCCTTCATACAGGCGGCGATTCCAAGGGCGATGGCATAATGGGTTTTGCCTGCGCCGGAGGTTCCTAGCAGGATAATATTTTCCTTATTGGGGATAAAAGCAAGGGTCTCCAGCTCCTCGAACTTAGGGAAAAACACCGTGTCATATTTATCTCTTTTAAAGTCGCAAAGATACTTTTTTAGTGGGAATTTGGCTTCTTTGATACGCCTTGCCTGGCCATTCTCCAGGCGAAGTCGCCATTCCGAATCGAGCAGATTTTCAAGAAAAGCCTCATAATCCTGCTTAGTATGCCTGGCTTCATCGAGTAATTGTTGCCAGTGTTCCTTTGCGTATGGCAAGCGCAGATTATAGCAAAGTTCCGTAATATTCATGAACGCACACCACCAATCGTCAGGGCAGCGTAGTTAGCAACAAACGCTCTGGCTGATACTGCAATCTGCGACACTGGCTTGACCACATCCAGCGCGGCGATCTCGCCCTTGTTCTGGGTTTCGCGCTCGAACAACGAGATGATTTCGTTAATAGGCAGATCTTTGTTTTCCAGAAAAAGCACGATGAACTTTCTGGGTTGCTTTCTGTAATATGTATCGAAGACGGCCTTGAGACGTGGAATGCTCTTGAGCGCTACGCTGTTACCAATCGCACCGGGCTTCTTGCGCAGGGTGTTCAGATAATGATAAATGTCGATTTGCATTTTTCCGTTGCCAAACAGCCGCTTGTGCGCTGCAACCATGTCACTTCCAACAAAAGCACGGATTTCATTGTGGTATTTTTTAACGATGACACTCTTGCCCACCAGGCACTCCGGAACCGAGTAAAACACTGTATCCACGCTAATGAGACTGCTGGGATTTACCTTCGCTTCGGTAACCACCGCTAACTCCAGCGGTGGACGATATGGCCGCAGATGCTGTTTTTCTTCCTCCATCCGGCTCTTGTCATTCAACTTTAAAAGGCGGCTAAACGCGTACTGCTGCGCATCCTCAAGGCTGTTAAACTGCCAGTGGTCTGCGAATATCTGATTGCGCAGGATCTTTACGCTACTCTCTACATGTCCCTTTTCGTTACCCTTGAAGCAGTTGGTGACATTGATGTGAAAACCGTAATACACCGACATCTTCAGCAAATCTTCATTCAGTTCTTTTTCGTTTTTCCCGATGAACTTGCTGACCACGTTCCTCATGTTATCGTATACGATCTCTTGGAAGGCTCCACCCATCATCTCGAAAAAACGGACATGGCTGTCCATGAAAACCGCTTTCTTCTGGTTGGTATAAAGGTACAGCCAGCGAAATCCGCCGCCCGGCGAACTCAGCACTGCCATGTGGTAGGTTTTAACCCCTTCACCGCAGTCCAGGAACACTTCGCCGAAGTCGTACTCCAGACGATCTCCCAGCTCGTACTGCTGCCGGATGAACACCTCGCGCTGCCGCTTACGTATTCCCGATAGAGCAATGTTGATGCTGCATGCGCTGATGTCAAAGCCCTCATCTACCATCTTCTGGTGAATCTGAAGATTGGTCAAGTTCTGCTTGTGAGTTGGGCCAAATAACCGATTCTTCCGTTCCTCTTCTTTTAAAATCTCTGCCAGCCGTTGGTTCACCTCTTCGGTGCATTTGTGTCGTTTCCGATTCCCAGCATTATACTTTGGCTCGTCCAGTAGTCTTTCTTGTATCGCCTTCACGTCCACTCCTGGGTCGTCTAGTCGATCCAAATGCTGCCGGTACTCGTTCCAGTACTTTGACACGGTTTTCCTGTCTACGCCGATCTCACGCGACACCGCCCGGTTCGACAGGCCTTGTTCCTTGAGCACGATGATTCTCTTTTTGTCCATGAATTGCATCATCCTTTCTTGCCTCCGTTTGTGTTTCCGCCCTTTGTGGGCGGTTTTTTATCCTAACACATACGGCTTTTTTACTCCACAAGTGGATGATTTTTCAACTATAATCTCATGCTTTTTTGGACCATTTTTAAATTATCATACACAACGAAATTATCGCCAGGCTCGGCGGGGATGAGTTTATTGTTGTTTTGCCTAAAAC
>CAZHWV010000306.1:876-2571 GCA_964536185.1 uncultured Anaerolinea sp. | reverse complement strand
AGTACTTCACTTCGGTCCAGTTCTTGGCCCACTTCTTGCGCCATTCAAAGGGCAGATTGCAGCGCACGCAAATCTTTGGCTCAAAGCCATTCTTAACCTTTGCTGTGCGGGACATAACCCAATCGTAAGCGAGTGACTAGCGATTAACCATTCGAATTATCGGTTTCGGTGGGCAGATTTTGACATAAAGATTGCAAAGACCAAGGCGATCACAATCAGTGCGTTAAGTCCTAATTCGATAATCGCTCTTTCAAAGGCAGTATCACTCTTGCCGGTTTGAAGAGTAAGTGAAGCACCGACAGTCAAAATATGTCGAACCGCAGCGATCACGCCGATGATAAGAAACTTATCTAGCTGATAAACACCATCGGTAAAGCGTGAAATAACGGTGCGCAAGATTTCTAGAATGATGACGATAAACAAAATGTCATTAATGCCTTGAATCATTCCGTTAGGGAAAAACGGTGCTGTTGTGAAGATACGTTCGATGCTGAAATAGAAAGCACCGATGCCAATACCAAGAAGTGCTAGCGCCAAGATGCCGTGAAAGACATCTTCAATGAGATCTACATACTTAAGCGGCAGAATTGATTTTTCAACTCGGGTGTATTCCTGCTCTTCTTTTTTAGCCATACACAAGGGTACATCCGAGGGTTTACTTAAGGTTTGTAAGGCTCGCCTTGATTACCGCTTGAATCAGTTTGGCATCGACTTGCCAGTCATTAGGCAGTTGGATGATCTTCTTCAGCGCTTTGCCTTCCTTGAACTTAGGCGCAAAGGCCTTTTGTACATCTTGATCCCATGGTGCGATAGCTATGTGCTTACTTGAAGCCGACACCCCAAAGATGTACTCCTTGCCCACCTTTACCATCGGTTGATTCCAAGCGATGACGATTTCGACCTGCGGAAACTTGGTAGTGATGGCTTTGAAGATTGCCTTGATTGTTTTTGCTTGTTCTGGCGTTACTGACTTGTAAAAATCTGTTGGAGTGTTATAACGCTTGGATGATTCAGATCCGCGTGAATACATAACTAGTGCATTGGCGTGAGCCTGCGAAAATCCGTAGTTCTCCTTTAAGTGAGCAATCTGTTCTGGATACTTTTTACCTTCAAGCTTTGCCATAACCTTGAACCAATAGGCCATCTTTTCGCCATACTTTTTTTCAATGGCTGGAAAGTGCGCTTCGCGCGTTGAATCTTTCGGCATTTTGGTTACTTCACATTCGAAAAGAAACGAACTGGTCCTGCGTGCTCAAGGGCTACTTCTTCACCGACTGCGTAATCAAAAGGCCCTGGGATGCGCACCTTTAGAACTTGGCCAGCACAATCAACGGTGACCATTGCGTCGTGGCCGTAGTAATCGATCTTTAAAATTCTGCCAACAGATTGCGCGCCCGATAGGTTGCGATCAAGTTTGATTTCTTCTGGGCGAATAACAATGTGCCCGTTAGGTGTTGTAAGGGTTTTGGAATTAAACAAATATGCCGTTGATCCATCTGCAGCTTGAGCTGCATCAAGAACTAGCGCATCACCGGTGCTAATTGCCATGGCTGGTGAAATCGGAGTTGAGTACACAGACTCAGGTGTGCCTTGTTGAATAATCTGGCCCTCGCGCATAAGCGCTACAACATCTGCTGAAACCAATGCTTCCTCGCGATCGTGGGTTACCAGGATTGCAGTTGCATTGCTCTTTCG
>CAZHWV010000306.1:576-866 GCA_964536185.1 uncultured Anaerolinea sp. | reverse complement strand
ATCGGTGCGTAAGTCACCGCGAAGTGCAGCATCTAGTGCAGAAAAAGGTTCATCCAATAAAACAATGGCTGGCTTAATCGCAAGTGCGCGGGCCAAAGCAACACGAGTTTGTTGTCCACCAGAAAGTTGGTTAGGCATGCGGCTTTCATAACCTTGCAGGCCAATCAAGTTCAACATTTCCTTTGTTGTCTGTCGAATCTGATCTTTTGTAAAAACTGAACGATCTAAGCCAAAAGCGATGTTGTCAGCCACAGACAGGTGGGGAAATAGCGCACCTTCTTGTGGCACAT
>CAZHWV010000306.1:0-566 GCA_964536185.1 uncultured Anaerolinea sp. | reverse complement strand
CTTGCGCTTATGTGATGGCATCACCAATGAAGATAGTGAAACAAGCTGCTTACCAAAACGAATAGTTCCATCAGATGGCTGAATCAAACCCGCAATGCTGCGAAGCAACGTTGTCTTGCCGCAACCAGAAGGACCAAGCAGGGCAGCGATTTGGCCTTCAGCTAATGAGAAAGAAAGATCATCCAGAATTAAGCGGTTACCTAAAGAAACTTTCAGATGCGAAATTTCGAGTGAACTCATTTTTCGCCTCCTATGTTGTCGTGGATAAATGCACGGTCGGCCTTGTCAGGTCGGCTAATCAAAAATGTTGGTAACGCTGCAATTAGAACCAAGATTAATGCATAGGGAGCGGCCTCGTTAAATCGATTGATTGAAGCTGCCGACCAGATCTGGGTTGCAAGCGTTTCAAAGCCGGTTGGGCGAAGCATCAGCGTTGCAGGAAGTTCCTTCATTGCCGTTAGAAACACCAAAATAGTTCCAAGACCAATACCAGGTGCTGCAATTGGTGCAACAACTTTCTTGATGACGTTCCATTGATTCATACCTAAAGTCGATGCCACATCTTT
>CAZHWV010000305.1:0-2575 GCA_964536185.1 uncultured Anaerolinea sp. | reverse complement strand
AGGCCGCGATCCGCGGTCGCCAGGATTATTTGTTTGAGTTGATCGAGCAGTTCGCCGGGCTCGAGCCTGAAATGCGCGCAATGCTGCGTGAGGTCGTGGCCCGATTCGAGTATGAAACCTTGATTCAGTGAGGATAGAACCACTCAGGCTCATGCTAGCCAAGTGATTTACAAACCTTTAGGGTCTCCGCTCCGTAAAAAATGGAAGTTTTTGAAATTAGTCCATTCGTTTAATTCGTGATAGAAAAAACTGAGCCGGGTGCTGGTGATGGGCATCCGGAAAGCCGGGGATTGCCATCAGCAAAAAGCGACCACCAACGTAGGAGATCTTTGATCTTGAACAGGAAACTCTGCAACATTTGTAACCTCCGAGGATAGTCCTGAAATGCAAGGATATTCATTTGTATAAATACGTAGAATGTTATAATATTTAGGCGGGGCAAAACAACCCGGTCAAAATCTTGCCGAAATGTTTATTTATTCATCTCTCTGACCAGGCAGGAGTAAAAGGCGTGGAAGAAAATCTATTAATTCTAGTCGTTGATGATGATCATCTCCTGCGGGCTGCTACAGTGCGCGTACTGGATCAGGCCGGATATCGCACCAGCCAGGCCCCTGACGGTCTGGCTGGCCTGCTAATGGCCCGCGAACAAAAGCCCGATCTCGTCTTGCTGGATGTCAATCTTCCGGATATTAACGGAATTGAGGTTTGCCGTCTCATTAAAGCTGACACGGCGCTGGCGGGCTGTTTCGTGGTTCTCTTTTCCGGCGGAAGCATAGATCCTCAAAGCCAGGCGGATGGACTCGAAAGTGGCGCGGATGGTTATATCGCGCGTCCGATCAGTAATGTTGAGCTGCTTGCGCGTGTGCAAGCCATGCTGCGCATCCAACAAAGCAAGGTCGCCTTGCGCGAGAGCGAGGCGCGCTTGCGCGAAGTGTTGGAGAACTCGCTGGATGCCTCCTACAAACGCAATCTATTAACTAACGACTATGATTATTTAAGCCCCGTTTTCACCCGGCTTTCCGGCTATACCCTGGATGAAATGAAAACGCTGCCTCTCGAAGCAGCCTTGAGCTTGATATTTCCGGACGATAAGCCTGAAGTCGATCGCGTGCTTGCCCTGTCCCTATCCTGCCCTGCCAACACTCCCTACCAGGTCGAATACCGCTTTAAACACAAAGATGGCCAGTATCGTTGGTTTCACGACCAGTACGTTGTTCTACAGGATGCAAATAACCAGCCCCTGGCGATGATCGGCAGTGTCAGTGATATCACCGAGCGCAAGCACTCGGAAGATGCGCTCAAAGCGAGTGAGCAACAACTGACCACTGTTCTGGAGAATATACAGGAAGCGTTTTGGTCCGCCGATCTCTCGGGGCAATTTGAATATCTGAGCCCCACCATGGAAACAATTTATGGTCGCACGATAGCCGAGATGACGACCAATCCGAGCTTTTGGATAGAAGCTGCTCATCCTGAGGACCAGGGCAGAGTTCGCGCCTCAGGCGAGAACCTGTTTCGCGATGGTCGGGTCGAAATTGAATATAGGTTCATTCGCCCAGACGGCACGGCGCGTTGGATTCTTGATCGTAAAATCCTTCTTCGAGATCATAATGGAAAACCACTCCGGATCGCTGGCGTGGTAGGTGACATCACCGAACGCAAGCAGGCCGATGCTGCTCTGCTGGAAAGCCAGCGCATGTTGAGATATGTTCTGGATACTTCCCCTCAAACCATGTTCTGGAAAGACAAAAATGGTGTTTATCTGGGTTGCAATCAGGTTTACGCCCGGGCTGTGGGGCTCAATTCCCCTGCAGACATCCTTGGTAAAACCGATTTTGACCTGCTCTTCCCCAGGGCAGAAGCCGAAGCTTATCGCGCTGACGATCAGCTGGTGATCACAAATAACACACCAAAGATGCACATCCTTGAGCAAACGGATCTGGCCGACGGCCGTCACATTTGGGCTGATACATCCAAATTACCGTTGGTCAACGAACAAGGGCAGGTCTATGGCGTTTTGGGTATTTATGAAGACATCACCGAGCGAAAATTAGCTGCGCAAGCCTTGAACGAGAGCGAGATTCGCTATCGACGCCTGGTGGAAAATCTGCCGGATATCGTCTACACATTTTCCAAGCAGCACGGGGGTTTCTTTTACTCGCCGAGTGTGCAGCAGGTCTTGGGTTATTCAGCCGAATATTTAACTGCCCATCCTTTGCTGTGGAATGAATCCATCCACCCCGATGACCGTCCCCGAATCGCCGAAATTCTCGGCGAATTTGAAGTTGGTAAATTCTTCGATATTGAATATCGCATTCAAGACTCGCAAGGAAAATGGCTCTGGCTGCGCGACCGTTCCATCGGGCGCGATGTCGGCGGCGGTGAAGTTTTGGTCGAAGGCCTGGCCTCTGATATCACCGGCCGTAAACTCGCCGAGCAAGCCCTACTCGCTGCGCAAACCGAACTCGAACAGCGCGTCTTCGAGCGCACCGCTGAACTGGAGCTAGCCAGGCAGCTGGCCGAATCAGCCAATCGCGCCAAGAGCGACTTCCTGGCCATGATGAGCCATGAA
>CAZHWV010000304.1:0-2586 GCA_964536185.1 uncultured Anaerolinea sp. | reverse complement strand
CGATAACCGGTTTCATTTCCGGGATGCCCCTTAAAGTAATGTCCAGCGGCAGCCCCCCCCATCCCTATCACTACCCCGGCATGTTGTATGAGTCCATTGGGGAAATATAATTTGGCGCCTACAGCGCCCACGTCCGGGCGTTGTGCATATTCCAGCATGCGTTCCAGCCAGTCTGGGTTCATTACACGCGTATCGTTGTTCAAGAAGAGTAATACGCTGCCTAAAGCCAGGCCGGCAGCATAATTATTTATTTCGGAATAATTAAACGGGCTGTGTGTGTATTCCACCAAACGTATGCGCGTATCTTGGGCCTGCATTTGCTGATATAAAGCGAAAACGGTCTCACTCAGGCTGTTATTCTCAACAATCAAAATTTCAAAACGCTGATATGTGCTTTTCTGTAGGATCGAATCTATACAACGCTGTAGATCGACCGCATGTTCGTGATTGGGAATGATGATCGAAACCAGAGGCGGATTATTGAGCTGATAGTTCACCCGGTATAGACCTGGGTGGAGCCCATTTTCCACATCCGCCAATAAACCACAACGTGTGAGATGCTCACGCACTGCTCTTAGACCCGCCTCCCTGGCATATGTTTTGGCGTCTTGCGTGCTAGCTGTTGAGGTAGACATCGCCCGCCAATGATACAACACCTGAGGGATGTGCGTTACCAGCCGCGCCTGTTCGACGGCACGCAGGATCAGGTCGTAATCCTGCGCGCCGTCAAATCCCTGGCGCAACCAGCCCAAACGAGCGCCTAATTCTTTGCGCAGCAGCAAAAAATGGGTTATGTAGTTTGCAGCTCGTAAATAATCAATACTAAAAACCGGCTTGAAGACCGGGTTGTAGCGCCGACTGCCATCCGCGCTTAAATAATCTTCATCCGAGTAAAACAAGTCGGTTGCGGGATACTGGTTGAGCGCATTGACAACTTCATACAGGGCAAAGGGAGCCAGGCAGTCATCATGATCTAGAAAACCAATAAAATAACCCTGAGCCATCTCAATGGCAACATTTGTATTCCCGGAAATTCCAAGATTATTTTCCAGCATTTTTACTTTGATACGATTATCCTGCGCTGCGTAAGCTTCGAGCGCTTGGCATATTTCGGTTGAGCTTGAATCTCCATTTACCAGGCACAATTCCCAGTTCTGATAGGACTGGGCCAGGACTGATCGGATCATGGCATGGAATACTTTGAGCGGAGGCGAAAAAACCGGTACGACGATACTGATCAGCGGTTGCTCAGAAAAAGCCAGGGCTTGGTTTTTTTGTTCTTCGAGCGCTTTCTGGTCCGCTTCATTTTTCGAGATCCAGGCGCGATAACTACCGGCCAGCAGAGAACGCAAAGCCGGGATTTTTCGCAGAATTATTCGAGCGATTTTTTCCCGCCAACTGTTACGCGGCGCGAGGATTGGACGCAGTCGTTGAAGAATTGGTCTCATTTTCTTATTACAGGTATTACAACTTAAATCCTGCTTTCACAGCGTCCGCTCGGAACATTTTCACGGTATCAAGCGAATATTCATCCAAATCCTTGCCTATCAATGAAAGTTTTTTGAGAATGTCATGCGTTACAGTAATCACATGACAACCAACTTCATCAGCATGGAAAATATTTAACAATTCACGCGGACTGGCCCAGATTAATTCCTGGGTTTTGTATGGCGCCATTATCTCCACAGCTGCTTTCATCAGAGGCACAGGGTCGCATCCTGTATCGGCTATGCGCCCGGCAAAGACTGAAATATAGGCAGGGGCATGGGCTTCTAAGGCCGCAGAAACTGCGCGTACTTGATCAAGTGTCATCAGGGCAGTTACGTTGAGTTGCACACCATCAGCTGCCAAGCGACGAACCAGACCCACTGCGATCTCACGCCTTGTATTGGTCACTGGGATTTTGACATAGACATTTTTACCCCAGGAAGCAATTTTATGGGCCTGGCGCTCCATCTCATCAAACTCGTCTGAAAAAACTTCAAACGAAATTGGACGGTCAGGAATGTGCTCTAAAACCTGACGAGAAAATTTTTCGTAATCAGAAATACCGCTCTGACACATCAGTGTCGGGTTGGTCGTGAAGCCTGTAATATGCGGATTTCGATACAATTCCAAGATACCATTCAAATCTGCCCCATCCGCAAAAATTTTCACTTTCAATTGTTCAAGTGTTTTCATTATGCTCCTTGTTCAGAATTATCTCGGCCAGGAACGAAGTATCTTCCACCGTAAAATCAGCAGGAGAACCCATGTACGGCTCAGAATAATGATAATCAACAAAAATAGTTTTCAGTCCGGCAGCCTGGCCGGCAGCAACATCCTTCCAGCGATCACCGATCATCCAACTGCGGGAGAGATCAAGCCCGTATTTTTCTGCCGCACGCAAAATTAGTCCCGGCTTGGGTTTGCGGCAAGCACAATCGTCAACGTTATCATGATAGCAGACAAAAATCTCACGTACAGGCAATTTTGATTCGATTAACGTATTGATGGCTTCCACCACAGCGCGTGATTGGACTCCCCGGGCGACATCCGGTTGATTAGTAATGCCAATCAAAATATATCCGGCAGAATCCAACTGCT
>CAZHWV010000303.1:0-2663 GCA_964536185.1 uncultured Anaerolinea sp. | reverse complement strand
TGGCTGCAAGTGGCCGAGCCTTAATCAAGGATGCAAAAGTACCCGTTGCGTTTTTGTTGAATGAGACACACACCTTGGAACAGGCCATAAGGGGAGTCGAAGCTGGATTCAATACAGTAATGATTGATAGCCATAGGTGGGAAGTTGATAAAGCAAAGAGGGAAGTGAAAGCACTAGTCGATATTGCCCACAAAAATAACGTTGAAGTAGAAGCTGAGTTTGGAAGTTTGCCAGATTATCTTGGAGGAGAGATAGTCGATGCTAAGTCATATATGACAGACCCAGCGGAGGCTAAGAAATTTGTTGAAGAAACTGGAATTGATTGTCTAGCGGTTGCCATCGGAAACGTTCACCTTTTGACAAAAGGTAGTGCAAACATTGATATTCAAAGACTTAAAGATATTAGAAGTCAGGTAAGCCTGCCGATAGCCATACATGGTGGAACAGGTTTTCCGGATAATCAAATAAAAGAGGCCATAGCAAACGGAGTTGCCAAGTTTAACGTTGGAACGCGGTTGAAAACAGATTACCTTAAATCTGTAAAGGAATATGTTACAAGTTTAGATGATAATTGTTTCGTCCACGATATAGTTGGGTCACATAAGAAGAGTGATTTTCTGGAAGTTGGCAAAGACTCAATCAAAGCAAATGCACGAAAGTTCATAAAACTTTATGGCTCTGGAGGAATGGCTTAATTATGACAACGCGAGAAATTGATTTAAAGGCACAAGATTCCGAATTATTGATTTCTCTTTTCAAAGATATAATTCGACTACGGAAATTTGAAGACAAAGTTTATCAACTGTTTCTCAAAGGCGAATTACCAGGAACCATTCACCAGTATCAAGGTCAAGAAGCTGTTGCCGTTGGAATTTGTTCAGTCCTTGAAAAAAGTGATTGGATCACTTCAACCCATAGACCTCACGGGCATGCAATTGCAAAAGGTGTAACAATGCGTGACGCCATGGCTGAGCTTTACGGCAAGGAAACTGGTTGCTGTAAAGGTAAGGGTGGCTCCATGCACTTGGGAGATCCTGACGTTGGCATGATTCCAGCAATCGCGATCGTTGCGGGTGGAATAAGTATTGTGACAGGAATAGGTCTTGCCTTTAAGTTGAAGAAGACTAAACAAGTGGCTGCATGCTTTTTTGGTGAAGGCGCTACCAATGAAGGCGCATTCCATGAGGGCTTAAACATGGCCGCCTATCAAAAGCTACCCATCATTTATGTCTGTGAAAACAATCTGTATGGCGCATCCACGCAATATAACAAGACAACTTTGGTCGAGGATGTTGCAGAACGAGTAAAGAGCTATGGAATGAGATCAGTGATTGTTGATGGAATGAACGTTGTGGAAGTTTACTTGGCGGCAAAAGCAGCTAAGGAATCAGTTTTGAATGGAGAAGGTCCCATACTGATTGAAGCAAAAACTTATAGATTCGCCGGACACAGTAGAGGTGATGCAAAGAAGTATAGAGGTAAGGAAGAAGAAGATTTTTGGAAGACTATGGATCCAATCGAGAGAATGAAGGATTCACTATTTAGTCATAATATTCTCAATGATGATTCATACTCTTTGATTCTTAAAGATATCCAAACTGAGATTGATGATGCAGTGTTATTCGCGCAGCAATCGGATTTCCCACCAGTAGAAGATGCGTTCATTGATGCTTATGCGTCAAAAATGGATTCACCAAAGTTGGTGCAACTATGACGAGCAATCGCAGACTAAGCATCGGTGAGGCGATTAGAGAAGCTATCGCTGAAGAAATGGAAAGAGATCCTAATGTCTTTCTAATTGGTGAGGATATTGGTATTCCTGGCGGTTTTGGTGGTGCTTTCGGAGTTTATTTGGGACTGCCAGAGAAGTTTGGCCACGAAAGAATAATTGACACGCCGATCAGTGAAAAAGCAATTATGGGAACCGCAGTTGGAGCTGCACTCATGGGTATGAGGCCTATTCCAGATTTGCAGTATTCAGACTTTATTTTTGAATGTATGGATGAAATTGTTAATCAAGCTGCAAAGATCCGTTACATGTCGGGCGGAAAATTGAAAGTCCCTCTAGTTCTTAGATGTCCAGTTGGAACTGCTAATCGAGGTGCGCAACACGGTCAATCCCCAGAAAGCTATTTCATTCACGTACCGGGAATTAAAGTGGTCTGCCCTTCTGATGCTTACGTTGCAAAAGGAATTATAAAGAGTGCAATTAGAGACGATGATCCTGTACTTGTTTTCGAGCACAAGCTGCTTTATGGAAGCAAGGGAAGAGAGTCTGCCGGAGGAATGGACTTAACAGCCGAGGTTCCAGAAGAAGAGTACTTATTCCCAATTGGCAAGGCGCTGAAAAAACGTAATGGAACATCATTAACCATTATTTCAACTCACTTAACTCTATATCGTTGCCTAGCAGCCGCTGAGGAACTAGCGGCAGAAGGAATTGACTGCGAAGTTATTGATCCAGTTTCCCTACTACCTCTAGACACAGAAACGATTTACGAGTCCGTTAACAAAACTAAGAAAGCTCTTATAGCTCATGAGGACACTTTCACAGGTGGATGGGGCGCAGAGGTAGCAGCGTTAATTTCACAAAATTGCTTCTACGATTTGAAAGCTCCAGTACAAAGAATTGCTGCATACGATGTACCGCTTCCTGTAACTCC
>CAZHWV010000302.1:0-2727 GCA_964536185.1 uncultured Anaerolinea sp. | reverse complement strand
GCCTTCGAGGATGGTGAGCGACGCGTTGATGTCGGTGCCGAGCAACATGCGACCGGTCGTGTCCAACGTGACCTGGGCTTGGATCGGCAAATATTGCCCAGTCTCAGCGAAGGCTTTGTGAATGCCCGTGATGGCGGCTTTGACTTCGAGAATATCCTGCGAGGTTTCGATCAGCAAAATGTCCACACCGCCCTGAATAAGACCGACGGCCTGCTCACAAAAAATATCGATCAATTCTTCGTATTGGATATTTGACAATTCAGGGTCATTGGTGGATGGAAGTTTGCCTGATGGTCCAATGGAGCCTGCAACAAATCTTTTTTGCGCAGTGCGGCTTGCGTATTCATCTGCAAGCCGGCGGGCAAGAGAAGCTGCAGCCACATTGATTTCAATGATCCGGTCTTGCAAACCATATTCAACCATCGTCAAACGATTGGAGCGGAACGTGTCAGTTTCCAGCACGTCCACACCCACTTCGAGAAAGGAACGATGGACTTTCTCCACGGCCTGGGGGTATGAGATAACAAGGTAATCGTTGCATCCATTATATTGCTCCCCGCCAAAATGCTCGGCAGTGAGATTTTGTAATTGCAGGCTTGTTCCCATTGCACCATCAAAGACCAGGACTTTCTTTTCGAGGGCATCGAGGTAACAACGGTTGGTATATTTGCGCTTGGCCATTAAATCTCCTGATTATTTTTTCACAAACCATGTACGGATAAATTATCTGTTTGACAACGGTAATTTTTTCTCTCTTATACTTTAATTTATTTCATATTCTTCCAGCACAGGGATTAAAGTATTCCCGTGTTACACCTACAAAGCCCACAAGGCTTTGTAGGTGTAACACGAATGTTTCTTTTTGGCTGTGTATCTAGTTGATACAAACAGCATTACAACGCACGCACCAATTGCCAGCAGGTTCGATTGTAGGGTGTGTCAATTCCATGGAACTCGGCCCGCTTTGTGACAGCACCACAGATGGCATCAATTTCGGTCGGCGCGCCGCGGCGCACATCCTGAAACATGGACGAGTGATTCTTGGCGGTCTTACGTGCCACATCCTCTGCCGCACTGACAGGGTTGCTAAACGGCAAATGCACATGCTCGGCGGCGGCAACTTCCGCAGTTTCACGCGCCAGGGAAGCCATGATCCTGCGCACCATTGGACGCGCCAACAACTCGCCGTTTGGGACGCGTAATAAAGCAGTCAACGGGTTGATGGCAGCATTGATGACCAGTTTGCCCCAGATCAGCGACTGGGTATCGTCTACGATTTGCAAATTAAAATCGGATGAACGCAAAGCCGCTACAAGCGGAGTAAGAGCCTGTGTCTGTTCGATGGAGATAATCCCCTCCCCGCCTGTCTGCACCAAACCTGGAGCAAGCAGGGTTGCCCCGATGGTGGTTACACCCAATGAAACCCGGTCTGTTCCGAGGTCGCGCGTCAGCGTTTCGCGGTTGCCAAGGCCATTTTGCAGGGTAAGTGCATGTCCATCGTCTGCAAGCGATAATTTGAGTTGATGCGCTGCGCGCTCGGTCTGCCAAGACTTGACCAATACAATGGCAAACTTTGCACCGCTCACTTCACGCGGATCATCCGTGGCATGAACTTTGTACGTGCGCTCCTTTCCGTCTGCATCCAGGATGCGTGCACCTTTATCCTGTAAGGCTTGAAGTCCTTGCTTCCATGTGCCAAGCATGTGGACAGAATGGCCTGCCTCACCAAGACGTGCCGCGAACAAAGTGGCTAACGCGCCAGTACCAACTAATAGAACATCCTGATTCATTTTTGTCTACCTTCCACATGACATTGCAATGGATCAAACGCTCCCATCAATGACATGCGGGCTAATTTTTTATTTCTTCCTGAAACAGATTCCACTCATCATCCGTCATTTCAACAATATGCTCAATGGATGGGAAGCGTTTGGTTTCCACATCGTCAATATATTCTGAAAACGCTTTGCTCATCTCCGCATGGAAGCTTGCATACTGTTTGACAAACTTGGGTGTAAAACGATCAAAAAGACCAAGCAGATCGTGCGTCACAAGCACCTGACCGTCACATCCAGCACCAGCGCCGATGCCAATGGTAGGAATGGAAATTTGTTTGGAGATGACTTCCGCCAGACGCGCAGGAACAGATTCCAGCACGAGACTGAATACGCCGGCCTCCTCAAGAATTAGCGCATCTTCGAGCAGGTGTTTCGCAGTGGATGCTGTTTTGCCCTGTGCGCGGAAGCCGCCTAGTTGATGGACAGATTGGGGCGTGAGTCCGAGATGTCCCATGACGGGAATGCCCGCACCTGTGATTTTGCGTATCGCATCGGCTCGCTCGCGCCCGCCTTCGAGTTTTACCGCATCCATGCCTGCTTGCTGCAGGAAACGTCCCGCATTGCGAAGCGCTTCTTCCACAGAGACTTGATAGGACATGAACGGCATGTCGCCAATTAGCATGGCACTCTTTGCACCTCGTGAAACTGCCCGCGCATGATGCAGCATTTCATCCATGGTAACAGGCAATGTGTTTTCATAGCCCAACACCACCATCGCCAGTGAATCACCGACGAGGATGGAATCAATTCCAGCCCTATCCATCGCCATCGCAGTGGGATAGTCATAGGCTGTCAACATGGTGATCGGCTCGCCACGTTCCTTTTTTTGATGAAAAGTAAGCGTGGTCACCTTTTTTCGTTGTGACGTGCTGGTTGAGACTGGTGTAAC
>CAZHWV010000301.1:0-2730 GCA_964536185.1 uncultured Anaerolinea sp. | reverse complement strand
TGCTGGTGGAAACCCTGGCGATGTGGTGTTCCAATTGCAAAAAACAACAACAACAGGTCAAGGCTTTGCATGACTTGTTTGGCGATCGGGATGACTTTATCAGCCTGGGTTTGGATATTGACTTGAATGAAAACGCTGCCGACCTCAAGGGGTACGTGGAAAGTAACGGCTTCGACTGGATGTATGCAGTTGTCACAGCGGATATTGCGCAGGATATCTCAAAACATTATGGCGACCAATTTCTGAATCCGCCCTCCACACCCATGCTGGTCATTGACCGCAAAGGTGAAGCGCATCCATTACCATTTGGCATCAAAAACGCTGATGAATTAATGAAATTCATTCAACCGTTCCTCGACGAAGCGATGTAATTAACCCGCCTTATGAAATTGCACTTTGACAATGCTCATCGCAAAGTCCATCTTAATCGTAGTTGAAGACCAAGGCCTGACCTGCGCGTAAGGCGAATAAATAATAATACCCGTCAAGAGGTAACCCTCTTGACGGGAAAAGGAACTTTATGGAAACCATCCTCACCTCTTTAACGATCGGCTTGCTGGCTACAACCAGTCCCTGTGTGTTGCCTTTGTATCCCGGCTTCCTTGCCTATATCAGCGGCGGACAGGATGGCTTGCAGGGAAAACCCAGCCGTTATTTTCTTGGCTTTTTTGTGCTGGCAGGCGTGCTGACCATGATGCTCGCTCTGGGTGGCATCATTGCATTGCTGTCTGTTTCAATTGGAAGGGCACTTTCATTCATTATTCCCATTGCAGATGGTGTCATCATAATTTTTGGGATCATGCTGCTGCTCAATGTTAATCCGTTCAAAAAATTGCCGCAGGTGCAAGTTCCGTTTTTATCCCATCCATTTGTAAATGCTTTTGTGTATGGGTTGTTGTATGGCCCCATTGCCTTACCCTGCTCCGGCCCATTGGTCGTGAGCATCTTTGCTCTGTCGCTCACGGTTGCCGATGCCTTGGGGAAATTAAATGTGTTCTTTTGGTTTGGGATGGGGTTTGGCATCCCGCTTTTGGCCTTGTCTTTTCTCTCAGGGGCGGGGCAGCGCTGGATCACACGCCAGTTTGCCATGCGCGCGAAATTGATCAATTTTGTCAGCGGATTATTATTGCTGGGAGTGGGAATTTATGACATCGTCATCAACTGGGAATTGATCCAAATATTTCTCGGTTAATCCGGTTTTCCAAGGATCGGCCCAGGTTGGTGAAGTAAAAAAACCCGGTTGTGTAATTTTTCTCCCCTTTGATCCTGAATGTCCTGGGATGTCCGCTAAGTTCACAAGACAGAAGATATGTAGGATAATGCCGTCTGTAGTCATGAAGTGCAACCAGTGCCAAAGGTATGTTATGACCCGGATATTGATCTTAAAGTTGGGTATTATTCTTGGATTGTTGGCCGTACCTGGCTGTAATGCTGCCGGTGAGCGGGCTGTTGCTCCCACTCCTGCCGCAACGCTGGAGGTTGTGGCAGAGAATAAAAGCCTGCCGACACCCATGCCCCCCGCTCAAATGGCTGTCTATGATGAGATCCGGGTGGTGATGAAAGAGGCTGAGATCACATCCAGCTATTTAACCGAGTATGGTTCTGAGCGGGAACCTCCTGCGGGGAAGAACATTATTTGGATCAATATTCTGCTTAAAAATATTGGTGAGCGTGAGAAATATTTACCAGAGTCTGAAAATTTTAGTGTGCTGATGGGTGTAACAGAGTTCAAGTCAACTTATGGGCATCGCAAAGATCATGCAGATTATATGGCTTTGCCGCCCGATCTGGTTCCAGGGCAGTCCGTGGATGCCTGGCTGCGCTTTGATATTCCAGCCGGGTTGGGATTGGAGGATCTGATGTTTGCTTTTCACCCTGAAAGTTCACAAATAAGTTTTGGATTCCCGTCCAGCGATTATCCCTGGGGCGATCACCCTGTCTATTTGTGGACCTGCTCCCCATAGAGTTAAGCAGCGGGGTTTTAAAGAGATCAGGCTGCTTGTCCTCTTTCAATTCCATACTTTACCCGGGGGATGAGTCTGTTCGAATGGCGGGGACTTAAACGCGCTCTCCTCTAAACTGCGTTTCGTATAACTGGCTGTATAGTCCACCAGTCGCAATCAATTGATCATGTGTGCCGCGTTCAACAATTTTCCCTCGATCCATTACTAAAATCAGATCGGCCGCGAGGATCGTGCTTAGTCTATGGGCAATGACGATGCTGGTTCTGCCCGCCATGACCCTTTTCAATGCGTCCTGGATCAGGGATTCGGATTCGCTGTCAAGCGAGCTGGTAGCTTCATCCAAAACCAGGATGCGCGGGTTCTTGAGGATCACACGCGCCAGGGCGACCCGTTGTTTCTCACCGCCGCTCAGGCGATAGCCGCGCTCACCGACGATGGTGTCGTATTGATCGGGCAGTCCCATCACAAAGTCATGGATGTTGGCGGCGCGTGCGGCGGCTTCGATCTCGGGTTGTGAGGCGTCCATTTTCGCGTATATTAGATTTGTGCGGATGGTATCGTGGAAGAGATGCGTTTCCTGCGTCACCATGCCGATCGTGGCAGCCAGTGAATCGAGAGTCACATCACGCAAGTCATGCCCGTCAATGCGGATGACGCCACTGGTGGGATCATACAGCCGTGGGATGAGATAGGTCAGCGTGGTCTTGCCGGCGCCAGATGGACCGACGAGGGCGATCAACTGGCCGGGTGCGGCTGTAAAGGTGAT
>CAZHWV010000300.1:0-2743 GCA_964536185.1 uncultured Anaerolinea sp. | reverse complement strand
TCCAAGTCAAGGGTACTATTTAATCGCTGGCTGGCTTCATATAAAATTCGCAGCTGCTCGCTTTGCTGAGCCGCCAGCTTCTCTGCACGCCGGCGCTCGCTGATATCTTCCAGGAAAGCAACCATCCGGCCGCCATCTAATGGCTGAAACTGAACGCTGATCTCAACATCAATTATGCTGCCATCCTTGCGGTGATGCCGAGATTCAAAGCGATCCCCGCCCAGGGTAAGGATTTTTTGGATATGCACGCTGGTCTCTTCAAATGATTCAACGACTTCCAGGTCGGGTATGCGCATATTGAGCAGTTCCAATTTATCATAGCCGCTCATCCGGCAATAGGCCTCATTGACTTCCACCAACCGGCCCTGCATATCCGCCACCCAAAAACCGTCCATAGCCGTCTGCAGGATAGCCCGCAGCGATTCCTCACTTCGGCGCAACGCCTCGTCTGTTTGTTTGCGCTCGGTAATGTCATTGATCTGGGAAATAGAATATAGCGGGTTCCCCAAGTCGTCGCAAACTAGAGAAATATTCAACAGCACCCAGACGACCCTGCCCGTCTTGTGGATGTAACGTTTTTGCAATTGACAACTATCGATCTCGCCGGCCAACAGTTGCTGTGTTAAAACCAGGCCGATTTCCAAATCGTCCGGGTGGGTAATCTCCTGGTATTTTTTTGAAAGCAGTTCCTGCTCAGTATAGCCAAACATTTCACACAAGGCCTGGTTGACCTTCAAATAGCGATCATCCAGCGAAACCAGGGCCATACCATTCGGAGCGAACTTGAAAGCGTTCGAGAAGCGTTCAGTGCTTTCGCGTAGTTCATCCTGGATGCGCTTGCGCTCGGTGACATCTCTGGCTGTCCACAAAATATAGCTGCAGCGACCGGCCTGATCCAATACGGGAGAAATGGAAATATCCAGGGCAACTTTTTTCCCTTTGACAGAACTTTCCATTTCAAAATGCACCGGACGGCGTTCTGCTAACACCAGACGGTACTGTGCCAATTCAAGTTCAATCTCTTCCGGCTCCATGCCCAAGGAGGACGACAGGTACTCTTTACGCTCCATACCAAGCACAGGCGGCAGCCCACCCGGAACAAGGGTGTTGAAAAGCTCCAGGAAAGCCTGGTTGACCGCCTGGATGACAAAGCGCTCGCCCGGTTCCACCCTGGTTAATACCTGCGCATCCGCGCTACTATTAAACACCAGGGCCAACTGGGCCTCACTCGCGCCTAAGGCTTCTTCTGCGGCCCTATGTTCTCTCCGTTTGCGCGCCTGGACCAGCTCACGCTCCAACACCGGCGTAAGGCGGGCAAGTTTGTCCTTCTTGAGATAATCCTGCGCGCCGGCTTTCATCAAGGCCACAGCGATCTCTTCCGTGATCCCACCCGATATAACTATAAAGGGAATATCCAGCCCGCTCTTTTGCAGTAAAGCCAGCGCTGCCGGGGCATCGAACTGCGGCAAAGAATAGTCCGCCGTGACAATTTCCCAAGACTGTTCGTCCAAGGCTGCCTGCATTTGCTCAGCGTTCTCCACGCGCTGAGACTCAACAGCAAAGCCAGCCCTGCGCATTTGCCTCAGGATCAGATTAGCGTCGTTTTCAGAATCCTCAACCATCAGAACACGCAGAGGTGTTAGCATACCAGCCTCGGACCAAGATAATGATAAATTATCGCGTGATTATAGTATGACTGACCTGTTTCTAAGGTGGAATCTCGCTCAAGCAACCGTTACCGAGGGCAATCCTTCGCCTGGGCAATCGACACAAAATTTCGACCGCTGGCTTTGGCCTTATAAAGAGCCTGGTCGGCAATCCGCACCAGATCATCCCGGCTGACATCCTCACTCTGGTATGAGGCAACTCCTATACTGACGGTAACACAATTACTGGTAGTACTGGCGTTATGGGGGATTTGCAAAGATTCAATTACACCTCGCAGCATATTCCCAACTGCCAGGGCAGCATCAGCGTTCGAGTAAGGCAGGATAATGCCGAATTCCTCCCCGCCATACCTGGCGACCAAGTCCCCAGGTCGCTTGAGCACACTATCCAGCGCCTGGGCAACCCATTTAAGGCATTCATCACCAGCCTGGTGACCGTAGGAATCATTGAAGGCTTTAAAATTATCAATATCACAAATAGCAATGGACAAAGGGATCTTATTACGCCGGCTGTACAAATATTCTCTCGTCAGGGCTTCATCAAAAAAACGGCGGTTATGGATCTGCGTCAACCCATCCATTCTGGAGAGGTTTTCCAAAATCTGCATACTCCGTTCCAATTTTTTTCCAAATATATAAATCAACCCGCCTCCGCCAAGCCCAATGACCAGATGACTGAAGATGAGCGCCCAGGGCCAGGTAAATTGGACCGGGAAAGAAACACTGATCCCTCCGCGCACATCGCCAACTTCATAGCCTTGTTTCGCGTGGCACTTCAAGCAGCTTTGCTGGGTAATTAGGGGCGCCATATAGCGAAATATGCTTATTTTTTGACTTTCGGCATACTCATAATATTCAGCCTGACCTTTGCCTTCAAAGCCAGTCAAAGCGACCGCCTCCCAGGCAATAGGAGCATTCGCAGGGCGAATTGGTTTCAGGCTGGTGATATGAAATTGGACGTTGTCTTTCTTGGCGGCCAGTTCGGAAATCAGGCGAGTCATATAAGCAGGATTGATCAGGGTAAATTTCTGGTCACTGGTGGTGGTTATATCCCGGTTGGGCACATCCAAAAACGG
>CAZHWV010000299.1:1674-2751 GCA_964536185.1 uncultured Anaerolinea sp. | reverse complement strand
GTATGCCAACAGTGCAGATCTGGATCAAGCGATTAAGGACAACGTGCGTAAACTCATGCGTCTCTATGGTGGCAGGGAGACTGCAATAGACGTCGATCTGGACAAAGAGTTTGGGCCAACACTGGAGCTAGAGATGGCCGAGGACGTTACGCCCGCTATGCCTGATACGCAAGAATTGGATGCAGATGTGACCCGGGAGGACACACCTGATGCGTGAAGAGACCGAGGTCCTAACCATAGAAGCAGAGCTGGAAGCGCTCATTGCGAGTCTCCCGCATCTCCCGCCAGAGGAGAAAGCCAAGGTTTTGAAGAAGTTATCTAGCCGAGTCGAGCTTGGCGAGAAGGACAAAGCCCGCAATGAGTTCATGGAGTTCACCACCAAGGTGTGGCCAGACTTCATTGGGGGCAGACACCATGCGAAGATGGCCAAAGCGTTTGAAAGAGTGGCCAACGGCGAGTGTAAGAGGCTGATTATTAACATGCCACCCCGCCATACGAAGTCGGAATTTGCTTCTTACCTCCTACCAGCGTGGTTTCTAGGTAAATACCCTAACAAAAAGGTCATCCAGTGCTCAAATACTGCTGAATTAGCAGTAGGTTTTGGTCGAAAAGTACGAAATTTGGTTGATTCGGACGAATATAAGGACCTTTTCCCTGATTTAGAGCTTCGTGCGGACTCAAAAGCTGCCGGAAGGTGGAATACCAGCAAGAATGGTGACTATTTTGCGATTGGTGTGGGTGGTACGGTGACCGGTAAGGGCGCTGACATCCTCATTATTGACGATCCACACTCAGAACAGGAAGCTGCGCTCGCCGCGAGCAACCCAGATGTGTTCGACAAGGTGTATGAGTGGTACACGTCAGGTCCGCGTCAGCGTTTGCAGCCGGGCGGGTCGATCGTGATCGTGATGACACGGTGGTCACTTAGGGATTTGACCGGTCAGGTGCTTAAAGCTGCCGCTGCCCGCGGTGGAGAGCAGTGGGATGTGATTGAGTTCCCTGCCATCCTACCTAGTGGTAAACACTTATGGCCAGAGTTCTGGTCTTTGGGTGAATCAACAGCGCTTAGTGAAGAAC
>CAZHWV010000299.1:544-1664 GCA_964536185.1 uncultured Anaerolinea sp. | reverse complement strand
GTGGGCAACGAGTCCGGGATTGTTAAGCGGGATTGGTGGCAGTGGTGGGATAAAGACGATCCACCTGTATGCGAGTACATCTTGCAGTCATGGGACACCGCGTTTGAGAAGAACAACCGCGCCGACTACTCAGCGGGCACGACGTGGGGGATATTTAAGAATGAGGAAGACAACAATACGTCGCACATTATTCTCTTGAACACGTATAGAAAGCGTGTTGAGTGGGTTGAGCTGAAAAGGGATGTGCTCGCCGAGTACAACGAGTATGAGCCGGACGGCCTACTGATTGAGAAGAAGGCGACGGGTGCGCCGCTGATTTACGAACTCCGTGCGATGGGCATACCTGTGCAGGAGTACACGCCTAGTAAGGGCCAAGACAAAATCGCCCGCTTAAATTCAGTCTCGGACATAATCGCGAGTGGCAAGGTATGGGTGCCTCGCACCCGCTGGGCAGAAGAGTTAGTTGACGAGATTGCTGCGTTCCCATCTGGAGAACACGACGACTTAGTTGACGCGACAACTTTGGCGTTGATGCGGTTCCGCCAAGGTGGGTTCCTGCGCTTACCCAGCGACGAGCCCGAAGAGATTCAATGGTTCAGAAGTCACCGCAAAGAGCGGTTTTACACAGTTTAAGGATAAATTATGGCAACGAGTTCTATGGACAAAGGTTTGTACGCGGCCCCCTTGGGTATTGAAGAGGACATGGCTCCTCCGCTGGAGATTGAGATTGAAGACCCAGAGTCAGTAACGATTGGCATGGGGGATATTGAGATTGAGTTGACCCCAGATAGGGAAGGCACGGATGAGGAGTTCAATGCCAACCTTGCGGACTTCATGGACGACAGCGTACTAGGTACGTTGGGTAAAGAGTTGATTGATAACTTTGATAAAGACATCAACGATAGAAAGGATTGGATAAGGACTTACGTTGAAGGTTTGAAGTTGTTAGGCCTCAAGTATGAAGAAAGAACAGAGCCATGGGCAGGCGCTTGCGGTGTCTTTCATCCTATGCTGACGGAGTCTGTGGTGCGCTTCCAGAGTGAAGGCATCATGGAGACGTTCCCTGCTGCGGGCCCAGTTAAGACACAGATTCTTGGTGAAGATACGCCAAACAAAGAAG
>CAZHWV010000299.1:0-534 GCA_964536185.1 uncultured Anaerolinea sp. | reverse complement strand
CATCGCTGGGACGCCAAGTCGCCATGTTCATCCCTGCTGAAGATATTGTTGTGCCATACGGCGCGAGTAATCTTGAGCGGGCCGAGCGGGTCACGCACGTCATGCGTAAGACTGAGAACGAGGTCTTGAAGTTACAAGAGGCTGGCTTCTACAGTGATGTGGACTTAGGTGAGCCATCGAGCGAACTTGACGACATTGAGAAGCAGAAAGCTGAAGAGATGGGCATGTCTGCTGTGCAGGACGAGCGCTTCCGCATTCTTGAGATGCACGTCGACTTGGACTTAGAAGGCTACGAGCACGAGGACGAGGACGGTGAGAAGACAGGCATTGCGCTTCCGTACGTTGTGACTGTTGAGAAGGGTACGCAGAAGGTGCTCGCCATTCGCCGTAATTGGTACGAGGGTGATGAGTTGCACATGAAGCGTCAACATTTCGTGCACTACCAATACATACCGGGGTTTGGCTTCTATGGCTATGGTCTCATTCACCTTATCGGCGGCTACGCCAAGTCAGCGACTATGCTTATTCGTCAGC
>CAZHWV010000298.1:0-2757 GCA_964536185.1 uncultured Anaerolinea sp. | reverse complement strand
ATCGGTAACTGCTGCCATCCAAAACACCACCCTCAAAGGCAAGCAACCAGGCGTAGGCGGTCATCGGTTCCGTATCCACATACCAGCCGCCCATGTAATCATTTTGCGGGGCATCATCCTTCAACATGGCTTGCTGGGCGCGGCAGGATTGCTGTTTGAAATCGTCAGGCGCATCAGGCGGAGAATCAAATCCTATCTCACCAGCCCAGGTCTCGTTCCACAACAAAAAGCGTGCCGTGCGTTGGGCTGGAATCGCCAGGCGCTTTCCTCCAAAATTGTCCTGATTCCAAAACACGTTGGGGATATCACTGGCGTCAATTCCATACAGCGGGTCTTGCGCATACGGAGTCAGGTCGGCGATCACACCGTTGGCATCCCATTCCAACGCGTGTTCGGGCAATGCGATCACCATGTCAGGTTTGTCAGTGGTGGGCAGGGACGCAGTAGTATTTTCATACAGGTTGGTGAAGTTGACCTGGCTCTCCGCAATAACCTTAATGCCCCATTCATTATTTTCGTTGAAATCTGCAACGAGAGTGCCGAACAAATTTGATTCGACCCCATACCACGGATACCAGACCTTGATCTCCACCCCTTGCAGGGCTTCATTGCTGACCCCCAGGCTGGTCGCCGGTCGGCTGGTTGATACTGGTTTTGGGGTTTTGGTCGCTGCCTGCATGGAAGATGCGGAGGGAGATAAAGGCTCACTGGTTGCTGTTGCGCCCGATGAGCCGCAAGCCGACAAAATAATGGAGGCGATAAACAGCAGAGAGAATATTTTTTTCATATGCATAAATTTTATTGTGCAAGAGTCATAAATGGGACAGGCATGAATACCAGAATAAAGATGAGTATCACCGCGAGGGCAACCATCCGCCGGGTGGGGTCAAGGGTGGTGATCTGATCCAACGGCTCGGCGTTGACCCGCCCCAGCCAGAATAACAACACCGCCCACAGCCACCATCCGCTCCAGAAAATTCCCATCACTGCCATGATGCCAACAATGAAGGGAAATGCCTTTTTGGCTTTATCGCCAAACAACGCATAGATCACATGCCCGCCATCGAGTGTACCCAGGGGAATGAGGTTTAACGCCGTCACCAAAATTCCTGCCCAGCCAGCAAAGGCAACAGGATGAATGAACACATCCAGACCGCCAAAGGGGACAGGACGGCCTGTAAAGAAATATTGCAGCCAGTACAAAAACCCCTGCGGTTCCAGCGGAGCGGGGAGCAGTTGCCCAAAGGTGATCAATTTTGCGAGCAGGTAAAGCAACGAATTGCCTTCCAGAAAGCCATTTGGATCAGGATCAATGGTACCCAGCGTGGAAAGTGACAACCCATAAAACAAAACGGGAATCGCTACCACCAACCCGGCAAGAGGGCCTGCCACACCAATATCAAAAAGAATACGCTTGTTCTTTGGTACGCCGCGCATAATGATCGCCGCCCCCATTGTTCCCAGAGGACTAAAAGGAAAGGGGATGAAATAAGGCAAGGTGGCGGGGGTCTTGTGATGGCGGCTCATAAAATAATGACCCAGCTCATGCGATAATAAAATACCAAGCAGACTTAACGCAAAAGGCCAGCCTGAGAAAATGCTTTTTACCAGCACAAGCATTTGACCTGCAAAGTCATCGGGAATTGCGCCTTCGGGTTGTGCGCCAGCCAGCATCACGCTGAACACGGTCAATACAAAGAGCAGGATGTTGGTGGAAACCTTATCCTTCTTGGGCTCGGCGGGTTTGGGCGCAAGATAAATTACATGACGTCCGTCTTCGATTTTGAACAGGGGAATGACATTGTACGGGGTGAGAAATCCCGTCAAACGGTCATAAAGGTCGGCAGAATCCCCATCCAATAGTTGACCACGATAACGCACAAAGAAACCCCTTTGCGCGTCGCCGCTGGTCACATCTTCAACACGAAAGACGCGTGACACAAATCTTGTAAGTTCTTCGATCTCGAGGGATGACATTGAAACACCTTTTTGATAATCAACCATGGACGATGGATAATGGTCTGTTGTCCATCGTCCACCGTCCATGGAATAGGCGGGAGTGGATGGGAGACGAACCCACCGCGGCCCGCAACGCGACCCGCCACTGGTGTTGAAGACCAGGAAGCCCACCGGGACCTAACCACTCCCACGCGCAAGGATAACCGAGAGAACATTGTTTTGCAAGTTGAAATCAAATGGAAAAATTTTGAATGAAGGGCGGCATGGGCACAGCATCGGGCGTGAAGATAAAAAATGATGCAATCGCAGCGATCATACACATCACACACAGGAAAATGAGCCCGCCGAGTACGATCCCGATCCATGCCATGGGGGAGCCTGATTCATTTCGTCTGCGGATTCCGTTTAACGAGATCACCCCAAACACCAGTGCAAGAAATCCGAACAGGACACTTAGCGGGAAACAAATAAAACCCATAAAAGAAAAAGGGACCATGCCCGTGCAACATGATAGGATGGTCAAGATCCCAAACACCAGGCTGAGAATGGCTTGATGATTGATGGGCAGATCGCTCATTTCTTCGTTCATTTTCAAGATGGGGTTACTTCCTCATCAACGCAACTTTATATGGATACAGTTCCGCCCGCATCACTCCGGCGCGGACTGCCGGATCGGATCCCATGATCATGCGCGCCGCAGACTCATCCTGCGCCTCAAAGATGACGATCCCAAACATGGACTCGTCCCTGTTCTGCGTACGTCCAACCAGGAGAATTACGCCCCTGCCTGTCAGGTCT
>CAZHWV010000297.1:0-2761 GCA_964536185.1 uncultured Anaerolinea sp. | reverse complement strand
GCTTTCACGTTGCCATGGCGCATACGTGGCCCGGTGCGGGCTGCATCCAGGCTACGTCCAGGCCACAACCCGTAGCCTGGATGCAAACCGCACCACCGCCAATGGCTAACATGATGCCGATAATGCGGTTGGAATCCGGGAGCAGCGCTGGCGATGGTGGATGCGATAGCAATGGTTGTGGTGGAAGCGGTAGCGATGGTGGCTGTGGTGGCGGTGGCGGTGGCAGCCCACATCACATCTCCACCATGCCCCGGATTCCGCCCGCTTTCACGTTGCCATGGCGCATACGTGGCCCGGTGCGGGCTGCATCCAGGCTACCCCCCCGAACTCCACCCATTACTGGGCTGGTAATTGCTTCACCCAAGCCTTTTGACAGAGGCGCTTGCGGCGATTTTCCAGCATTTCACGTATCGGCACCCGCGCCTGATTCAAGCTAAGAATACGTTCCGGCGTGATCGACTCACACAAAATCAGGTGATAGCCCAACGGCGACTCCAGCACGCCACTGAGCTTACCGACCGGCAAACTAAACAGGGCGGCGTCAAGTTGTGGATAAAGCTTACCGCGCGGAATATCGCCCAACACCCCACCTTGCATCGCGGTGGGACATTCCGAATGCTTCAACGCTTGCTCACCAAAACGCTTCAGATTTTTAGCGAGCCTTACCGCGATGACATTAATTCGTGAAAAGGCAAAATCAGCAGTATTCTCAGGGATTTCCGGATTGACGGTCACCAAAATATGACGGGCGTGTCGGCTTTCTGATCGGCGAAATTGCTCAGGGTGATAGTGGTAATACAGATCAACGTCAATCTCAGCAACTTGTGTCGCACGCGCACCGACCCGCTCCAGAATGGCTTCCACGCGCAACTCCCGCTCCAGCGCGCTAACAAACCCCTGCAAGTCGAGCCCGTTGCGATCCAAATCAGCGCTGAATTCCGCTTCATCCGCGTAGCGCTTGCGAATTTCTGCCAACGCCGCGTGCACATGCACGGGCGGCACCTCTGCGTCACACGCTTCTGGTGCATTGAGCACGCGCGCTTCCAAACTAAACTGCCGCTCAGCCAAAATGGCAACCCGGCTGCGCTCTTCCTCAACCAGATCCGCCGGCGATTTGCCAAATAGATTCTGCGCGTTTTTCAATTCCAGATAGGCGAGCGCGGCAAATTCAGGCATGATTTTCCTCCAAGCTATCAAGCAGTGTTTCGGGCACTTGCAACATCTTTCCACCAGGAAAATGCACATGATATTGCACCCCCTCTGCCAGATCACGCAGCACCTTGAATACTTCGCCACAGCTACCGGCTGGAACCACTACCTCACCGCGAATCGACAAGGCGAGACGATTGATCACTTTCTCACGCGTCTCGAAGCGACTTTCCACCCAAGGTTCGTCGCTAGCGATCAATTCTTCATCACGACAGCCGACGACGCGGCCACAATCCAGAAAGTTGACGGTGTAGATGACCTGATCCTGCAAGAAAGTACCAACGTTCATCACATAGCCAATACTGCCTCGTTTAACCAGCAGATTGCCTATCTCTAAACCCGGATAAGTACCGTCATTGCGGACATTGCGCGTTAACCGCACCGCGACGCCGAAATCGAAGCGTTGTTCCATGATTAACTCGGCAACGCTGCCTTGGCGTTTGGACAATTTCCGCTATTACCACAACCACAATCGCCGGCAGCTGTTAGGTTTTTGCCTGGCAATGGCGTCGCGAAGGTGATTGACGACAGCGGCACAAAGGCAGTTTGCGGTTCGTGCATATGAAACACCTTAAACACATTTTCGGTGAGTGCATCGGAATTCACAAAATCCTGATAAGCACGCGTCAACAAGGTGGCATAAACTTGTTTTCGCACGGCCTCAGACTCAGGCATATCACCAACCTGGGCCAAATAGTTGTGATAGCGCTGCAGAATATGCAGCCGATTCACGTGAACCACCGCGGCGTCATAGGCAACATCGAAGTAATTAAGAAAATCCTCGGCAGATTCAAGGTCATCCAAGGCTTCGGCTAGGGTCATATTATCCATGATATATCCTTAAAAATAAGGTACGCCATGCGTACTCAAAGGGAGATGCGCAAGTCGCATCCGACGGTCATTTCATGCGGCATCCGCTATACGGGTTGCCACCGCAGCAACAATTATGTCTAGCAGCACCTTGCCGCCGAGACGGTCATGGCTATCCACTGCCACCAACTTTTCCAGCATGGCCTGGCCAGTCACCGCGTTACCCATCCGCAAATGGATGTAGCCAGCAGCCTTTAAAACCAGCAAGTAAAAACGTAACAACCCCATCGAACGCTGTACGGCAGTAGCGATATGATCAGGATGCAATTGCTGCCATTTCGCCGGCAAATCCAAACGCCGCGCCACAATCGTCATCGCCCGATCAGCAACCAACAAGGCATCTTCCAGACGATGCTGATAAAAGTAATAGCGATACAGCGCAACCAACACCACCAACTGCTCCGGTGCCAAAAAATAAGCGCGCAGCAATAACGCCTCCGCTTGGCAATCGGTAGCGCTGTAACAATTACTCGCGTCCTGAAGCAGCTGCTCAATGTCAACCGGCAACGGTTCATCAAAGTAAAGCGAGGTCAAATCGAATTGCATTAAGTCCATAGCGCAATCTACCTATATTTTACGATAGCTATTTACATGTATTTACTTTGCTATATAACCATTGCTAATTTAGCATCCAAACACATAGTTAAAACCCACGTAGTCTGGATGAAGCGTAGCGGAATTC
>CAZHWV010000296.1:0-2792 GCA_964536185.1 uncultured Anaerolinea sp. | reverse complement strand
TCCGCGAGCATAGCGGGCTTCGATGGCAAGGGCATCCCCAAGTCGCTGACCAAGACCTACGATGTCCCGACCGCCTCGCCCGATAAGCCCGTGTTGGTGATACGCAAGCGAGAAGATGCCAAGCCCGCAGTGAAACCCGACGATAAAGAGGAGAGTATCGACGACTTTTTCGATATGTTAGAGCGTGGATTCGCGGCAAGGAAGAATCCTCAAAAAGGCGGAATGAGTGCCTAAAACGCGGAGAGCCCCTTGACAAAGTCAAGTTTATGTGGTACAATGTACGCAGTACATTAGTTAATCAGGACTGTGTACGGGGCGCGATATTGCGCTAGGGAAATACCCTTTCCCCAAGGGTTTTTCCACTTCTTTATTGGAGTCTGTTTTATGCACAACCTTACCCCATGGGAACGCACCGAGCGTGTTGTTCTTCTCGTTGCAGTCATCGTACTGCTTCTCGACCTTCTGTATTGGAGACCACTATGACCGATCAAAACAAACCAACGCCCGAGCAACTTAAAGAGTTCGTACGGGTTGTCGTGACCACACGCAACCTAGAAGCGTTCAAGCCTCAACGCAAACGCTGGGACGACCACAATCACACCCATGCTCAAGACTTTCTGCCTATCGTTCAGCAGTACATCAACGGGCTTATCACCGACTATGAGTTTCTTGTCAGTATGCACAACTATGCATACCAACGCAAGATTCCTAACATCGGTGAGTTCGACCGCAACACAGGCTTGCGCTACACGCCCGATCAGGTGATGCGCTACGCGGGCATAACGGGCAAGGTGGGCTTCGATGGACTCGAGTAACCCATTCATCTATGACACGAGTATGCCCCCCGTGTACAACCCGCCAAGCTCATTTGTTGTTGGGATGCTTGCGCTTGTGTGCCAACTGCGGTGGAAACACGCGCTCGATGCTTGCTTACTCGAGGGTCGTGACTACACCGAGATTCACTTTTGGCGTAACCCCGAGACCGATGAGCTCGTACTTACCTACTGGGAGATCAAATGACTCTACATTCTACAGAATACGATGACGATCAGCACCCGCCGAGACGTACCCCTGAGTGGTATGCCTGCGGTTCATGCGGTGATGACGTACACCACGAGCGGTATGCCCTTGGCTATCGCTTGTGCATGCATTGCGGTAATCAAGCCGCGATCTCCGCACGCCAATCTTGGTGTGTGGTGCAACCCTACGGCAAAGGTCCTTACATGTTGGTGACCGAAGCAAGCGCACCCAAGACGCTTCTCGACACCAACCAAAAGTACCCGCGTTCGTAACGGAATTACCCTGATGGTCAGGGTATTTCCTTTCTCTTTCTTCTTATCAAGGAACTTAAATGTCTAAAGAACTATCTTTCAATCGCTCAGTCAACTTCACAGAGACCGTTGACATCATCCTCAACTCTGGTGCTAATTCAGTACACCTTACTGGCGAACCAGGTGTTGGCAAGACCGCCATTCAGAATGTGCTTGTAGAGCGTACAGGCTATCGCAAGGTATACATCGACGGTCCTAACACTGATGTTGGTCAATCGGGCATGCCTATCCCCAATCATGCGACTCGCACCTTGGACTTCTACCCTGCTGACTACTATGGTCTGCACTTGGATGAACCGCAAGTCATCATGATCGACGAGTGGACTAAGACCGATGACTATGTGCGTAACACCCTGCACCCGCTACTGCACGAGCGTCGCCTCGGCACATTCGAGCTACATCCAAATACGATTGTGTTCACAACGGGCAACATGGATGGTGATGGCGTGGGTGACTATGCGAAAGCACATACCCGCAATCGTCAGACGTGGCTCACATACATGAAGCCAAGCGCAAGCGAGTGGCTATTGTGGGCATCGAACAACGGAGTTGCCGCTGAGATTATGGCGTGGGTGAAAGAGTATCCCCATTGCCTAGCATCGTACATGGATGGCGGGCAGAAAGAGAATCCGTACATCTTCAACCCAAGTGATGCATCGCAGACTGCGTTCGTATCGCCTCGCTCGTTGTTCAAGGCGTCGCATTGGGTGACTGTGCGTGATCGCATGACAGAGAACTCATTGATCGCCACGCTCGATGGCACGATTGGCATCTCAGCATCGCGTGATCTGCAAGCATACATCTCGCTTGCCGATCAGTTACCTACATCCGAATCAATCGAGAAGTCCCCTGATACTGCGCTTATACCTAGCAGTCCAGCGGCTCAATGCATCTTGGCATTTAAGGCGGTGTCTGTCTGCGCAAGGGACACATTCGCTACATGGCTTCGCTACATCAAGCGTATGCCCAAAGAGACTCAGGCTGTGTTTGTTAACACCATACTTGAGAACCGTGTGAAGAAGGATTGGGTGCTTGTGCATCCTGCGTTCGTTACATGGGCGCGTGAGAACCAGTACATGTTCTCAGGCTTAAAGGGATAAACCCTTTGGTCAAGGGTAATTCCATTCATCAACTACTAGGAGAGAGTTATGACTAAAACTACAAAGATTGGCGCACCTGTTGCGTACAAGAACTGCTACATCGTGCCCGTCAATGATGGCTTCGATGTGGTCGACAAGACCACTGGTCGGTGGATTCACATGGCAAGTCAACGCTTAGCCAAGTGGAACGCAACTGTGTGGACACGACTGTCTACGGACTTCGACACATCCAATCCTTTGTCTACCAAGAAGCTCGAGAAGCTCGAGGTTGTGGCAGTTGTGATTGACAAACCATTGAAGGAGAAGAAATGAGAAGTATATGGATTGCAATCGGGCGAGACCCCGACTTTGGTACGAGCAC
>CAZHWV010000295.1:0-2806 GCA_964536185.1 uncultured Anaerolinea sp. | reverse complement strand
CTGCCTGGAAGCCGAACCTCCGGCGGATGCAAGCACCAGATCAACCCCGGCAAAAACTGAGGCCTCCACCGCCTGGATCGTGAGCTCGCGGTCGCGCCAGGCCAGGGTCTGGCCGGCAGAACGGGGGGACGCCAGCGGAATCAGCTCCGCCACCGGAAACCGGCGCTCGTCCAGCAGGGCCAGGAGCTCCTGACCCACCGCCCCTGTGGCCCCGAGCACAGCCACACGCAGCGGGCGCCTGGGCAGGGCAGAGGCGCTGGTGACGGTCTCAGTCTGGACAGCGGTCAAGGAGAACAACGGGTAAGGGAAGGGGCTGGTGCGTTGAAGCGGGAGGTGGCTGGCACCGGGCGGAGGGGAAGGCGGGATCAGGGGCGCCTGTCCCGGCGGTTGCAGCTGAGACGCAACAGGGTCAGGACGGGCTGGGTTCGGAGATCAAGGCGTGTGCGGGGCCTGGACGGATGGATGGGGGTCGGAAGGGAGAGAACTGGAACGGGTGGACTGACCGACGTGGATGAAAGGTGATTGCTCAAACCGGCACGACCGGGTCCTGTCGTGAGTTGAGGCTGGCGGCAGGTCTGACCAATGACTGGCGCCTGGTCGCCCCTGAGGGAACCGGACGTGGGCTGGTGCGGCTCAAGCTGGCTGCATGAGCCTGGCTGGGTGGATGTAGCTGCGTGGAATGGGCTGTGAAAGCGTCTTAGCTGGATCGAGACCAGGCTCAGCCCATCTCGGATCAGCAGATTCGGCACCCTGCAGGCGGAAGCCGTAGTTCAAATCACAATACTGCCGATCCAGAGCCCGCCAAGCACTTTCTTAGAATCGCAGGCTGCAGAGTCTTCCCATGAGTCCAGCTGCCCAAGCCGCCCCTGCGGCCCAGTCCTCCTCGCCAGCATCGCTCCAGGTCACGGCCAGCCCCAGGCCCGGCAGCCGCGTCGCCCTGGAGGTGGCCATTCCCGGCAGCCGCAGCCAGGCCAGCTACGACGCGGCTCTGGAGAAGCTGAGCCGCACGGTGAAGCTGCCCGGCTTCCGCAAGGGTCGGGTGCCGCGGCCCGTGCTGCTCCAGCAGATCGGCCCCCTGCGCATCCGCGCCACCGCCCTGGAGGATCTGGTGGAGGGCGCCTGCCGGGACGCCCTGGAGATCGAGAAGGTGGCCTCCCTGGGCAGGCCGGAACTGAGCGAGGGCTTCGAGGTGGTGCTGGAGCGCTTCCAGCCCGGAAGCGACCTCACCATCACCCTGGAGCTGGACGTGGAGCCCAGCCCGAGCCTGAAGAAAACCAAGGGTCTCAAGGCTGAGGCTGAAACGATCGTCTATGACCCGGCCCGGGTGGATGAGCTGCTCGACCAGTCGCGCAAGCAGCTGGCCACCCTGGTGCCCGTGGAGGACAGGCCGGCCGCCAGCGGCGATGTGGCCGTGCTCAGCTTCAGCGGCGTGTATGCGGATACCGACGAGGCGATCAGCGGCGGCAGCAGCGATGCCATGGAGGTGGAACTGGAGGAGGGCCGCATGATCCCCGGCTTCGTGGAGGGGGTGATCGGCATGGCCGTGGGCGAGAGCAAGACCGTGGACTGCCAGTTCCCCGAGAGCTACCCGCAAGAGGATGCGGCCGGGCGCAAGGCGCGCTTTGAAATCAGCCTGAAGGAGCTCAAGGCGCGCGAGTTGCCTGCTCTCGATGACGCCTTTGCCCAGCAAGCCAGTGACAAGCAAACCCTTGCAGAACTGCGCGAGGAGCTGGAAACCCGGCTGAAGGAGGACGCCGAGCGCCTCGCCAAGGCAGCCCGCCACGACGCCCTGCTCAACGCGCTGGTGGAGGAGCTGGAGGTGGAACTACCCGAGACGCTGATCCAGCAGGAGATCCGCAACCTGATCGAGCAGACCGCAGGTCAGGTCGCCCAGCAGGGTATGGACGTGAAAAAGCTGTTCACGCCCGATCTGGTGCGTTCACTGATGGACACCTCGCGCCCAGAAGCGGAGCAACGCCTGCGCCGCAGCCTGGCCCTCCAGGCCCTGGCCAAGGCGGAAGCGATCGAGGTGGCCGAAACCGAGCTGGAAGCCAAGGTGAAGGAGGTGAGCCGCGGCATCAGCCAACAGGGCAACATCGATCCCCAACGCCTCCGCCAGGTGGTGGGAGACGACCTGCTCCAGGAAAAGCTGCTCGACTGGCTGGAGAGCAACAGCACGGTCAGCGAGAAGGCTGCCGCCGAGGCCGAGAGTCAGGCCTGAGGCTGATCCCCATAGATTGGTCCCACACCCCTGCAGCCGCGCGTGTCCAACGCCCTACCGCTGATGCCCGAACCAATGGCCCTGCGCTCCCATCCGGTGCAGAACCGTTGGCTGGGTTGCCGTCCTGAAGCAACGGCGGTCGGCTACCCGCTGGCTGCTCCAGGAGTGCTGCCCACGGTGGTGGAACAGTCCGGCAAAGGGGAACGGGCCTTTGACATTTACTCGCGCCTGCTGCGCGAACGAATCATCTTCCTGGGTACCGGCATCGACGACACCGTCGCCGATGCCCTGGTCGCCCAGTTGCTGTTCCTCGAAGCGGAAGATCCCGAGAAAGACATTCAGATTTACATCAACTCACCAGGAGGCTCAGTGACAGCAGGCCTGGCCATCTACGACACCATGCAGCAGGTGGCCCCGGATGTTGTCACGATCTGCTATGGGCTGGCCGCATCGATGGGAGCCTTCCTGCTCTCGGGCGGCACAAAGGGCAAACGGCTGGCGCTGCCCAACGCGCGGAGCATGATTCACCAGCCCCGCGGGGGCGCCCAAGGCCAGGCCGTGGACAGCGAGATTCAAGCCCGGGAA
>CAZHWV010000294.1:0-2842 GCA_964536185.1 uncultured Anaerolinea sp. | reverse complement strand
ACTGAAATTATGGCATCTTCCACGCAGAGTTTTGATGATGCAATCTTGATAGGCATTGCGCGCGCTCATAAAACCCTCGATAATCTCAAGTCTGCCTGGGTACAAAATCAGCAGATCAAACTGGACAATGAAGGGAAGATCACGGAATATCGGGTCCAGTTGAAGATCACATTTCTCATCGATGATTGATTGAGCGATTTTTCTTTACCTGACGATCAATCGAAGGGCTTTCCTGTAAAGTGACAGGAAAGCCCTTCGATTGATTGCTTTAAATATCATTGGGGTGCTCTTTTTTTTATCTATGACATTATCTGGAAGGAACAGATGTTGTATGCCTGTGCTGGCTACTTCCTCACCCGCCTGTTTTCTGACAGGCATTTCGCCAATCTATACTGATTTTTTTAGACAAGGCTTAGAGTAACGCGTTGGTGTTTAATACAATGCAGGTAGTTGCAATTGCATCGGGAATATTTTCGTTGTGCCTCGCAATTCCAGGCAGATGAGCCAAGCAGACAACACAGGATAACTATCAATTGGACTTGGTTTATCTCCCCCAAGTGGCGGAGACAAACCCACCCCAACCGATGGATGTGGCTGGAGGTGGAGTAGCATACACTGAGAAGGCACAAGGAAATTAAATAAACTGAGAACTTTTATGAACCAAAGAAAAGGAGTCTTCTATGGATATGACATATATTTTTATCGCTGTTGTTCTGATCACGGTAATTATGGGAGTAATACTGGGACCAATTTTTGCCCGCCGCAAACGGTCGGAGCGGCTCCATGATCAATTTGGAACTGAATATGATCTTGCTGTGGAAACCCTGGGGAGTGAGAAGAAAGCCCAGACAGCGCTAAACGAACGGAATGAGTATGTAAAGGCTTTGAATATTCGTCCGCTTTCCATGACTGAGAAGGAGCGTTATCAAGCTGATTGGGCGTCTGTTCAATCCAAATTTGTCGATGAACCAGGACAGGCAATCACTGATGCGGACGGACTGATCATGGAGGTCATGCAGATCCGCAACTATCCTGTATCTGATTTTGAGCAGCGGGCGGCTGATATCTCGGTCAGTTACCCGGCATTGGTGAGCAATTACCGCGCCGCGCGGGTGATCGCCATCGAGAATGAAAAGCACCAGGCAGATACCGAAGAATTAAGGCAGGCAATGATCTATTACCGGTCTCTGTTTGAGGAACTGCTCGGACCAAAAGCAGTTGCCGCATAAGGAAATATAATGATGAATATACAAAGCCCGATCAACCCTATCTTAGTAAATTCAGACCCGTCTGATGACCACTCCCTACTGGATGAAGCTCGTATCCGCAAGGATCTGATGGACGGAAATATTGTTAATATTGACCCGCTGGATGAAGCCATAGTCGATGTGATCCCAATGGATGAGACAACCATCCACCGGGCGCCTATCCACCCAGCCCCAATCCACCAATCCCCTATCGACACGAATATCGATACAATGGTGGCATTGCTTGACCGTAATGTATCTGAGCATTTCCGCACACGTTGGAATGAAATCCAGGGCGGGTTTGTAGACGAACCGCGCGATGCTGTCCAGCAGGCAGATACGCTGGTATCTGAAGTGGTTGAGAAAATCACCCGGATGTTTGCTGATGAACATGGCTCGCTCGAGAACCAGTGGAAACAGGGCAATGATGTCTCCACTGAAGATCTCCGCCTGGCGTTGCAACACTACCGCGCTTTTTTCAATCGTCTGGTTATGTAGATTCCTGATTAATAAAGAGGAATCAATTGCCTCATTCTTCCTGCCGTGGGCGCCTTCCCTCTGCTAATACTGGAACTGGTGAAGGTGGGGCGGAATTCCAGGCTGAAGAACAAAATACTCATCGAGGCGTGAAATATTAGATCGTAAGGAACCACTTGTGACATCAATTCACGCAGGGAAAGCGGCGATGGATTATATCAACGCAAGAAATTCATCGCGAGTCAGAGTCTCTTGTTCAAGCAGGGCTTGCGTCACCCGCTCAACTGCATCGCGCTTTTCGATGATGGTGTGTTTCGCCGCTTGATAACATTCATCCAAAATCTCGTTGATCGCCTTATCAAGCGCTTCAAATGTTTTCTGACCAGTATGCGGCGCTGCAAAAGCTTCAGATCGTTGGAAAACTCGCAAGCCGCTGATACTCATTCCAAGGCGCATGACCATATCCTCGGCCAGTTGCGTGGCAACTTGCAGATCGTTGGACGCGCCGCTGGTTATATCATGGCAGAAGACTTCTTCTGCCACACGTCCGCCCATAAGACCGGTGATGCGCGCCATGATCTGATTGCGGAACATAAGGATGCTATCCTGTTCTGGCAGTGCCATGGTAAAGCCGCCAGACTGTCCTCTTGGGATGATCGTGATCTTATAGACCGGGTCGGAGTGTGGCGTAGCGTGCATCACGACTGCGTGACCTGCTTCATGATAGGCAATCGTGCGCCGTTCATCTTCGCTGATAACGCGGTTTTTTAGCTGCACACCGCCTATCAAAGATTTTTCGATGGCTTCCTGAAAATCGAGCGCCGAAATCACATCATGGTCGCCGCGTACCGCCATAATCGCCGCTTCATTAACAATATTAGCCAGATCTGCGCCGACCAGGCCGGGGGTGGATTTTGCGACATCCATAAGATTCACATCTTCTGCCAGTTTTCGACCCTTGACATGGACTTCCAGAATGGACACCCGGCCCTTAACATCAGGACGGGGGATGTTCACATGGCGGTCAAAGCGGCCAGAACGGATCAACGCCGGGTCAAGCACATCCACACGATTGGTGGCGGCAAGGACGACCACACCATCGGTGGCGGAAAATCCGT
>CAZHWV010000293.1:0-2913 GCA_964536185.1 uncultured Anaerolinea sp. | reverse complement strand
TTGGCTGGCTGCTCCCGGTAGAAACACCAAAAAGAGCATCAATAGCCAACGCATTTATCACACCAAAGTCCACGCAATCACGTACGTGCCATAGATGACGAAGGCCACTATACAGGCCGCCGCAATGAATGCTTCAGCCCAGTCCCACATTACGCTGGCTCTGTTACTTTTACCTTGGCTGTTATGACTGCTGTCGATGTATCTCGATCAATTGTCAGGTAGCCTTGGCAAATGATGTTGTAGTCTTGCCCATTAACATCTTTCTCACTTTTGATGGGAACTGTGATGTCGAGGTTCTTAAACAGAAACTCTTTACCGTTTTCAAAAACACGCCAGACATGATCCATTGTGCCGCGACCAGCTTGCCCACGGCTTTTGTTGAATCTAATCTGGTATGTATTCATACAATTTCAGCGGCTGGTGGCATCGCACAAGCCTGTTGCGGGGCAGGTATTACAGTTAAATTAAAATGCACAAACTTAATTGGCAGGTCAGCCGCATGGCGTGTAAACGAGTGAGACAACCATGAGTTGGCAAAGATCATCATGCCGGGCTTGGGCGTGAAGTTAATCATTTTGCTGGCAGGCGTTGCCGCACTCATGTCTTGCTCTGGCAGATCAATTTGAATCTTAGCCGCACGGGGATCGTGGAACACTACATGGGAGCAATCTTCCGGTGTTTCAAGAAAGTAAAATCCCACAATCTGTGAGCCAAATCCATGAACGTGTGCGTCCATTGCGGAATGCTTGTGATGCTCTTGTGTCCACATTTCTGTAAACGACACCGCTTTGTCCTGCATGGCGTACCCTTGCTCATTGAGAATGTTCCAAGCCGTAGCGCCGACAAACTCAGTAAACCCAGCCATGCGAGGGTCACCAAAATAATTACCTGTCATGTAGACGGGGTAGATTTCATTGAGTGGCTGGGTGTTCTTAGCCACTTCTAAACCTTCTTCAGACACAGCGCTAACCGCTTCTAGAAAGTCAGGGCGTTCAATCAAATAGATTGGACATGGAAAGTGGTACGCAACTTGAAGCTGTGTGTTTTGCACAACTTGAGCCACCGACTCTGCGGCTTTGCATACTTTTTTGGTTTTAGTTTTCATGTGCGCGGAACCCAAGAATTTGTTGTTCCGTCCCAGCGAAAATCACCCTCTGTAGGTCTTGGTGTTGGTGGTAAATATTGGCAGGTTTCTTCATCAAATGTCCAAGCCGAGAAGTTTTCTCTGTTGGGTAAAGTTGCCCAAAAATCTTTTACGGCTTGTTGAACAGCTTTTTTTCCAACCACCGTAGCGGCTTCTAACTCTTGCTGTTTTATTGTCTTTTCTTCTTCCGTCATGTCACGGATAGCCCACACATCAGTCCAAACACCATTTACTTTTTCATAAGATGGTTGCTCAGACACCAAAACTTGATGGGCATCAGGTACAGGACGTTCAACACGAGTAAACGGTTCCCAATTTTCTGGGATAGAACCAAGTGCTTGAATTAGGTTGTCCTCAAAAGCGGGGTGGTTTACAGGCTGTCCGTTTTCAATTTGAATGTATATATTCATTACAAATCCCCCGTGTTAGTTGACGGGAACGAGCGTGTGTTACCGGGCCAGATGATACGAACTGCACCGCTAGCACCATCCCCGCCGCCTGCTTGACCAGACCTAACTACTATACAACAACAAGGGCCAGATACAAAAATTTTCATTGGGCCGCCTCCACCACCACCACCATATGCGCCACCGGCACGTCCAGTTGAAGTAGAGCAAGAAAAAGAAGATACAGCAACAGAGCTAGTCCCTGCACTGCCGCCTGAGCCGCCACCGCCACCACATATGCTAGGCATCGTGTAGCCTCCCTGATATCCACGACAGCCCGCTCCATTAGAACCTTGCCCAAGAATACCAACCCCACCACCTCCTGAGCCACCTTGGATAAAGTTGCAAGGGGATGTGGCTTTCACTGCACTTCCACCTCCACCGCCGCCGCCACCAGCACCAGCATTACTAAATGAGTTACCGGCACCCGCCCTACCACCGATACCTGAGTATCCTCCAGCGCCACCACCGCCGCCGTATGTGCAATTTGTGGACGCCCGCCCGCCTTCGCCGCCGCCATCTCCAGTAAACGAGCCACCTAACAGCGACCCCCCTGCTGAAGTAGGGCCGCCGCCACCTTTAACTACAGCAGTAGAAACAAAGTAACTGTCACATGCGGCGTCACTCCCAGAAGCACCCCCTCCAATGCTACGTGCACCAACAACTACCGTATAAGAAGTCCCGGGTGTAACTGAGTAGTTGTTTTTATACCCAAGACCACCGCCCCTGCCCATCCCAAAAAAGCTACCGCCAGAGGTGCCCCCACCGCCACTGCCTCCACCAACAGCAACGACAGAAACGCTAGTCACGCCTGTTGGAGCTACCCATGAAAATGTGCCAGCAGTTATAAAGGCCTGCTGGCCGGGAGGTGCGCCAAATGAACGTTGGTTTTGAAATACAGCTTGTAGTGCACCGCTCATGTTAATCCACTCCCAGAGATAAGCCATTGAGTTGATGTAATCTTAATGCAAGTTGCTGATCCGTACTGCGCCAAGGTTCGTGAACCTGATGTACCTGCAGAAGACAAAGTCAATGTGTCTGTTGTAATGGCAATCGTGACGTTTGCCGCGGCCATGTTGATGAACGTGATAGCTGTACCGATAGGGTAGGCCACAGAACTGTTGGCAGGGATTGTAAATGTCCTTGCGTTGTTGTCACCAACTGGGTGAAAGATGTGCTTGCCTGAATCAGCCAAAACCAATGTATACGCACCAGATTGACTGTTCTGTGGAATGTTTCTAAAACCTACAGCGTCAGTACCGTCAACAGTGCAAGCTGAAAGTACGCCGCTTGTGGGCGTACCAAGCAATGGCGTTACTAAAG
>CAZHWV010000292.1:0-2915 GCA_964536185.1 uncultured Anaerolinea sp. | reverse complement strand
TTGGTGTTCCACCCGGAATTGCTCATACTGCGCCGTCAGGTTCCGTGCGCGGAGGGGGGCATAAATCCAGACGAAGGCCGCCAGCAGCAAGATGGTACCCCCCAGCACAATTGCCAGAAATTTCAGAAATCTTTTCACGCGAACACTCCTTGGTTATTTATTGTACAGCGTATATATTATACGTGGTATAATATATACGTCAAGGTTTTGCAAATCAATTCTGAAAGGATTTTGACCGTATGCCCCGCCCGAAGATGACCCCCGCTCAACTTGAAGCCACCCGTGAGCAAATTCTCGATACCACCCTCGCTATTTTGCAGGAATCCGGCCCCGAAGCCATCACCAGCCGGGCGATTGCTGAGCGGATGGGGGTGGCACACATGTCACTCTACACTTATTTCGAGAACCAGGCTGCCATTCTGCGCGCCTTGAGCAAGCGCGAATTGGCCAAGTGGCGCGCCAAGCAGAATATTTTTGACCTACGAGCTGAAACGGAAGACATCATCGGAGTGGTGGAAGACTTATTCCGATTTTTTATCGCTTTCGCGCGCGAAAACCCCAATCTGTATCGCGTAGCCTGGGTCATGCCCGAAGTCGGCGGCGAGAGTCCGGAAGAAAGCCGTCAGCGCATGCAGGCGTCGGTTGGACATCTGGCTAATTTGCTCCAACTTGGTATGGAGCGAGGTGTGTTCGCATTTCGTAACCCCTTCCTGGCGGCGGGAACTGTCCTGGCGATGGTGAATATGCCTTACATCCTGTTCCACAGCGGTAAAATGATCGACTCAACCCTGCGTGACCAGATGGTGGAAGAAGTGCTCTCAGCGGCGCTGGGGTATTTGACGAAGAAATGAAGTCTTCCTCCCGATGACCGCGAATAACACGATCAGTGAAACTTGATTTTTAAAATTTCCTCTATAATATGACCAAGGCAAAATTCTAATCACGCGGGTAGGAGCGGGAACGTGTCTCATCAATCTTTGAAATCTGGCTATGCAGAGCTCGTAGATCGTCTCAATCGTTTTCCTCAAGGAGCGCCGCCTTCCGAGACTTTATATCAGATTTTAAATATCCTGTTCAGTGAACGCGAAGCTCAGCTGGTCGCGCTGCTGCCGATAAAACCTTTTAATGTAAAGAAAGCCAGTCAAATCTGGAAAATGCCCCTGGCAGAGACCCAAAAGATCCTCGACGAATTGGCCAGCCGTGCTATCCTGGTTGATATTGAATGGGAAGGCAAAACCACCTATACGCTTCCACCTCCCATGGCAGGTTTTTTTGAATTTTCGATGATGCGCATGCGCGGGGATATTGATCAAAAATTACTAGGCGAGCTGTTCTATCAATATTTAAATGTCGAAGAGGACTTCATTCGGGAACTATTTGCGAGAGGCGATACCGAATTAGGCCGGGTGTTTGTGCAGGAGCCTGTCCTGACTTCCGATAATGCTGTGCATGTGCTGGATTATGAACGCGCCAGCGAAATCATCCAGTCCGCCACTCATCGTGGGGTTGGGGTGTGTTATTGTCGCCACAAAATGTCACATGTCGGAAAAAATTGCGCTGCGCCCCTGGATATTTGTTTGACTTTCAATGGTTCAGCGCAGTCTCTTACCCGCCATGGCTATGCCAGGCTCATTGATGTGAGCGAGGGGCTGGATCTGCTGCAGCAGGCTTATGCGCAAAACCTTGTCCAGTTCGGGGAAAATGTGCGCGAAAATGTCAACTTTATTTGTAATTGCTGTGGATGTTGTTGTGAAGCCATGATTGCCGCCCGAAAATTCGGATTGTTGAATCCGGTACATACTTCAAACTTTATCCCTGTGGTCACTGAAAATGAATGTAATGGCTGTGGAAAATGTGTCAATGTTTGTCCAGTTGAAGCGATGACCCTGGTTTCTCAAAATGACCCGCACAATCCAAAAATGAAAAAGGCCAAATTAAATGAGGAAATTTGCCTTGGATGCGGTGTTTGTGTGCGCACATGCACGCGCAATGGTTTGACCCTGAACGCAAGAGCCAAACGCGTAATCACGCCACTCAATTCTGTCCATCGCAGCGTGATGATGGCGATTGAGCGTGGAGACTTGCAAAATTTGTTTTTTGATAATCGGGTATTGTGGAATCACCGCGCGCTGGCGGCTGTCCTGGGGGTGATCTTGCACCTCCCGCCGGTTAAACAGGTGATGGCAAGCCAATTGGTGAAATCACGGTATATGGAGTACCTGGTTACGCATATAAAAATTTAATCGGCTGTGCTTATTGCTTTCAAAACGACACAGAGGGCACAACCAGTGTGCCCTCTGTGAGGAGAATTGGTATGTAGGTCCGGCAATGCCGTGTCCATACACTAGATCGAAAACATTTTCGCACTAGACGACACACCGTTCGTCTGTTGGCCTTGCTGATAAGCGCTCAATCCGGTCTGTAACTGTCTGGTTGAGACTGTCGACTGGATTTGCGTTTCCTGGGTTGTTTGCCTCAATGAATAGGAATACTTTTCCGCATCAGAGATGGTGCCATCCTGATTTGTGTCACGCTTATCAAATATCTGCGCAGTACTTGAACTGCTGTTGGTGGTTGCGCTGCTGGGTTCAACCGGTTTTGGGGGCGGGGGCGGGGGACTGCCTCCCGCCGGGGGAGCTGCTCCTGTTTTTGGGGTAGCAGGTTGGCTCGCTTGACTGGTAGAAGCGCTTGCACTGGTCGCTCGCGACTGGGCCAGGGCGGTAAAATCAACCGCTGCTGTACCACCGATCGCTTGTATGCCCATATTACCTCCTTTCACTTTTCAACGAATGAATGTCCAGAACGTATAGGACTCCTTCTTCTGTTATCGGCAGCAATTCTGGGAACTTGAGGGCTTGCGCAGCAGAAAAGCAAAATCGACCGATCGTTTTGGGTTTCTCGAGGAAAGATTATTC
>CAZHWV010000291.1:0-2975 GCA_964536185.1 uncultured Anaerolinea sp. | reverse complement strand
CCGCGTTGTAGCGGCCCATGTCGGCAAAGACGAACGAATGCATCTCGCCCCAGCGGCCGAGGCCGTGATCGACCAAGTCGGTGGTCTCCACGTCATCGAAACGGGCGGCAAAGGCCTGTACAAATTCGCCGAGGCAGCAGTGCAGGACCGGGTCGTCGCTCCACGGCGTCCACCACCAGCGACCGTCGACCGGACCCTTGCCGTCCGTCGGCAGAGTGTCGCCCGCCGCACCGGCCGCACGGACGTAGTCGGGCGTCGCCTGGCGGTGACAGTCGCGGCCGTCGGTGTACCAGCGGAACGCCAGCCGCAGTCCGCGCCGGCACGCCTCGTCGATGATCTCGCGGAAGCGCGGATTGTGCTCCCAGGCATAGCGCCCCTGTTCGGGCTCAAACTCCGACCACGGCAAACGGATGTAGAGCTGGCTGGCGAAGGGCAAGGCGGGCTCCATGCGCTTCCAGAACAGATCGGGATCGAGCAGCCGACCGCGCCCGTCCTCGAGGAGACTGGTGCCGTCCTGGTCAATGTAGATGGACCAGCCCATGGCCGGATTGCGCGGTAGTGAGCCGGTTGTCGGCTGCAATTCCACCAGTTTCATCTGTCAGTCCCCTCTTCACACTGCGGAGTCTCCAATGGAGCCCGCTCCCTAAGAAAAATGTCGCCATCGGCCGGAGACAGGTCATGCTGCCGGCCTCGCCGACCTGAAGACACGCGTGTCATCTCCGTGTCGAACGTCAGACTCACCACCCGGTTGTCGGACGGGTTGTGGACGACGATGCCCTTCGCGAAATCGCGACGGATCGTTCCATCGGGACTCCGCTTGCCTTCTGCCACAGGTTTTCCCAGGCTTCGATTCCAGAACGGATACCAGTTGTGCAAGTGGTCCGGAGTCGGGAGCGGATTCGGGTCCGAGAAGAGGCAGTAGCCGTCTGAAGTCGTCAGCGACAACGTGGTTGTGGCCCGCATCAGGTTCAAGTCCTCGCGCGACTGGTGGCACCAGGATTCGAGACAATTGATCCGCGGTTCCCGCAGGTTCTTCTCAGCCCAGGCCAGGGTATCCTCGATCCGCTTCCAGTCCTCGGCGGTCTTGCTGCGGTAGCACTCCATGAAGAGTCCATTGATGAACGGCGCGGTCCGCGGGATCTGACGGTCGTTGGAGTTGACGAGGATGAGACCGTCCGCGCCCATGCGTTTTCGGATCGCAGTGACCAGCGCCAGCCGGTCCTCGTCGTCCTGCCACCAATCCAGCATGACCCCGTCGACAACGCCGCTCTTGACGGCAGCCCCGCACTGCATGGCCACCTGTTCGCGGTACTCGGGATTCGCGAAATCCATCTGGATGAATCCGCCTTCCTCCCAGCCCATGACCAGCTTGCCCGCGGCGTCGCGCTTCCACCACGTGTGGTTATCGGGCAGGTAACCCCGCCAGTGTTCTTTCCATCTCTCAGGACTGTTCTTGGGCGCTGTGTTCCCCCAGGCATCCCGGTAACGGATCTCAAGGAGCATGACCATGTTCGGGTTTAGCTTGAGCAGGGATCTCCTTAGCGCCAGGCCCTGCTGGATCGATTCAGGGGTGAAGTCCGTAGCCAGCCCCTGATACTCGTTGTTCCATTTGAGTGTGTAAAACTCCACGCCGCTGAAGACGAGGTCATGGCGCGCCACCGTCACTCGGGGATCCTCGCCCTTCAGGTTGTCAGCCGGGTTCCAGGCCTGGAAGACGGAAGGAAACGAACGGCCTGCAATCCGACGCAAGGCCGAAGCCTCACCCGGTTCCCCACCCAGTTGCCTCCGGATCACGGCCAGCACCGTCTCGGCCCAGACTTCGTGGCCCTTGTCCGTCGGATGGCAGTTCTCCGCGTTGAAATGGTACTCGGTCCAACGTTTGCCGTTCTCGGTGGCGGCCAGGATCGCCGCACGCATGTCGACGAAGGGCACCTTGGCTTCGTCCGCGGCTTCCTTCTGTGCCTTCAGCGTCTCGTCGAGATGGCGGAAGAACGGCTTCATGGGATTGTCGCCGCCGGTGCCCAGGACCACCACATCCGCGCCGAACCGCTTGCGGATCTCACCTGCCAGCGTGGTGAGCGCGAGCCTGGTCTCCTCGGCTTGCAGAAAATGGTACGCACAGTCGTTTGCGCCGAAGGCGACCAGGACCAGGTCGGGCTTGAGTGACTCGAGCCAATCGAGGCGGCCCAGTCCCTCGTAGCTGTTTTGGCCGCCGATGGCAAAATGGTGGACGCTGAAGGCCGAGTCCGGGTACGCCTCCTGCAGCTTCCTCACCAGCACCGCGCCCCAGTTCGCCTCAGCCGTCTTCGCCCCGCCGTTCCAGCCCGTCTTGACCTCGCTGATCGAGTCGCCGTAGAGCACGACGCGGACCGGTTTCTTCTCGGCAATGAGTTGCCGGGTCCGGGACAGTGTGGGCAAGTCGGCAGCAGGTGTCACTGTGGGTACTCCTATCAGGCAGGCCAGGGCTAAGAGAGCTCGGCACATGGTTGTCTCCTTGAAACGCGGGTCACTGCAGCTTCACTACCATCCGCACCGGCGCCGGCGGCATGGCCGGCCACTCCCATTCGCCGATCTTCACCTCATGCGGGCCAGCGGAGACGCCCATGGCGATGGCAAACTGCGGCGTGGGCGTGCCCTTGACGATCGAATGCTCGTCGGCAAAACCGGCATACCAGCGCACGCCGTCCATGGCGTAGCCGGGGCGGGTGATCTTCTCGGGCCAGGTGGTGACGATGGTGCGGATGTCGCCGTCGACCTGGCCGGTGATGCCATCCGGCGTGAAGGTCAGGTCGAACGGCCCGACGCCGCGCACGCCGACGTTGCCGACCGAGAGCTGGGCATAGGCGTGCTCGGGCACGACGAAACGGACCGTATCCTTGCCGATCTCGACCGTTGCCTTGCGGGCGTGCAGTTTAACATTACCGTCGGTCACGGTGACGACGGAAGAGGCTACGGGCGGGACGCCCGTGCCACGT
>CAZHWV010000290.1:0-2981 GCA_964536185.1 uncultured Anaerolinea sp. | reverse complement strand
GTCAATGAGATCGTCATGAGCATTGCCGCCGCGATTCAAGAACAAGCCACGGTCACTCAGGACATCGCCGGGAATATTGCCCAGGCCTCCAGCGGAGTGCGTGATGCAAACTCGCGGGTGGCGCAGACAGCAACTGTTTCGAGCAGTATTGCCCAGGAGATTGCCGAGCTAAGCGGCGCAGCCGGGTCATCCGCCAGCAACGATTTGCAGCGCAAATCGGATGAAACCAGCGCTGTGGCGCTGGCCCAGCTTGCCGAACAGCTCAGCCGGGTCGTTTCCCAATTTAAAGTATAGGGATGGCTTGCGTGGACAATTCTTCTGGCTGATATAATCGCTGTACATCGATTAATTTCAGTGTGTTCAAATGGATTGTTTCGCACACCAACACCCGGAGCAACGTGATGAATCGTTTGCTATTCCTGTTCAAGAAAAATAGCGCGCTTGCGTTGCTGGTGGTCTCCCTTTTTGCAGGAGCGCTGGGCTCTTGGGGGATGGTTCAAGACTCTGACCGCCAGCTGCGCGCTGACCGGATCCAACAAGCCCGCCTGATCACACAGGCTTTGAACGTTGAGCAAATCAAAAGCCTCGCGGGGTCTGAGGCCGACCTGGTTTCCCCCGATTACCAGAGTCTCAAGCAGTTATTGACCGCCATGCGCACGGTGGATCCCAAATACCGGTTCATCTACCTGCTCGGGCGCAAAAGCGACGGAACCATATTCTTCTTTGTGGATTCGGAGCCGAGCGATTCGCCGGATTATTCGCCTCCCGGCCAGATCTATGCCGAGGTCTCGGCGGAAAGTCGCCGCGTGTTTGACAGCCGGACGGCAGTTGTCGAAGGTCCGGTCTCTGACCGCTGGGGAACCTGGGTTTCGGCCATGGTGCCGCTTTCCGATCCGCTTACAGGCCAGGTCCTGGCTGTGGTTGGGCTGGATATCTCTGCCAGCGATTGGAATTGGGATCTGGCCGCCCGGGTGGCCTTGCCCGTTGGGCTACTTCTGGCGGTGTTGCTCCTGGGTTTTACCTATGGCCGGCTTCGGCGTTCGGATAAGCTCGTTTCCAGCCAGCATGCGAAATTACAGGAAAGCGGTCAGCAGTTCCGCAGCATGTTCAATGAGCACAGCGCGGTCATGCTGCTGATCGAACCTGACTCGGGCCGCATCCTGGACGCGAACAACGCAGCCAGCCAGTTTTATGGCTACTCCGGCGAACAGCTTAAATCCATGTTCATCGACGAGCTCAACTGCCTGGATCCGTCCCAGGTGGCGATTGAGCGGGCCAGGGCGCTGCATAAAGAGAATAATTATTTTATTTTACAGCACAAATTAGCATCTGGGGCAATCCGCGCTGTTGAGTCTTATTCCACCCCGATAAATTTTAGCGGCGAAACCGTCCTGTTTTCCATTTTGCATGACATTACCGAGCGTAAGCAGGCGGAAGCAGCCTTGCAGTGGGATAAGCAAGCCCTGGCAAAATTACTTTCTTTTTCGGAAGAATTTCTGGAGGATTCCGAAGCCGCGATTGATTTTCAGAAAATTACCGACAACCTTTTACAAATTTCAGGGGGAAAATTTGCCGTTTTCAACCTGTTTGCTGACAACGGCAGAGATTTTCAAACTGTGGCCATTTCCGGCCTGAGTGAGTCGATCAAAAGAGCAACTTCGGTCCTCGGATTTGATCTGATGGGGAAAAAATGGCCGCATGACGCGGTCCGGGCCGCAAAAACCAGGGACCATACCATCACCCGTTTCGCCTCCCTGTTTGATCTCACTGAAAACGGTCTGCCCAAAGCCACCATGGCGATGTTGGTAAAGCCCTTCAGCCTGGGGGAGATGCTGATCGCAAAAATTTCGACAAACGAGAAGGTTATTGGCGATTTCACCATCATCATGGCTACCGGAGAAAGCTTTACTGCGGATCACCTGGTTTCCATTTATATCCGCCAGGTCGGGCTGTTGTTGCAGCGCAAACAGACCGAAGCCGCGCTGAGAGCCAGCCAACAGGTCTATCGCCAACTGGTCGAACAGGTCCCGGAAGTCATTTACACCGATGAAATCGGGGGCACCTGGCGCTATATTGGCCCAAATATTCAGGCTTTGTGCGGGTATACCGCCGAAGAATTGATTGCAGATCCGGCTCTTTGGATGAATATCATCCCGGCGGAGGATCGGAACCGGCTGCTGGCTGAAATTCATTCCCTGGCAATCGGAGATGTATTGAATAGCGAATACAGAATTCAGACCAAGGATCGTGGCCTGATCTGGGTGCGTGATCATGGGATTGTCAAAGAAGACAGTTCGGAACCCCTACCGGGCGAAAGGCGAAGGAAAAAACTGATCCGGGGCCTGGTGGGTGAGATCACGCAGCAAAAAGAGGTCGAAATCGCCCTGCACAAAAGCGAAGAGCGTTTCAAACAATTGGCCGAGGTCTTCCCGGAAACGATTTTTGAAATGGATCTGCATGGCAAATTAACCTATACCAATGCGCATGGCTACCAAAGCCTGGGAATCACAGATGCTGATATTGAGCAAGGCATGAATATTTTAAGCCTGGTGATCCCTGAAGAACGCCAAATCGTCGAAGAATGGGCTCTTCATCGGGTGGATGGGCTGACTGAGAATTTCATGGAATATAAGGCCTTGCGAAAAAACGGCCAGACCTTTGATGTCATGGCTTACGCGGCGCCCATCCTCTCCGATGGTCAGATCACCGGCATTCGCGGGTTTATCCTGGATATCAGCAAACGCAAACGGGCTGAGCAGGCCCTGGCGGATAGCGAAGCCAACTTCCGGACTTTCTTTGAGACCATCGATGACATCATCGTCGTGGCCACACCGCAAGGCGCCATCCGTTTCGGCAACGCCTCTCTGTTGCGCAAATTGGGTTACAACCAGGAGGAGTTCAGGGCCATGCAGGTTCTGGAGATGCACCCGGCAGACCGGCGCCAGGAAGCCGAAGCCATCTTTGCCGCCATGTTCCGGGGT
>CAZHWV010000289.1:0-3080 GCA_964536185.1 uncultured Anaerolinea sp. | reverse complement strand
CGAAGCTGGCGCACCACGCCAAAATCCTAAACATCGACACCAGCGAAGCGGAGAAAATGCCTGGCGTGGTCAAAATCATCACCTATAAAGAACTTAAAGAAGCGGGTGGCAGCAATGTCATGGCCGAGGGCCAGTTTCATGAGCGGACGACGGTCATGGTGCCGAGCCGCAAGGTGCTGTCCGAGGACAAAATCTTCCGCTGGGGTGATGTGGTTGCCCTGGCCGTGGCCGATACCAAGGAACATGCCCGCGCGGCGGCGGCTAAGGTCAAGGTTGAGATCGAAAAACTGCCTGAGTATCTCAGTTTCCTCGATGCAGTTATGCCGGATGCCATGCGCATCCACGAGGATACGCCGAACATCTTTGCGATGCAGCCGGTCTTGAAGGGTGTTGGGCTGGAGGCCCCCTCGAAGGTAGCGGAGGTGATCGACCAAGCGGCTTTTAGCGCCGAGGGCAGCTTCTATTCATCCCGCGAGCCGCATCTTTCCATCGAAGGCGTCACGGTTCAGGCTTACTTCGATGAAGATGACAATCTGACGGTTCACTGCAAATCCCAGGGCGTCTATTCGTCGCTGGGCCGGATCGGGAACTCCCTGGGAATTCCGAAAAGCAAAATCCGCATTATTATGAACCCGACCGGGGCCAGTTTCGGCTGGTCGACCAACGCGGGCGACATTTGCCTGGCCGGAGCGGCGACGGTCGTGACGAAAATGCCGGTCGCGCTCTCGATGACGTATGCCGAGTTCATGCACTTTACCGGCAAGCGCTGTCCTTGCCACTCGAATGGCCGCGCTGCCTGTGATGAAAACGGCAAACTGACGGCGGTTGAGTTCGATTTTGGCATGGATCACGGTGCGTACTCCTGGGGCGGCGACGATATCATGACCAAACCCGTGCGCTTTGCCTTCTTCCCTTACACCGTGCCGAATGTGGCCGGTCTGTGCCGGATTGCCAATACCAATCACAACTTTGGTACCGCCTATCGCAGTTACGGTTCGCCACAGGCTTACACCCTGAGCGAGGCGCTGATAGATATGCTCGCTGAAAAAGCCGGGATCGACCCATTCGAGTTCCGCTGGCGCAATATTGCCCGTCCCGGCGAAACCAATACCAACAGCTACCCATACCGGCAGTACCCGATGGAAGCGATGATGGAGAAAATGCGCCCCGCCTACGAGCGGGCCGTTAAGGAAGCCAAGGAAAAAGATACGCCCGAACTGCGGCGCGGCGTGGGCCTGGCCTGGGGCGGATTCAATGTTTCGGAAGGCCCCACCGACCGGGCGACCATCCATCTCGAACTCAACCCCGATAACACCATCACCAAGTTCGATACCTGGCAGGAATTAGGCCAAGGCGGTGACATTGGCTCGTTGATGGTCACACTCGAAGCGCTCAAGCCGATGGGTATCACCCCCGAGCGCATCCGCCTTGTCCAGAGCGATACCAAACTCTGCCCCGATAGCGGCATGTCGGCTGGCAGCCGTTCTCATTATATGAACGGCCACGCCACCCGCGTCGCTGGCGAAAAACTGATGGACGCCATGCGCAAACCGGATGGCACCTATCGCACCTATGACGAGATGGTCAAGGAAGGCCTGCCGACCAAATACGAAGGTCAATACCTGACGGCTGTGACCGAAGGCCTCTGCCGCCTCGATCCGAACACCGGCGTTGGCGACCCTCACCCGGCCTTCACTTATGCTCTTAATTTGGCCGAAGTCGAGGTCAACACCAAGACCGGCAAAACGCGTGTCATCCGCTTTACCTGCGTGGACGAAGTCGGCAAGGTCGGCAACATCGATGCGGTCAATGGTCAGGCCTACGGAGGCATCTCGCACAGCATCGGTTTTGCGCTCAGCGAGAATTATGATGATGTCATCAAACATGACAACATGGCATCTGCCGGCGTGCCTTACATCAAGGATATCCCGGACGAAATCACCATCATTCACAACGAAGGCTACGATGCCAACGGCCCCTTCGGCTCCTCCGGTGCTTCGGAAGCCTTCCAGTCTTCCGGGCACATGGCGGTTTTGAACGCGATCAACAACGCCTGCGGTGTGCGCATCTACGAAATGCCCGCCACCAAGGAAAAGGTCAAGGCTGGGTTAGACCTCCTCGCCCAAGGCGGGAAAGTCCTGCCGCCCAAGAAATACTTCCTCGGCTCTGACCTGTACGATGAATTGGAAGGCATGCAGGCCAATCCCGTCAAATTCGGCGGCGACGACCTGTTCGTCCCGCTGGGCGGCGCATCTGCGGAGCGGTTCTTCTAAGCTTGTTGCTTTTCCCTTGAACGAGGCCCGGACTGTGTATTGACACAGTCCGGGTTGGTAATACAACCACACTGCGAAAAGAGAGCGCTATGAAACTCAGGAAAATGTGGCTGAACATTAACGGCGTCAACCGGATGTTCATGTGCAACCCGGAAAAAGACTCCCTGGCCGATGTTTTGCGCCGCCTGGGGCTGACCGGGACGAAGGTCGGCTGTGACGCGGGCGTCTGCGGCTCCTGCTCGGTGATTTTGAACGACAAATTGGTGCGTTCCTGCCTGAAAAAGATTCGCACAATCGCTGAATACAGCCGGGTGCTGACCATCGAAGGGATTGGCACGCCCACCCATCTCCACCCGATCCAGGTGGCCTTCATGCACCTGGGCGCGGTGCAGTGCGGATTCTGTACGCCGGGTTTCATTCTCTCAACGTATGCTCTGCTCCATGAAAACAACAACCCGACCCGCGAGCAGGTGCGCGATTGGTTCCAGAAACATCTCAATGTCTGCCGCTGCACCGGCTACAAACAAATCGTGGATGCGGTTATGGCTGCCGCCAAAGTCATGCGCGGCGAAGCGACCCTTGATGAAATCAGCTTCCAGCTGCCCGCAGATGGGGAATATTACGGCACGCCGGTGGTGCGTCCCTCGGCGCTCGCCAAAGTCTGCGGCTTGGCCGATTACGGCGACGACCAGGAACTGAAAATGCCCGCCGAAAGCCTGCATGTGGCGGTCGTCCAGCCTAGAATCGCGCACCATGCCAAAATCCTGAACATCGATTTCAGCGAAGCGGAAAAAATGCCCGGCGTGG
>CAZHWV010000288.1:0-3084 GCA_964536185.1 uncultured Anaerolinea sp. | reverse complement strand
CCAAAATCACGTAAGCCTGCTTTTACAACGCTCACCATCTTTTCAAACATTGCACGGCTGACGCCGGTTGATCGCTTGAAGTCTTCGTCTTTCAGAGTTTGTATGGTTTCGTATCTCATCTGCCTATTATCAGGGCACACCCGTCACTTTTGCAAGAGGTCTACTAATGTTGCATTACAAAGCATTCCCCATATTTGTCTCTCCACGATGGCGATAGTACTTTTTTACTCCATTCACAATCCATATTAACCAGGGAACCAATTATCAGCCGATAGGTACTCTTCTTGTCCGGCAAAATCGCTCCGGTGCGTTCGGTTTCTCTGGGGATTGCCCAAGGCGGTTGGATTTTTAGGCACATTCATGCCTCCATAATTCATATTACTCCTCCCGACCAGGTTCGCCGCGAATATATTTTATTCGCCATTCCACTCGATATCATAAGTGGATGCCTCGAGTGGGGAAATTCCACGCCGCCAGCCGAGAAGCACAAAGTGAAGCAAGCTGCGCATTTGAAGCAGGGCTGGTGCGGGATCGTTTAAAGAGAAAATCACATCGCGGCTGTGGGTGAATTCCAAGAGCCAGTGTTTCAACGCCCGCTTCCGCAGTGCTGCTGGCAGCCCATAAACCAGCATTGCCGTCAGCAGCATGGATGAAGTGCTGGGTGAGGGGGAAAGGCAGGGCAGCTGCGGGTTGAAAAAAGTTTCGGGAAAAGCAGTTTGTTCCGCAAATAGATGCACCCCACTTGTTGCGCGCGGATTACACTCAATTGCCCACACATCTCCTGCCGCCGTTTCGATAAAATCAAAAGAAATCTGTCCGGTGAACTGTCGGGCTGCCACAAATTGTCTGACCCACGCTAACGCGGCGGGCTGTTCGAGCGGCTGAAAAAGGATCGTCGAGCCCATCCCGGCGGTAAAATCGGAGCGATAGGCGCAGTGCGCGGTTAAATGTCCCTGGTGGGCAATGCTGTAGGTGCAGACCTGGCAACCTGCAACGTATTCCTGTGCCACCCAGGCGGTAGGTGCTCTCAATCGGAAAACGGTTTCTGCCTGTTCTCTGGATGGCAAAATCAAGGCGGACGTCGCAAAACGGGAATAAACTGGTTTTAAAACAAGCCTCGGCCAGCGCTCAAACACCTTTGAGAGCTGATCTGGTGTTTCTACCAGGCAGGACTCGGGGACGGGCAAAGCCAGATCCTGTGAGAGCTGGATAAAGGCAGCTTTATGATGGAGAGGACGCAGTTTTTCAAGCGGTTCGATGAAGACAGTGCAGTAATCAGATAGTACCGCATGTTCACGGGCAATGTGAAATGTTTCTTCGCAGGTCGGGATGAGCAGGTCGATCTGATTTTGGCGGATAATTTTAAGCAGTGCCTGAAGAAACCCCTTCGGCTGCTGGCGCGGTGGAGGAATTAGAAAGCTGGCTGTAAGAGCGCGTGAAGCGGACGTCAGACAACCGCGCACGCTCTCGGCCAGGAATACTTGGTGTCCGACAGAATAAAACATCCGTGCCAGTTCAAGAGTGGCGGGCGCGCGTCCACCTGTGAGTAAGACTTTAGCCATTAGTTCTCAATCAGCGCATAGATTATTCACCCAAACGATGTCCTTCGGGATGGCGAAATATTTACTTTACAAATCGTACTTCCGAAAAATAGGGATGGATGCGTTCGCAATCTGTCGGATCAACGCCCAGGGGAAACGCCGCTGTGCCGGTAGGTGATTTGTAAAAGCAGCATTGTATTCGATGACCGGTTGGCCGCCGCGCGTTTTTTTGTACTTACCCACCCCGGCGCTGGCATGTACCAATAGCCCGCGCTCTTGACCCTCCTGAAAAATCAGCGCGCTTAGAATCCGATACAGACCGTCTGATTGGGGCAAGTGGGTGTCATAGCCGAAAAAGGGAGTCGTCATGGCCCCGTTTCGGATGAAGAAGCCAAATACTGCGTTGATTTGACTTTCTAACCGCAGAGCCTTCAAATGTAAAAGCGACTCATCTCGGCACAACTGTAAAAAACTCAGAGTAAACTGCGGGTTGTAGGTGGAGTATTTATCCAGATAAAGAAGCTTATAGAGTTCGAGGGCGCGACGCAATTCTGAATCATTTAATAGGTTGCCAGCCACAATTTCATACGGTGTGCGCCGCAATACGCGGAAATCTCCCTTGGTGTCTTTTTTGCGGAGCGCAACTTGCGGATCCTGATACCAGACCTGACGGCTCAGGACCATTTCATAGCGTCCTTCTAGCAAGATGTTATATAAAATCGGGTTACGGAAGTTGTCAACCGAACGAAAGACGATAGCGCGGTCGGGGAACCAGACTGGAAGCGCTTCGATCATTGCATTGATTTGCTCAGGAGTCAAGCTGGGATAGAGATTGGTCGATAGCAGCCAGTTGTTGACATAGACTACCCGGTCAAAGTTGCTCTGGCGGAAGTACCATGCCAGCGGATGGAGAAGCAGCTTGATCAGCCCTTCAACCGGCGGATTTTTCAGCCGTTGGACTTCCTCATACCCACCATAAGAGATGTAATGGCTGTAAGGCGAGCAGGTAAAGGTATTCTCGGGATGAAAATCGGTGACTGTCAGCGGTAGAACCGTCTCACCGATTTTGACAACCATCATTTCGGTGTTGTAGACATTGCGAATATAGGTCTGAGGTCCGTCCAGTATGAGCGGGAGCAGATAGCGCCGGGCGTAATCCCCATTCTCAGTCTCAGGCCAGTCCAGGGCATCGATCGTGGCACGGGTGAAAATCTTGGCTTTAAGCATGGTCACGCTTCACATACTGCGCCAAAGTGGTTTCGCAGTGAGATGGAGTGACATACACCTCAGCCTGCCTTTTCGGGGATTCTCGCATCCATCCATTTTTCATCCTACCATCAGAATTGGATTACGTTGCTATTGTAACAAACTTCAGCATTCGTAAATTGCATTACTTTTCCTTCCGTCCATTGAAATCCGTGGCCGGCATGCTCCGGGTTATGCGACATTATCATTCGCAGATCCAAAGTAAACCAGAACAAGGTTTATCTTTGAGAAGTCTTCATGAAAATAAATTTTCACCACCAAACATGAAAATATGCTA
>CAZHWV010000287.1:0-3103 GCA_964536185.1 uncultured Anaerolinea sp. | reverse complement strand
CCCGCAATCTCAACCAATTCTTCCGCCAAAAACTGAAGTAACGCAACCAACATTACCACCAACTGCAGAGACTCAACCAACTCCTCCAGAACCTACCAATTCTGCTTCCCTGCCCAAGATTGACGGTATCACATACGAACATCATGACAGTATTATTATCGCAATGGGCAAAGTCTTTGATAAGAAGGAGCTATTAAAAGCGGTAGGATTCAAATGGAATAAAGAGCAGAAAAACTGGTACAAGGACCTGACGACCCATTAAATTGACTCTAACATAAGCCGGTTACAGCATTTTCACCCACCCAACGAGGGAGCGACACTCTTCCCTCAAGGGAAATCCGTGTGTTCTCCCTCAAAATTTTCACTTTTAAGGAGGAACGTCATGGATATCAAAAACACACTGCTCACCGGGTTACAAAAATTTGCAAAGCAACACACCCTGACTACCCTGGGAGATCGAAGCAGCTACCTTGGCGCATCTGATATTGGATACTGCCCACGAAAGGTAATTCTTGATCGCTTACATCCCGCCGAACATGACCTGGCCACATTGCTCCGTTTCCAAAGAGGACACATGGCCGAGGATATTGTCGCAAACGCAATGACCGCCGCAGGCTTTAATAATTTCGACCGACAGGTTGAGGCTATTGCCAGCGGTAATACTCCTATCAGGTGCCACATTGATTTTGTTTTCAATGCACCGAAACTGAAAGCCGTACTCGAAGTCAAATCGGTTAGCGCCATTCCTGACGGGCCGTATAGCTCCTGGGAATCCCAACTGTACATGCAGATGGGAGCGTTAAAAGAACAATTTCCCGATTACACGATCAAAGGTGCAATTCTGGCCATTGATTTAGGAAGCGGTGATATTGGATTTTTCAACGGTTATGCGCCAGATGAGATTTTGTACAAAGGATTGAAAGACCGGGCGGCGTCCATCTGGACAGATTATCAGTTCATGATACTCGGCCACCCAAAAAATCCACCAACCGACCCCAGCCCGCTTTGCGGATATTGTAATCATTTGACCACCTGTCCCAGGTTTGCAGCCAAAGAGGTTCCTGATCTGGAAGACTGTGTCACCGAATTACGATCTTTGCTGGAACAGGGCAAGGTATTGGACAAACAGATTGAACCCATGAAGGCCAATTTACTTTCAATAGTGAATCAGGCCGGACATGCAATCAAAGTAAACAACACCATCCTTTCTAAAGCAGTTCGGACGCGACAACATACTGATACCGGACGCTTAACAGCATTTTTGGCGGAGATGGGGCATACGATGCAAGAATTTCAAGAATCAAGCTCGTATTCATTCCTCGATATTAAAACCGCCAAGACGACAATCCCAAAAATCCAAAAAGCGGCATAAACCAACAACCCATCAAGGAGAACAACATCATGAACAAAGCAATGGTAATCGGCAACTTAGGCAATGACCCAGAAATTCGTTACACTCAGAAAGGTACTGCTGTGGCAACTTTTTCTATCGCTACTACTGAAAGGTGGAAGGATGCAGACGGAGTACAACAGGAGCATACCGAGTGGCACAAAATTGTAGCCTGGAAGGGACTAGCCGAAATTTGCGGAGATCACCTCAAGAAAGGTTCGAAAGTCTATATTGAGGGCAAGATGCAAACCAGAAAGTGGGAAGAGAACGGTAATATTCGTTACACCACTGAGATTATTGCCAAGAGCATGGAAATGCTTGGCGGTAAAAACTTTGATAAGGAACCTGCCTCGCCTTCGGCTGCTCATGGCAATAATGGGGATAACCCACCATTGCCGAGCGAGGAAGTTCCATTTTAATCTTACGTAAAAACCAGTTCACCCACCAGGGGCAAAACATCCCCTGCCGGGAGTGTCTTGCCCTTTTTATTTTCAACCAAAAGGAGACAAGACATGGCACGACTCGCATCGCAAGCAAAAGCAGGTTTCTTTCCTACACCGGAGAGTGTCGTTTCCCTGCTTAAAACAAAAATTTCTTTTGAAAAAGACGCAAGAGCATTAGACCCTTGCTGCGGGTACGGAAACACTCTGTCCCGACTGGCAAGCCAGGGCACCATAACCTATGGCGTTGAGCTTGACCACCAGCGAGCCACGAAAGCTAAATCACAGCTTTTCAAGGCAGTATGGGGTGATGCACTTACCGAGGCAAGAGTATCCACTCAATCCTTCGGCTTGCTCTATCTCAACCCTCCCTACGATACCGCAATCAATTCAGATGACAACTTGGACAGAAGGCTGGAGCATCAGTTTTTGCGTGCCTATATCCGGACATTGCAGATTGGTGGCATTCTCGTTCTGGTCATCCCCTATTATGTCTTGAAAGCATGTGCCAAGACACTGGCCCGTAATTTCAAGGTACAGGTGACAGGATTTCCTGACGAAGAATTTCCCATGTTTAAGCAGTGTGTTGTCTTTGGAGAAAAAAGATACATATCAGAGGAAAAAGCCAAAGCAACCCAGGAACATCTGGAAGAATTGGCCGGCATGCCACCTGCGGAGTTTCAAAGCGAAGTATGGCCACTGGAAACTATGGCCCCAATCGTTATTCCCAAGGCAGACAAGCCGGTAAACTTCCGTATAGATCGCCTTGACCCACTGGAAGCAATTCCAGTGATTAACAAGGCAGGGATTCTTCAAGATGTTTTGAAGGAACTTATTCCCACCAAAAACAATAATATCCGTCCATTGACTTCGCTTGCAAACGGCCACCTGGCTCTGATGCTGGCAGGAGGATACATGAACGGAGCCATAGAGAAAGATGGCCGGCAGTTGGTTATTAAAGGTGTTATCAAAAAAATCGAGAAGATTGTCCAGGTTCATGAAAACGAGACTGGCGGCGGTTCGATCACCACCAAAGACCAGTACATCCCGACCGTCAAAGTCATTGACATGCAAACTGCTGAATTGATTACCGTGCAGTAGTGGCGCATTCAACCCTCATCAAATCCTTACGGGAGAAACCTCCCGCACAAGGGATTTCTCCCGTTTTAGTCATTACCTCAAGGAGAAATCACATGACAACACCCTACCTCATCATAAAATGTGTTGGCTTCGTCTGTTATGCCAACGCCCTGATTGCAAAAAGGTCAGACCG
>CAZHWV010000286.1:0-3139 GCA_964536185.1 uncultured Anaerolinea sp. | reverse complement strand
ATTGCTAAAGCAAATGTTGCTATGGCCGCAATAAAGCGGCCACGTGACTTAACTCTCATCGTGTTCTCCTTTGTGAACGGTTAACGATTGACAAGACTATAGTGTGCCAAGACACACAATTGGTAGTGTCATGGCAAGGATTTATTAGAAGTTATCTGACCGTTACACGGGGTGACGGGCTGGGCAGAATGAGCAGTTCTACCCAAAAATGATGAGGGGTTACGCACAATGATTGAGGGTCTATTTGTCCCGCAGTTCACCGTCTTTAACAAGGACCAAAAGGTGGATTATGTGGCTACCAAGGAGCATGGGGCATGGCTTCTGAGCAAGGGGGTCAGCGGATTAGTGCCCTTTGGAACCTTTGGCGAGGGAAGCTCACTGTCACTATCTGAAAAAAAGAGGGTGACAACTGACCTTTTAAACATCACAAATGGAAAATTGCTGATTCCCACCATCATTTCTAATTCGCTGGCTGAGATTCAGGAATATCTAGAGTTTGCTGAGGATCTTCCGATCGCTGGCGTCATGGTTTCTGCGCCAAGTTATTTCAGGCCAGTAACTGATGAGAATCTTATTGAATTTTTTCGACTGATTGCTCGTAAAACCACCCACCCAATAATTGCATACAACATCCCAGCAACGGTTGTGACTATTTCAAGTTCGGTCGCATCACAGATTCCAGTATGGGGCGTTAAGGATTCATCAGGCATCATTAGTTCTGCTGAGGATTTCATTAACAAAAAAGTTAAAGTCTTAGTTGGCTCAGATAGCTTGTTGATCCAAGCATTGCAAAAAGGTGCTTCGGGTGGAATTTGTGGATTAGGAAATTTATTTCCTGCTCAAATGGCAGAGGTATACAGAAACTACCGTGGGGGCCGAGTACAAGAGGCTGAGGAAACACTTAAGTTTGTTATCGATACGGTTAATTCATTCTTGAAGCCAGAATTTGTCTTTGGGGACATCATTTCTGCAGTTAAAGAGGCCGGAAAGATACTTAACAACTCCAACCTAGGAAATATGCGGCTCCCGGTTGGTGATGTTTCCCTCGCTCCTGAAGCCATTACAAAACTTAAGGAAATTAAGGGTTAGCAACTAAATGCATCATTACGAAATAGGAGTAATTGGATTAGGCGCAATTGGTGAACCCGTTGCGCGTAATTTGAGCTCTAAATTTCGGATTCAAGTGTGGAATCGAAATCCCCAGAAATATTTGAATCTTGATTCTCAATCCGTTTCTATCGCTGAAAGCCTTGGTTCATTTGATGCTGCAGTAATTCTTACCGTGTTGCCTAATTGCGATGAGGTGCTGGAGGTATTAAACACTGGGCTGCTGGAGACATTAGAAAAAGATGACCTGCTTGTTGTGATGGGAACCGTGTCACCCGAGAGCATGAGCACAATCAATGATCTTGTGGGGACGAAAGGTGCTCGCGCCGTTGATGCCCCTGTCAGTGGTGGTGATGTGGGAGCACAAGAGGCTCGCCTTTCAATAATGGTGGGAGGAAGTAGTCACGATTACACGCGATTACTTCCGTTCTTTAAAGTCATTGGCAGTTCAATTAAGCATGTAGGTGCACTTGGATCCGCGCAAGGTTTAAAAGCATGTAACCAAATTCTTGTTGGAGGAAACTTAGTTGCGATCGCCGAAGCTTTGTCCTTATCTAGAAAGTTTAAGATTTCAGATCAAGATTTCTTTGATGTAATTTCAAGTGGATTGGCTGGCTCAAGTGCCTTAAGCACCAAGTGGCCCAAATTGTCTTCAGGGAACTTTAGTGATGGCGGCAAGTCCTCTTTTCAGTTGAAAGACTTACTTATTGCACTGCAGGCGGCCAATGGTGCTGGATTGAATTTACCAATGACCCAACTCTTGTCTGATTTATATCAAGAACACATAGAAAACGGTAACTCTGATTTAGACCATAGCTCGATTATCAAGATTTACGAGTCTGACATTGAATAGTTGGTTCAAGAGGTACCAGCAAAGAATCATCAATATCATTGCGCCAAAGCATGAAGTACCAATTACGCGCTGGACTGCCGATAGCTTGTGGGATCTTTCATGGTTGCGTGTTTTCTTGCTAACAATCGGAATTATGTTGTTAGGTATCGGCGGCTCATTTACCGTTCAATCCAATCTCGGTACTGCTCCCTGGACAGTTCTTGCCCAAGGTATCTCTGTTCAAACGGGACTACCACTTGGAATTTCCTTCTTTTTAGTAAGTCTTTCTCTATTTCTGATGTGGATCCCACTTTCCTTAAAGCCTGGATATGGAACTATCGCCAACACGGTTTTCTTCGCATTTGTTTTACAAATTGGTGTTGATTACATTCCAGAACCAACCAACACCGCTACGGCCTACATGCTTCTGTTACTGGGGGTGTTCATTACAGGTTGTGGGGGCGCGATGTATATAACCTGCGGTCTTGGTACCGGCCCGCGCGATGGAATTATGTTGGCCTTCTTAGGCAAAACTAAGTTACCCATCACTGTGGTGCGTGCAATGATTGAAATTGTGGTGTTAACAGTCGGCTATTTCCTCGGTGGCGATGTTGGAATAGGCACTGTAATTATTGCGCTCTTGATCGGTCGCTCATTTTCGTATTGGTTTAACTTCTTTGGAAAGTTTCCACCAAAAGCAGATCCTTTAACGGCTTAGAGTTTAACTCTGACCCGCTGCCTTCATATCTTTACGAAGCTCTGGTGGAAGCGAGAACAGCAAAGTCTCTTCCGCCGCTGTAACTTCTTGAACATCTCTAAATCCATGTTCGGCCAAAGTCGCTAAAACATCCTTAACTAAAATCTCTGGCACTGATGCACCGCTGGTCACGCCAATAGTTTCAACATCGGCAAACCAGTGATCCTGAATCTCTTCGGCATAGTCAATCAAGTGTGAAACTTTTGCGCCGTATTCCAAAGCAACCTCAGCCAAACGCACTGAGTTACTTGAATTCTGCGAGCCAACAACGATGACCAAATCTGCTTGTGGCGCGATTACCTTGATTGCCTCTTGGCGATTTTGAGTTGCATAACAAATATCATCACTTGGAGGTGCTTGGATATCTGGAAAACGCTCCTTCAAGATCGCAACAGTTTCCATAGTTTCATCAACTGACAAAGTGGTTTGAGATAACCAAATCA
>CAZHWV010000285.1:0-3145 GCA_964536185.1 uncultured Anaerolinea sp. | reverse complement strand
CAAAGTTTACTCGTTCTCTTCCGTTTCATCTACCCCAAAATTTTGGGAAGATACCCATTTCTTTATATTTTTAGCCGTGATGGAAAGTCAAAAGTAAAATTTAACAAAGGTGATTTTGATCCAGGTGTTACAGTCTGGAGTCCAGATAGTAAAAAACTGGTCTTCATTCAAAGATATTTTGTGTCTTCCGGAATCCCACAGACAATTCAAATGATTGACATCAGAAATTGGGAATCATCACAAATTAATGCACCTGAAAATTCTTACCCAATAGCATGGCCTCAACCATAAAACTGCCCCATTACGGTCGGTGGGGCGAAGTGATTCTGTTATGGGGATGATATTGTTTACCCCACCGCTACTCCTGAATAGAGCTCTTTGGAAATACGCAAAGAGCATACCTTCGCTGGCTATCGATGGCAAGACACCGCGTCTTACCCAAACCCCAACCCCCGCTCCTTCAACGAGACCCACCTCCCCTGCCCGATCACAAGATGATCAAGCACATCCACATCCAATAACTTCCCCGCCTGCACGATCGCCCTCGTCACGGCCACATCATCCGGGCTGGGCGTCGGATCCCCGCTTGGGTGGTTGTGCACCACGACAATCCCCGATGCGTTCTTGCGGATGGCTTCCTTAAAGACCTCACCCACGCGCACCTGGGATGAGTTAACCGAGCCGCGGTAGACTTCCACCACTTCCAACACATGGTTGCGCCGGTCGAGCAGAAGTACGCGCAAATGTTCCTGTTCCAGGGCGCTCATCTCATACTGGACCAATGCTGCGGCATCCGCGGGAGAACTGATTACAGGGCGTTCCTCAGGCGCTTCCAGGGTTAGGCGCCTGCCCAACTCAATGGCTGCCTTGATCTGGGCTGCTTTGGCTTCTGCAATTCCATGTTGTTTACAAAGCTCCACAAACGGAGCTCGATGCAGGCCTTGAATCCCGCCAAATTTCTGGAGCAGTCTTTGCCCAACCTGTACTGCATTTTCGCCTGGTACACCTACTCGCAGTAGAATAGCGATTAATTCGGCGTTGGATAGCGCCTGTGGTCCCAGCGCTTCTAGCCTTTCACGAGGGCGCTCGGTCTCTTGTAGATCAGTGATACGATAAACCGGTTGCGAATTGGTTTCGGTCATCAGACCTCGCTGAAGGGCGAATGTGGGGCAGATAGCTCGTCTTTTTAGACATGTTGGCAGCGGGATAACGCGCCCTGTTCATGCTTCGATGGAAACTAATCAAGGTGTTGCTTAAATATTATATATCAAATCGATTCAAGCTTGGCGCGCGGGTTGTCTTCGAAAAATTGAGCTGCCCCAGAATCTGATCTTTCGAAGAATAATTTGACTTCAATCTTGACCTATGGTAACATCGCAAAACAATTCAATAGCCCCAATACGGCACTCTTATCCAGAGAGGCGGAGGGACCGGCCCTATGATGCCTCGACAACCGGTTGTTATTTCGATGAGATGCTTGCTAATTGGTTTAGTCGCTTAAAAGCGATCAGGCCAGAGTGTAGGTAAAAAAATCCCGACGAAGTGTTCAGCACATCGTCCTGATTATCTTATAGGAAATCGCAACGCGGTGCCAATTCCGACAGAAAACATCTGGGAGATGAGAGGGCAGCCGAGCCTTTGCGCAAAATGCCCTTTCAGGATCAACGGAAGGGGCATTTTTTATTTTATAAGGAGACCTAAATCGATGAGCAACTCTTTTATGAATTCGCCCAAATTGCTTTTTACGTCCGAATCAGTGACCGAAGGTCACCCCGATAAACTCTGCGATCAGGTATCGGATGCTGTCCTAGATGCCTGTCTTGAGCAGGATCCTTATTCTCGCGTGGCTTGCGAAACCGCCACAAAAACCGGATTCGTCGTTCTTCTGGGCGAGATCACAACCAACGCATTCGTCAATTTTGACGAACTTGTCCGCCGGGTCGTCAAGGAAATTGGCTATGACAGTAGCGATAAGGGCTTTGATGGTAACACCTGCGCTGTGCTCTCAGCCATTGCCAGTCAAAGCGCTGATATTGCCCTCGGTGTAGACCACGCTATGGAAGATAAAAGCGGGGAAATGGTTGACAAAGATATTGAACATGTCGGCGCTGGTGATCAGGGCATGATGTTTGGTTTCGCCTGCAATGAAACCGATACTCTCATGCCTATGCCGATTTACCTGGCCCATAAACTAGCCCGCCGCCTGAGTGAATTGCGCAAAGACGGCACACTGCCCTGGCTGCGTCCGGATGGTAAGAGCCAGGTTACGATTGAATACGCCCATGGGAAACCCAAACGTATCGATACTGTGCTAATCTCAACGCAGCACGCTCCTGAAATCTCGCATGCCGAAATCGTGGAAGCAATCAGCGAACACGTTATCTATCCAATTCTGCCCAAGGATATGGTGGATGGTAAATTGAATGTTTACATCAACCCTACCGGGCGTTTTGTAATTGGGGGTCCAATGGGTGATGCGGGCGTCACCGGGCGCAAGATCATTGTGGATACCTACGGTGGTATGGGACGCCATGGTGGCGGCGCTTTTTCTGGCAAAGATCCGACGAAGGTCGATCGTTCGGCTGCATACGCTGCGCGCTGGGTAGCCAAGAACGTAGTTGCTGCCGGTCTGGCTGAACGATGCGAAATCCAGGTGGCCTATGCCATCGGTGTGGCGCATCCTCTCTCGATCAACGTCGAAACTTTTGGCACTGGCAAGATCGCTGATACGCAAATTGTCGATCTGATTAACCAGTTTTTTGACCTGCGTCCAGGAGCCATTATCCGTGATTTGAATCTACGCCGGCCTATTTATCGAAAGACGGCTGCCTATGGGCACTTTGGACGGGATGATATCCAATTTCCATGGGAAAACACCGAAAAAGCTGCGGCGCTGAAACAGGCTGCCGGGTTATAGAAAAAGGTAAATGTATAAGAAACACAAAAGAGTCTCGAAACGAGACTCTTTTGTGTTAAATTGAAACCCGTTTTCTGCTGTTCGCATTATGGCATTTCAAGCCCGTGGGATTCGAGCAGGGCTATGTCAGTTAGGATTTCCTTGGTCAGCCCATCTGCCACGATTCCGCCGTTATCCATGATGACGGTGCGTGGGAAGAGTTCTTTGACCATTGCCAGATCATGGGTC
>CAZHWV010000284.1:0-3163 GCA_964536185.1 uncultured Anaerolinea sp. | reverse complement strand
CGTGGATCTCATGGATGGGCGGCTCCATCGGCGTGCCGTATACACGAGTCTCCATCGGCGTGGCATTTGCCATTATTACTGCGGCAGGCTTCGGGTTATGGCTGGTTCGCAGGAATCAGTTCAAAGCAGAGTGGAATTCCAGCCGTCAATTCTTTGTTTTGGTCGAAATCATCTTCCTCGTTTTTTTCCTGATTGACCTGCTGATCCGCCTCGGAAACTCGGATATGTGGCATCCAGCAAAGGGCGGCGAAAGACCGATGGACTTTTCATATTTCAACGCAGTCTTGAAGAGCACGAGTTTTCCGCCATATGACCCCTGGTTTGCGGGCGGATACATCAATTATTATTACTATGGCTTTGTACTGGCAGGTACACCGGTGAAGCTGCTTGGCATTGTGCCTTCACTTGCCTATAATTTTATTTTACCAACCTGGTTTGCAATGATCGCGATCGGCGCGTTTGCAGTTGGATATTCAATCGCAGAAAATCAAAAGCCTGCCCTGAATAAAGATGAAGAGCCAAATGCCGATCGTGAAGAAATTCCGACCTATGACATTCGATTTGTGACAGGATTGACCGCCTCGACCTTCGCCATCCTGCTGGGGAACCTTGGTACAATCCAGATGATATTCCGCGCCCTGCAGCGCATGGCCGCGCCAGGCGGGAACATCCCAGCTGATGTGACCATCCTGCAAAAGTGGACATGGGCTTTTCAGGGAGTTGCGCTTTTATTTAACGGCACCATGCTGCCCATCGGGCGCGGAGAATGGTACTGGAATCCCAGCCGCGTGATCCCTCCTGGACCCGGCAATGAGATCACCGAGTTCCCACTGTTCACCCTGCTCTACAGCGACCTGCATGCGCACATGCTGGTCATGCCGCTGACCTTGTTCATCATTGCCTGGGCAGTGTCATTTATCAAATCACATGCAAAGATGAGCCTCGCAGAATGGGTCACAGCGTTTGCCATCGGCGCGTTGATGATCGGCGCATTAAAACCCACCAACACCTGGGACTTATATACTTTTTTTCCGTTTAGCGCATTGGCCGTGATCTACGCCATTAACCGCCACTTCGAATGGAATAATCGCTTCAACCTCCCCGACTGGCTTGGACGCGCCTTATTCTCCATTGCCGCTGTTGTGATGCTGTACCTGCTCGGCTGGTTAATGTATTTCCCGTTTGATTTCTGGTACAGTCAGTCCTACAATAAAATTGACCCATGGACATCCTCGCATACGCCGTTGTCTTCCTACTTAACACACTGGGGTTTGTTCCTCTTCATTATTACTTTTTGGCTTTTTTGGGAGGTGCGCGAATGGATGGCTGCCACGCCCGTTTCTCACATGAAGAAACTGCACCCATACAAACTGGGGATCGAACTTGGTCTGGCTGCTGTGCTTGCCTTGTTTGTTTTCTTCCTCATGGAAGGTGTGCGTGTTGCGCTAATCGCCCTGCCGCTTGCGGTAATCGCTGGAACGCTGCTCCTGCGTCCGGGCATGCCCGGAGTCAAACGCAGCGTTCTGTTAATGATCGGCACAGGCCTGGCTCTGACTCTGGCGGTGGAAGTCATCACTCTGCGCGGCGACATTGGACGCATGAACACGGTCTTCAAACTTTACATGCAAGTCTGGATGCTGTTTGCGGTCAGCGCAGCAGCGGCTTTCGGCTGGCTGCTGAATGAGTTCCCATTTTGGAAATTTCGTTGGCGGACAATCTATCAAACGGGTCTGTACCTCTTACTGGCAGGTGCGTTTCTGTTTACTATCACTGCCACCACAGATAAGATCAGCGACCGGTTTACCTCAGGGCCGCGCACCCTCGACGGTATGACCTTTATGAATTATTCCCGGCATTTCGAAAGACAAGATATGCAGTTGAACCAGGATTATCGCGCCATTCGCTGGATGCAAGACAATGTTCAGGGTTCACCGGTCATTGTCGAAGCCAACTGCTCGGAATACCGCTGGTGTACCCGGTTTACAACATATACCGGTCTGCCCGGAGTTCTTGGTTGGAACTGGCATCAACGGCAGCAGAGGGCATTGCTGGCAAATAATGCTATCTTCGACCGGGTCTCCGAAATTGGCGTGTTCTACACCACGACAGACGTCGATGCCTCGCTTGCCTTCCTCAAAAAATACCATGTCAAGTACATCATTGTCGGACAACTGGAGCGTAACATTTATTCCCCACTTGCCCCAGGTCTTGATGGGTTGGAAAAATTTAAAAAGTATAAAGGTAAATACTGGAAAGTCGTTTATCGCGACGCCGACACGATGATTTACGAGGTCATTCCCTGAGTCTCAACGACCAAGTGCCTGATTTGTAAGTAATAATTGGCAATAATAAAGAAGGATCCTACCTTGATTTTACACATCACATCAAAAGCCGATTGGCTCGAAGCTCAAAAGCGCGGCGAGTACATCACACCGAGTTTGCAAACCGAGGGCTTTATTCACTGTTCCACTGAAAAGCAAGTCTTACATGTGGCGAACGCGTTTTATGGCGGACGAAATGATATTGTGTTGTTAAAAATAGATGAAGAAAAACTGATATCCGAGCTTAAGTGGGAACCACCTGCCGGTCTTCCCGCCCCGGGTATTTCTGAATCGGATAAATTTCCACACATTTTTGGCATCATCAATCTGTCCGCTGTTTCCGCCATTCTCGACTTTGAGACTGATCCTGCATCGGGAAGTTTTTTTCTCCCTCCAGTCCTCACCGCTGAAGCCTGATAACCATTCACTAGTTACTGGTCACATATGATTGCATTCATCACCTGGTATTTCCTCATCACCCTGCTCGGCTGGATGACCTTTCCGCTGATATTCACCCTCTTTCCTGCGCTCGTGGATCGAGGTTATACCCTGTCGCGCACTGCTGGGTTGTTGATCTGGGCCTATATCTTTTGGCTGTTTGCTTCCCTTGGTATAGCCCAAAATGATATGGGGGGAATCTTGCTCGCCTTGGCCGTTATCATTGGAATAAGTGCTTTTTCACTTTTCAACCGTCAGTCACAAATTGCAAATCGAAAATCCGAAATCGTAAATTTCCTCAAGTCCAACCTCCCCCTCATCCTTACCACCGAAATTTTATTCCTCACCGCATTCGCCTTCCTTGCCTTTGTCCGTTCTGCCAACCCGGAGTTGAATGGGACAGA
>CAZHWV010000283.1:0-3213 GCA_964536185.1 uncultured Anaerolinea sp. | reverse complement strand
TTACCTGGATACCAGACCGCACAACCACCGGCGGGAAACGCCAGGGTGACGCTGGACGCGCCTGGAGAACGAGACTTAAGTGACGCTGTTTGTAATGCCAGGGATTGGCATTACAAACCCACTCGATCCCTTTATCAGGGTGGACAAGACCGGTTTCGTAGACGCGCGCGCAGCAGATCGGGCACTTCTCCGGGGCGACGGCGCAGTAGTCAACGGGCGGATCCGGGGTCTGTTCGCCACCATCTCTCCGATACTCTCGGACAGTATCAACGGCTGGACAGTTGATGCCCAGGGCGCAGGTACAGCGTCCATTTTTCAGAACGGCGTGATAGCGGGGCTTGACATTCTGCGAGCCGAAGTCGACCAGGTAGAGGTAGCCTTCGATCCGAACCGTGGTGGTATCTGTCAGCCGGGGTGACAACTTAACTTTCGCTTGAGTTGCAAGCATGAGTTCCTCCTATGGGTTAATAGCAGACAGCGCAAGTCGATGGACTCGCGCTGTCTGTTGTGGAATACGGTAAATGAATTCTTACGCTTTGGCGCTGGCGTTCTTGATGACCAGCTTTCCGTCTACGTTATCGTAGCAAGCAACGGGGTAGCCGTTATCGCCTGCATCGATGACGCACACTCGCACCTCGCCTTCGACTTGATCGGCCTTCTGAGAAGCGAAGGTCAGGGCGTGGAACAGGTCGCGGTTACCCGTGTTGAAAACTTCGGACTGGTCAACGCTGTTTTCCTTCCAGAAGACGCGAAAGATGCCGGGGTAATCCACCAGCCTGGCAAGATTGAGTAACTCGATATCCAAGGGGTCAGTTTCATCCAGAGCGCACTCGATGGTTGTCCAGGTAATGCCGAGTTCAGGATCGTGGCAATGGCGCAGATCTTCGAGCAGATCGTCTGCCTGCTCGTTGGTCAGCAGCATCCCGCGCTCCCAGGCTTTCCCGAGGACATCGGAGCGATCCCAGATAACAGCCATCTTGCCTGCCCAGTATTCCTTGAGCGCAGCAATGATTTCTTCGGACGTGTGAGCGTTGGCGGCTACGATAGCGGCCGCCATTTCATTGATTTTGTTTTGTTCCATGACGGTATCCTCCGGTGAAATATTAGGCAACATAAACGAACAGAAGACCGAAAACCAGTCTTCTGTTCGTGAACATGCAATATGTGATGTCTGATTAAGCGGGGAGTTTTTCGGGAAGTAAGGCTTCCAGTTCGCCAAGGCGGATTTCGATTGCTTTTCTGTATTGCGCAATTTCCAGGTCGAGCGCGGCTCGCGTAGACAGCGAAACCCCGCCGCCCATTTCGTTGAGCGTTTCCAGTTCTAGCAATTCAGGAGCCTGTTGTTTGAATGCGTTTTTGACAAAAAGAATTTTGAAGATTGTGTTACCAGTGGTAGATGACAAAAGCGCATCCAATACAACGCCATTCCAGTGACCAACTTTCACAATATCGCCTTGGGCGGGTTTGTATTTTTCACTCATCGTCAAGCCTCCATCCTTCGTTGTTATCATCCTAATTCCGTCAGTTTTCGCATTACCAATTCTAGCGGACCACGCCGGAATTGTTTTTTCCAATAATGTGAGAACACAATGGCTAAAGCAGAAAAAATGGCGGCACATATGATAGCGAATTGTAGTGTCTGATTCTCAAGCCGCCCAATAATTTCTAGAAAGCCCATTCCAATCACTACATGGGCGACATACAAAGTCAATGCTAACTCACCTGTGGCTACGAGAGGGGGAAATATCTGAGCATTGGGGTATCGAAATGTAAGCTCCAGACATAGTATGATGATTATTATTGATGTACCTGCACTTGCGAAGATATAAAGCGGCATAGGAGGCATTGGCGTTGTACTAAAAGCGAAACCAATTTCACCAGGAAATATTTTGATCAGAATAAAGGAAAGTGTTTCTGTCACGGTAGCCATCGAAACACCCATCCAGAGAATTCGTCTGCGCACTTGAATACTTTTCACATCCTGACGTCCTAGCCACATACCAATAAGGATAAATGCCAGCCAGGGTATCACAGGATGAAATCCGTTGAAAAAAATATGTCGAAACATGCCTGAGAACGTCCAAAAATCAATATATGTGAATGTTGGAAAATCCCAACCTTTTTCGTAATCAAAAATAAATACAGAATTAATTAAACAAACACTCAAAGAACCATAATTGACGGTCTGAAATTGTCAGGAATAGCGCCGCAATTGCTATGTAGACCCCGTAAAAATGCAATATATCTGCGGGCCACAGTGGAATATAAAGTAGACCAACCACAAACAGAAACACTGATCGCTTGAAGAGCGTCTTCCGATCTTGACAAATTCGGTCTCTATCTCGAGCCATGCGTCCCTTACGTGAAAGCATGGAGATACCAATACCTGCTAAGATGACAAAAGTGGCTGCTGAGCGTCCGTCCAATAATCCCGCTAACCAAACCAACCACTCGGGTCCTTTTTCACTTGCCCCCATGACAACTTTATAGTTGACCATTACCATCCCAATCATAGCCAGAGACCTAGCAACATCATATCCAATTATTCTTGATTTCTTGTTTTGGGAATCGTCTTGTTGAGATTGGTCATTCATATCCCTTCACCTTTCTAGTCAATGTGTTTGGTGTGCCGCCCAACGTATTAAGGAAATACTGACTCTTGAATCACTTTAGTTATGCCACATCACTGCCTTGTGATGAGTGAATATACTGCAAATAAGTCGTGTTATAAACTTTTGAATCCGCTGGAAAAGATATTTTTCAGAACCAGCCTCATCAATTGAAATCTAATTCAGCATTTAATGCCGATTTATGCAACCAAATAAATCGGACACCCAGCTTCGCCAAGTATTTTGATTGCGATACGAAATGCTTCACTCTTGCTGTAAACTGCATAACCAAGTTTTTGAAGCGTGGCCACCAGTATAGCATGCTTGCCTGCCACACCAGAAGCCTCGGCATCCGATGCTTCGTCATAGGCGCTTGCAACGCGCTGATACTCGTCAAAGCCTGGCTTTTTAGGCATTATATCCTCCTGTGATGAATTGTCTCTTTATTGGATGGTCCCGGTCTCTGCACGGGATGGCGCATCTTGCGATGGACACCATCCAATGAAGAGACAAGGCGGAAGGCCAGGTCTCTTTGGGAAAGCAGAGGCAGAAAGCCTCTCACCGGCGCTGAAAAGCAGCGGTGAAAAAATGATGATGTTGCAGT
>CAZHWV010000282.1:0-3234 GCA_964536185.1 uncultured Anaerolinea sp. | reverse complement strand
GAACGCTTGCTTCCCAAGCAAGATATCGCCGGTCCGAATCCGGTCACCCGCTCTACGGCTAGTCAGAACTAGGTGCCGATTCACCTGGATGAAGATAGCCTCAAAGTCTACTGGGTCCATGCGCTAACATGGACCCGGTTGCTTTAACGGCTTCATTCATTTTCCCAGTCGGATCGGTTAAAGAATAACAACCCTTGAGTTGAACAAGGTGCTGTAAAAGAATTATATAGATTAGATTTAACATGCGTTGGATTGTGGGCACGCTGCCCACCAATCGCTAAGATGCTATTAAGTTGGTAAGGTGCCGATTCACTTTGACGATGATAGCCTCACCGTCTACCAACCCCATGCGCTAACATGGACCTGGTTGCCGTACTGTTCTTGAATTATACCTCTGACTCGGCCTTGACTGGATGGGCCAGCGCCCACTCGTGCAGCGCCACCTTGAACGCGTCAGCCATCGACAATTCCAATCCAGGACGCCCGAACTCAGAGCGGATCTGTTCAAGTATCGCAAGTTCATCCGGTCCGAGGCGGACAGTCACAGGTCGATCATAGAATGTTTGTGCCATGTACGCATTGTATACATCTTCTGGTACAATGTCAATCAGCAAGTTGATTCATTTGTATTAATACGCAAACAGACAGCCATCAGCGGCTGCCTGTTTCGGTGTGTTCGGCTTCGCAGCTTATCACTGCCCATCACCGGCTCAATCTAATTATATCAGTTTTGTCTGAATTACGAGAGGGATTTGGTTATGCCAGAGTGGGATACCTGCAGGGCTGAAAGACCGGTTTTTAATATTCCTTTGAATGCACTCCAGTAAGCCCTACCTGACAAGAAAAGGGTCGATTTGAGCAATCTGATTGGACATTCCATTGGACGCTACCACATCCTCGAGCAGCTCGGCGAGGGCGGTATGGCTACTGTCTACAAAGCCTATGACACGCGCCTCGAGCGCGATGTGGCGGTCAAGATCATTCGCATTGACCAATTCCCACCGGCAGCACTGGAAAAGGTATTGAAACGCTTCGAACGCGAGGCCAAGTCGCTGGCGAAGCTGACCCATCCCAACATTGTTCACATCAACGATTTCGGCGAGCACGAGGGAGTCCCCTACCTGGTCATGGATTACCTGCCAGGAGGCACGCTCAAAGAACGCATGAGCTTGCCCATGACCTGGCAGGCAGCCACTCGCCTGCTCATCCCCGTGGCGAGCGCCTTGGAATATGCCCACGAAAACAAGATTATCCATCGCGATGTCAAACCCGCCAACATCTTGCTGACCAAAAAAGGCCAGCCCATGGTCACGGATTTTGGCATCGCCAAGCTGCTTGAAACAGAATCGGGCCAGACCCTGACCGGTACTGGCGTAGGCATCGGCACACCTGAATACATGGCCCCCGAGCAAGGCATGGGCCGTCCGGTGGATAGGCGCGCAGATATTTATTCGCTGGGGGTCGTTTTCTACGAGCTGGTTACCGCCCACAAACCTTATACCGCCGATACACCCATGGCAGTCGTCTTCAAGCACATCAGCGACCCCCTGCCCGATCCGCGTCAGTTTATGCCGGATCTTCCGGAGAGCGTTGCGCGCGTATTGTTCAAAGCCCTGGCCAAGGAGCCCGAAGACCGCTATGCAAGCATGGAAGACTTTGCTGCCGCGATTGAAGGCCTCTCATCGGACCAGGAAAAATCGCCCGCTCAAATGCCTGCACAAAGAACGCAGGCGCCACCGATGAAGATTGGTGACTTGCCTACTGAGGCTGAGTTGGCAGTTATACCGGTTTCAGAACCAATCCACGCGCAAACACCCAGACCAGACGGCGCTGATAATTTGGCATCCATGGGTATGGCTCCAGAAAATTTATTCGCGAACTCCTTGGGGCTTGAAAAACCCTCTTCGCTGCCAACCAAGCCTAATTCGAATGACAAAGAAACCAGTGACGATTTTATCGTCAATACTCCGACCAGCTATGGGCTAGAAGATGGGCATATCATCCAATCGGGATCTGATCAAAAAATCGAACATCCCGAGATTACCAGGGCGGAAACACTTAATTCTAAATACCAGGCTATTCAGAACAAACCTGGAATAATGAAATACTGGCCAATAGGAATAATTGTCGTTGTTATTGGTATTGTCTCAGGAATGTTTAGCTGGATCAATAATGGTGGTTTTAGACCAGTTTCCCTAACAAATATAAACTTGCCAGCCGAAAATGCAGATTCGCCCGCTGCTTTGGTTGTTCCTACCTCAACACCTTTTGCGCATGCAGCTGAACTTGAAACTTTAACGATAACCCCGGCGATTGTTGTTCCTTCTGAAACCCCCTTTATAACGCCTACGTCAACTGTCGCTCCAACTCGTGCGTTTCCAGTTGATTGGGTTCTGTATTTTGTGAAAGATGGCAAACTTGGGACGGTAAAAGCACTAAACCTTTCAACGAACGAGCAGGTTTCTCTGGAAAAACAATGTGAAAATCCGCCAGTCTGGCTGCCGGAAAAAAACCAATTCGTACTTTGTGGAGGTCCTGAAATTTATACCTTTGAAAACGGAAAATATTCAAACCAGAATGCATTTAGCAAACAACTTAGCAACGTAATTAGTAATAACTTTGGCACATTGTTGTATTTAGAAAGTTCGCAAATATTTGCCTCGAATGGAATTGGGCAGCAAACGAAAATTGGCGCAATTCCATTCGATAAAATTTTAGAAAATACAACGTCCCGAGGTTGTTGGGATGATCCTTCCAAGCCACGGGAATATTATGATATATTCGCATCAATTGTTACTACTGAATATTATGCAATGAAATTTTTGTCGGTTTTCGGCAAAGCCGAAACAGTACTATACGAATTGAAATCATGGAAAGAAAGAATATGGACCTGTAAAACAGCCAGGGTGGACTCTTGGCCACTCACAAATAAACTGTATATTCAAGATACATTATCCAATTCAAGCAACGTTGTAGGCTGTTCTGGTTTCCTTTATTGGGCGGGAGATGGAAAAACATTTTTATGCAAAAATGGAGCCTTCACCCTTTCAGGCAAGTCAGCAACGATTCCCTATCCTGAACTGAGCACTTATGAAATATCAAATTCGGGATGGTCTTATGCCCTTAACAAAATGGCTTTTTTATCCAAGGGGAATGTTTACATCTTCGATCCAACTCAAAACTGGACTTTGGCCATTTCAGGTCGTGTAACAGGCCACATCCAGAAGGGAAAAG
>CAZHWV010000281.1:0-3243 GCA_964536185.1 uncultured Anaerolinea sp. | reverse complement strand
GCCGCCATGGTGAGCAGCGCATCCTCCGACTTTTCGACCAGGACGCTTTTGAACCGCTGATCCCACAGCGGTCCGGTCCGGTCTTCCCGTGCATTGTAATAGTGCGAAAACCGCTGCTTGATGGCCTTGAAATACTCGGAAATATCGTACATCCGGTAGGTATACCGGTTCCGGAGCGTCGCGGCAGCGGATTCGTTTCCCTCCTGGCGATAGGCGTGAAGCTGTTCGCGGATCATGGCGACGGCAGGTGAGGAATAGATGAACCGGAGCCGCCTGAGCAGCTCCTCATCAGGGATATCCTGTCGTTCCGGGACGTGGATGAGGATGTGGAAGTGGTTGGACATGAACGCGTAGGTGAGGATTTCCAGCCCGCCGAAGGCAGCCAGATTGCGCATGAGATCGAGCAGGCGCTCTTTTTCGACATCGCCCAGGATCATGCGTCGCTCGATGATCCGTGACATACAATGATAATAGCCGGCTCCGTCTGCCTTGATTCGTGCCGTGCGCATGCAGCGCCTCCCGAAGAATCCCTTTGTTCGCGTATCTATCCACATATAACGAACGAAGTGCTGTTGTATTGCATCGAAAATGCAAATAGCATAACAATGTGTCTGTCCCGAATGGCGCTAAGTTAAGCATGGTGTTTTGCCTTGTATTGAGTGCGGTGGGGGCATTCCATGAATGAGTGTCGAGGTGCTCGCAGGCGTTGATAATTTTTTGGTCTTCGTTTAACCGCACGGGGTTCACGTCGTCCTGGGCGCAGTGGTACTTCATCGAGGGAGATGATTTCCAGTAGTCGCCGAAAAAGGCGACCGGCCTGTTTTTCGGAGCGGGAGAGGCGCATGGCCTGAAAGAAGCTGCGTGTGGCATCGACGGTTCCTTTGAAACTAAGCCGTGCAATGGGGACATGGTGGATAGAGGCTGATTGAGCGATAAGGCAGCGGATGAAATTGTGGGCGATGAGGAAAGCCAGCAATTCCTTGTGCACCATGACGGGGGTCTGGCACTTGAGCACCTCCATCCCCATGGTGGTTTTGAGATCACGGAAGCAGAGTTCCAAATTCCATCGACGCAAATAGAGTTCAGCAATTTTCAGGGCGGGATAGGCGGCGGAATCAATCAAGGTTGTGGAGATCCACACCTCTTTAGTGCGGAATCCTTTGGTGCACACCTTGACGCGGATGATGCGGACCGTTATGGATTCAGGAAGCAGAGCCCACTCCTGCTGGGTCATGGATTTCAATTTGGAATCTTTAGGCCGCGACCACGAGACGAGCCAGTCGCTTGGCCCAATTTTTCTGGCTTGGTGAAGATTGATCACGCGGGACTGATGAAGCCTGCACACCAAGTCGACGCCGCGTAGCGGGAGTGTGGCAAACGCCTCGTAGGATCCGAACGCGCGATCCCCCACGACGACATCCCCCTTCTGCAGCTCAGGCCATATTCTCTTGAACAGCTTGTAGTCATGAATGGCCCAAGATGCTTGGACCGTTTTGAGGATGGCTCCGCTACCCAACGAGTAGATTCCCAGAATTCCCATGACCGGAAATCCACACCCCGGACGCTGTCCCGGCGCATACGGATAGAGCGAACGGTTTTCCTTGGTGTCCGCCAATTGTACACAGGTACTATCGACCGCCTTGACGCAGCGATCCCATCCGGGTACTCCTTCGATGGAAAGCCTGTCGGCCGCGCGAGCCGATTCTTCCAGGGCGCGCTGTAGGCACGAGAGGGGAAGGCGCTGCCGTGCTTGACAATACGCGCTCGTGTTTTCGTCAATGCGAGTTCCGCCGGTTTCGCAGAATGCTTGTACTTGTCGCACAACAGCCCGGCAGGAGGTTTTAGGCAGGAGCATCTGCCAGATGAAGCACCAAAACACCAAGGCCATGTCGAAGACCCGTTTTCGGCTGCCATGACCTGTCCGTGGCGGATCCAGAAGATCAGGCGATAGAAACGAGGCGCATTGTTGCCGCAATTCCACAGGAGACTGGCTGCGCTTCACAACGGACCTGCGCCCGTAAGCCGCCAATTTCCGGCACCAAACTGGGAAATAGGGTGTGTTCATAGGGCGGTATATATACCGCCCTATTGACAGGAATGCTACTCTAATTGGCATGAATTATGACATCCCCAAACTGCGATCTGAATATAAGCGCCTTCAGAAGCGTCTGGCGAAAATCCCTTCCATCAGCCATGGCTATGTCCAAGATCGCGGCCCTGGCGCAGGCGGCCCCTGCTATCAGTGGACGAGGAAAGAATCCAAGAAAACAATCTCAGTCGCTCTTTCCAGGGAACAATATCTGGCCATGAAGGAGGCGATTGGAAATTGGCGCAAGGTCCAAGCCGACCTCAAGAGAATGCAACAGATTTCACGGATCCTTATATTCTGCTCGATGCCCGACACAACACGTCGCAAAACATTGACGCCACGAGATTTAGGGCTTATCTAAGCGCCATTCGGGACAGACACATAGTTTGAATTCCTCTCCTATTCACGCTACGGAACGGGATGAGTCTGGCGAAACGATACGGCAGTGGTACGCAATGGCGGTCGGATGACACGGGAATACGGAAGGTGCGATAACGCACGATCAATAAAATGAATATGGCAGAGTGCCCGACTCTGGTGTGTAGATCCTAAATATGTTCCGCACGCCTGACACCCGTGGGCGTGTCAGCCGTTATTGTAGCGGACTATCGGCGATAGCCGCAGGTCGCGCAGCGTACAGAGCTTCTGCCATTCACCAAATCGCATGGCACGCGCACCATTTTGACGTTTTGCCCCGAAATGGCAGCGGTATCTGGCAAATACGCCATCCACGAATTCGCGTGATCCGAGCGCAAGACCATCAGAAAAATAGCGAACACGGCACCGGAGCACCTCATGCAGGGGAAGTATTCCGCCTGACTCCACCACCGCCGCCACCGCTTCAGGCGAGAACCCTTGCCGGATTGGTCGCCCTTCGGGATCCACTCCTTTTTGTCGGCCCTGGATGTACAGCCGTTGCCGGTATACCGTCTGCGCCGCGGTCCAGGTGAACTGGTCACCGCCGGTCACCGCATGAATAAGCCGTCGCAATCCCTGCCGGGCCGGATGGTTGCCGCCAAGCGCGGCGCCATAGCCGCAGAATCGATACTCCTTCGGATCCCTGACCAAACCCGCCCGCACCGGGTTCAGGTCGATATATGCCGCCATGGTGAGCAGCGCATCCTCCGACTTTTCGACCAGGACGCTTTTGAACC
>CAZHWV010000280.1:0-3316 GCA_964536185.1 uncultured Anaerolinea sp. | reverse complement strand
CACATAAAACCTTTGCCGTTTCGCGAGCTTCGCCTTGCCAGTCATCACCCAAAAATTCAACCAAAAAACCTTCTGACTTTGCCTGATTTAGAGCTGCCTGAGCTGCAAGCGCATTACTACCCACCAGCACGTTCTCCACACGGGCAAACATCCTGTCGCCTGCTTTGGGGGTTTCAGGAGTATTTTCCAATGCCTGCAGGATGCTTGCAGGGACGTTGTTTATTAAGCCATAATGTTTCAGCACCCGCAACGCATCAGTTTTGGTGGATGGGTCTGGGGCAGTGGGACCTGAGGCAATTGCTTCGAGCGGGTTTCCCACCACATCTGAAAGGATGAGACTTAGCACGCGCGCCTTTGTGGCTTTCGCCAGCCCGCCGCCCTTGACTCGGTCAAGATGTCGGCGCAGGGTGTTGATCTCGTCAATGCGTGCGCCGCACGCCAAAAGGGAACGGGTGAGGGCTTGCAAGTCTTCGAGCGCAACATGTGGGCAAGTCATCAGCGCCGAGCCGCCTCCAGAAAGCAGGCAGACCAGCAGGTCGTCTTCGTCTAACATGGAGAAAAAGTCCAGGGCGGCTTTGCCCGCTTGTAGAGAGTCATTGTTTGGAACGGGGTGTCCACCAATAAGCACGGTGATAGGCTGAATCTCTATAGGCGATGCATGTTTGGTAACGATTAGGCTATCGGTCAGATGGATTAGCTGTGAGAGTGCCGAAGTCATCGGGATGGATGCTTTTCCCAACCCAAAAGCAAATATGCGCCGTGCGGGGGGCAGGGGATGATTTTGCAAGTATTGTTGAACTGCTTCCCCCGGGTCAACAGCAGCGAGGGCGGCAGATAAAATCCGCGTAATTCGTGGGTCGTGCAGACTATGGGTGAAAAAGGCAGACAGCTTCATCACGCTCCTATTGCATTCAATTAATTCTTTAGATTTTGTTTTGTTTCATTCTACGCTGATAGAGGTACAGTCCTGCTGCGCCCATGAGAATGGATGTGATAATTCCTTCGTTGGTCGGGGTGAAAATCACGCCCATCGTTCCGTTGACCTTGATAAAGCCATTCATAATGAGCGGCATACTGAAGGCGTTAATCATGTTATGCAGGAGGAATACCGTCCATGTGGATTTGCTCAGTAGGCGCAGTTCACCGAAAAGAATTGCGGTGGGGAACATGCTGAAAAATCCGAGGACAAGAAATACGGGGATGCTGGTCGTAAGGGCGCTTTGCAAAGTGAAACGGTCAAGAAAATAATAATAGTAGGGCAAATGCCACAACCACCACAATATACCTGTAATGAGATGATTCAGAATAGGGTGAATATTAGCGGCATCAAGACGTGGTGTCAGGTAACTGCGCCAGGCAAATTCTTCGAAGAAGTTTTTCATCAGGGAGCCGAGGAACATCGTGCCCGCGATCGAAAGGTATGCGTTGATGCCTTGCGTTGCAAACCCATCAACTGAGACAAAGCCGAAGAGGGTTGCCATGCCAAAAGTTATCAATGCGGCGAGCGGATAGACCAGAATCGCCGCCAGATACCACTTCCAACCTGATAGCAGGTTTAGTCCAAAGCCAGAATCCTTCCATCCATCCCCTGCTATAGCCCGCAGTAAAAATCCAGAAAGTGCTGGAGACATCAGCCAGACCAACGCCCCCAAGCTTTGCAGGGGTGGTTGCGTGTTGCCCGTGACTTGGTTGAGCCAGATGCCAAGCCAGCCACCGCCTATGGTAAAAAAAAAAAAAATGATGATGTTGCGAATGTTTTTGTTCATTTGATAGCCTTTGGCGAGTAGTTTTTAACTTCGATCCGTTCAATTACGGAATTCAACCATTTTAGCAGTGCGCGGTTGCTCTCCATTCCATACTCAAGAGTGAGCAGGCTGAAAAAAATGGAACGCGCATCGGTGCTGCTTTCGCCGACGCGCGGTGCGGCTGTTGCCTGATAAATGGCATTGTAGGCGAGCAGGTTTTCTTTTGCAGATTTACTTTCGTGATGTAATAGTTTAAGCAATTCCTCATCGGATAGTGTGCCGCCAAAGAAAATCTGTATGAGAAATGGTTCTCGGGTTTCCCTTTCGGGCAGGGGAGTAGCGAGCCAATTATGTAGTTCGGAGCGCCCCGTATTGGTAATGGAATAGATTTTCATATCGAGCCGCTCCTCGCGCTCGACAACCTCTCTTTCGACCAATCCTTCATCCGTCATTTGCGCGAGGGTACGATAGATCTGGCTCTGGTTGGCGCTCCAAAAATGTCGTACCGATTTGTCGAAGGCTTTTTTTAAGTCATACCCTGAGAGGGACTTGTAGGATAGGAATCCGAGGATGGCGTGTTTTAAGGACATATTTCTCCTTGTAGTATAGTATTAGTCATATAGTATTGATACTATATTTTATCTATTTAGCTTTGTCAAGGGAGAAGAAAAATTTTGCGGTGGTAAAATTCAAAAAGAATTTCCCTGTTGTACATGCCAGCCTGAAAAACAAGCCCTGATTTTTTTGTTGTATTGGACTTTATTTAAATGGTTTTTTTGAGTCTTTTTACAAGGGTATGTATGATGGACAAAAGAATTTCAAAATTGGAGAAGCAAAATGAAATATCCTGTCATCGTTGATGCAATCCGCACACCTGTTGGCGCGTTGGGTGGCGCCCTTGCTTCTGTCCGCCCCGACGACATGGCGGCGCATGTCATTAAAACCATACTTGGACGCAACCCATTTGACACTGGTCTTGTAGAGGAGGTGTTTTTTGGATGTGCGAATCAGGCAGGGGAGGATAATCGCAATGTGGCACGCATGGCAGTTTTGCTCTCTGGCCTGCCTCCTGAGGTGGGTGGCGTGACCGTGAACCGGCTCTGCGCTTCGGGTTTGAATGCGGTTAATATGGCTGCGCGTGCGATCAAGGCGGGTGATGGGGACATATATATTGCAGGCGGAGTTGAATCCATGAGCCGCGCACCGTATTCACTTCCCAAATCTGAAAGCGGATATTCATTTGGAAATATTACAGCGTATGACACAGCTCTCGGTTGGCGATATCCGAATCCAAAAATGAAGGAAATGTATGGTACAGATTCAATGGGCGAGACTGCTGAAAATATAGCGAAGGAACGTCCGCATATCACCCGTGAAAAGCAGGACGCCTTTGCCGTTCGATCGCATCAATTGGCAATTGCTGCGATCGATTCAGGCAGGTTCAGACGGGAGATTGTGCCAGTTGCCATTCCGCAAAATAAAGGGGACCCCAAACTTGTGGAGATGGACGAACGTCCGCGCCGTGATACGACGATGGAATCGCTTGCCAAACTCAAACCTGCTTTTGCCAA
>CAZHWV010000279.1:0-3456 GCA_964536185.1 uncultured Anaerolinea sp. | reverse complement strand
AGGCGGATGTGCTGGGCACGCCTACGTTAGTACGTACAAACACCGATGATTGATTTTTCCGAGTTCACCATCGAGGATCTACAAAACGTAGATTTAGCCAAACTAGACCCTATAGATTTGGAATCGTTCGATGCCACACTGGAAGAGTTAACCAAACGGGAAGCGGCAAAGATTGCCCGCAGTAGCCTGCTAGAGTTTTGCCTGAAGATGAACGCTGACTACAAGATCGGCAGGCATCACAAGAGATTGGCATCTCTATTAGAAGACATGGCGTTTAACCGCAAGGATCGTATTGCTGTCTCTATCCCACCACGGCACGGCAAATCTTTTTTGGTATCGGTTTATTTCCCTGCATGGTTCCTTGGCAACTTCCCTGATAAGAAGGTTCTTATGGTGTCGCACACCACTGACTTGGCCGTTGACTTTGGACGCAAGGTGCGTAACTTGGTCGACCAAGAGATGTACAAAGAAATATTCCCAACGGTGACGCTGGCGGCGGATAGCAAGTCTGCTGGTCGGTGGAACACCAACTCAGGTGGTGAGTACTTTGCCTGCGGTGTTGGCTCTGCCCTTGCAGGCCGAGGCGCTGACTTCTTGATTGTTGACGATCCGTTCTCTGAGCAGGACATCTTGAACGGCAACTTCGAGGTGTTCCAAAAGGCGTACGAATGGTTTACTTTTGGTGCTCGAACACGTCTGATGCCGGGTGGCCGGATGGCGATTGTGCATACACGCTGGCATCCCAACGATCTGATTGGCATGATGGCCAAGGACATGGCTCGCAACGAAGAGTCTGATAAGTATGAGTTCTTCGAGTTCCCAGCCATATTCAACGAGAACACGCCAGAAGAGAGGGCGCTGTGGCCTGAGTTCTTTGACCTTGAAGCCCTGCATAGAACTAAAGCGTCGATGCCCTCGTTCCAGTGGAACGCTCAGTATCAGCAACAACCCACCAGCGAAGAAGGTGCGATCATCAAACGCGAGTGGTGGATGAAGTGGGAAGAGGAAGACCCGCCAGAGCTTGAGTTTGTCATCATGACACTTGACGCGGCGGCTGAGAAGAACAACCGCGCTGACTTTACAGCACTGCTCACATGGGGTGTGTTCACCCACAAACTTACAGGGGAGAAGCCCCACATCATCCTGATGAACGCCATCAACAAACGGGTGGAGTTTGCTGAACTCAAAGACTTGGCACTGGAAGAGTACAGGGATTGGGAGCCAGATGCGTTCATCGTGGAGAAGAAATCCAGCGGTACGCCTCTGTTCCAAGAGTTCAGGCGCATGGGAATTCCTGTCCAAGAGTTCACCCCACACAGGGGCACAGGTGATAAAGTTGCACGACTGAATGCAGTGTCGGATATTTTCAGATCGGGCATGGTCTGGTATCCTGCGGGTAGGCGCTGGGCAGAGGAAGTTGTGGAGCAGGTGGCTGCGTTCCCCGCGTCAGATCATGACGACATGGTCGACTGCACAAGTATGGCGTTAGCTCGGTTCAGGAATGGTGGATTCATCAGCTTGGACAGCGACGAGAAGGATGACATTTTATCTATGCCCCGTAAGGCGGCGTATTACTAATATGGCAACACAAAAGTTTATGGGCAAGAACCAGCTAGTTGACCGCTTGGCGGCACAGGTTGGCTCCAAAGAATCAGCGATGTCCATCCTCCAGAAGCGGGGGCATGTGGACGCACAAGGCAATTTGACAGAAGCCGGTAAAGTGCGAGATGCTATGACTGCCAAAGAACGCGCCATTGACCGTGAAAGCAAACGCAGCGGCAACAAACCAACGGCATACAAATACGACCCCAGCACTAACCGTGCAACTTTGAGAAAGAAATTCTGATATGGCTACCAACATCGACAAAGCACTGTACCAACAACCCACAGGGATTGACGCGTTAGCGCAAGACGAAGAGGCGATTGAGATTGAGATTGTTGACCCTGAAGAAGTCAACATTTCAATAGGTAACATGGAGATCAGCATCGGTGAGGGAGATGATGATACCTTCTCTGATAACTTGGCCGATGAAGTAGCTGATAGCGCACTGCAATCTATGGCAAGTGAGTTGTGCTCTGACATTGACAACGACAAAGCCTCACGCAAGGATTGGGAGAAAGCCTATACAGAAGGTTTGAAACTTCTGGGCTTGCAGATGGAAGAGCGCACAGAACCTTGGAACGGTGCGTCAGGTGTGTTCCACCCCATGATTACAGAAGCGGTTGTTCGCTTCCAAGCGGAGACAATCACTGAGACGTTCCCCGCGCAAGGGCCAGTGCGCACCAAGATCATTGGTAAGGAGACACCTGAGAAGAAGGAAGCCGCCGCCCGTGTTCAAGATGATATGAACTATCAGTTGACAGAGAAGATGGTTGAGTTCCGCCCAGAGCATGAGCGCATGTTGTGGTCACTGCCAGCCACAGGTTCAGCATTTAAGAAGGTGTACTTTGATCCCAATTTGGGACGTCAGGTTTCGATCTTCATCCCTGCGGAAGACATCATCTTGCCGTATGGCACAACAGAGATGGATACGTGCTACCGCATTACACACGTGATGCGTAAGACAAAGAATGAGATTCTCAAGCTACAACAAGCTGGGTTCTATCGTGATATTGAGTTGTCTGAACCTGATAAATCCATCAGTGATATTCAGAAAGCCAAAGACAAAGAGACAGGCTTTAGTGACCTGAATGATGAACGTTACACACTGTATGAGTGCCACGTTGACCTAGACCTCAAAGGCTTTGAAGATGAAAATGATGGTGAACCCACTGGCATCATGTTGCCGTACGTGGTAACACTCATCAAAGGTACTAACGATGTATTGGCTATTCGCCGTAATTGGGAGGAAGATGACCCACTTAAACTTAAGCGTCAGCACTTTGTGCACTACCAATATATCCCGGGTTTTGGAGCTTACGGCTTCGGGCTTTTCCATCTTATCGGAGGCTTTGCTAAATCCGCTACATCCCTCATGCGGCAACTCATCGATGCCGGAACGCTTGCCAACTTGCCCGGCGGACTCAAGACACGTGGCCTGCGAATCAAGGGCGACGACACTCCCATCGCACCGGGTGAATTCCGAGACGTAGATGTAGGCTCTGGCACGATACGCGACAACATCTTGCCGCTTCCATACAAAGAGCCAAGTCAGACGTTGTACACACTGCTTCAAAACATTGTGGAAGAAGGCCGCAGGTTTGCCGCTACCGCTGACATGAAGGTGTCTGACATGAGTGGCAACGCTCCTGTCGGCACAACACTGGCACTGTTAGAAAGACAACTCAAGGTGATGACGGCTGTTCAGGCCCGTGTGCACTTTGCATTGAAGCAAGAGTTGGGTCTGCTGAAAAACATCATCCGTGATTATTCAGACACTGACTACTTGTATGAGCCAGAAGGTACAAAAGGCCCCCGTGCCAAGCAGTCTGACTACAACCACGTAGATGTGATTC
>CAZHWV010000278.1:0-3456 GCA_964536185.1 uncultured Anaerolinea sp. | reverse complement strand
TCTGCCTCTTCGGGTGATTGTTCCACTCACTGACTGGAAACCCCGTTATGTCGAGGCGCCCTGGATGGTTCAGGTAACGCCCGATGACCAGAATGGCTTGGTAAAAACCTCCGCTTGTGACGCTTTCCAAATGCGCTCTGTCTCGGTCGATAGGTTTTCCCGCAAGTTGGGCAGCCTGGGCGCCAGAACCCTGCGATCACTGACTCTTGCCCTGGCCGAGGTGCTGGAAATTGAGTAGCCCAGGCAAAACAATGTTACCGTCTGGCTTTCAGTCAGTCGAAATTTATTTTTTCTTGGATGCTACACATGGAACTGAATTTAGTTGGCAAGCAGGTTACCCAGGTAAGCCTGGCGCCCTCGCACGAAATGAAAAATGCGGGTGGGAAGGGTTTATCCCACCGACATTCGCCCCGTTGGCGAAGCCTTCAACCCGATTGAGTCGATCAAGGTCGGCCATGTCACACTGCTAATTTCCGGCATCGATAATGGCGCCGTGCATCTCAGCGGTGAGGACGATCAGTCAATGCTGATCAAGGGTACTTCTGTGAAAGTGGTCGAAAAATCCATCATCACGAAAATCAACAAGGATGGTAGCAAGCACGATGATATCGCGGCGGTCGATATGTACATCCAGACCTGGACGATCACCTACAAGGAGTTGATTTGCCGTGCCAAGCGATGTTGTGCCTACCTCATTTGCTCGGCAGATAATAAGACAAGGAACGCTTCCACCACCTGCGGGTCAAAATGTAATCCAGACTGATCTGTCAAGTACTGGACAACAGCCTCATCCCCTCAAGCCTTTCGGTAAGGACGGTCATTGGATAGCGCATCCCACACATCGACCACAGCAAAGATCCGCGCCGCTAAAGGTATCTGCTCACCCTGAAGTCTTGCGGGGTAACCAGATCCATCCCAACGTTCATGGTGATAATGCGGAATATCCATCGCAGGCAAAAGGTATGGGATTTTCGACAGCAGGTGATAAGCCTAAATCGGATGCTGGCGCATAATATCCCATTCGTCTGGGGTCAATGGACCAGGTTTGAGCAGAATGCTGTCGGGGATGCCCATTTTGCCGATATCGTGCAGCAATGCGCCGCGCTGGATGTGGATGAGTTCTTCGGATGGAACCCCCATCAAGCGGGCAATAGTTAATGTGGTTTGGACTACCCGCTGGCTGTGACCAGCAGTCTCATGATCGCGTAATTCGAGAGTATTGGACCAACCTTGAAGGGTAGCATCATAAGCTACGCGAAGCTCCTCGCTTGTTTCCAATAACAATTTTTCGGCTCGTTTGCGCTCGTCCCGCAATTGCTTCTCATTCAAAGCATTCCGTATAGCTGGCCCCAAGCGTTCTGGGCGATCATTAAGTAGATAATCAGAAGCGCCCTGGTGCAAAGCATCCACTGCAGCTTCTTCACCGATACTGCCCGAGATAATGATAAAGGGAGTATCCAGTTCATGCTCGCGTGCAATCTTCAGCGCCTTCAGGCCACTGAAATCGGGTAAAGACCAATCAGACAATATCAGGTCACTGCCTGCATCCAGGGCGGCCAGGTAACTCTCTTCGTCATCAATGCGCGTCCATTCGAACTGAAAACCCTCGTTATGAAGGCGGCGAACGATCAATTGAGCATCGGTTGGGTTGTCTTCGACAATAATTACATTTATTGAAGACATCAGAACCTTTTCATCTTGTCGGGGGCGCTTCGTTCAGAACCAACCAGGATAGTCCCAAATGGTGTATGGCTTCCGCAAATTGATTAAAATCAACCGGTTTGCGGATGTAACTGTTGCCACCGAGATCGTAACTTGATGCAATATCGCGCTCCTCTTTTGAAGATGTAAGAATAACAACGGGTTGCCGGTGTGTGATCGGGCTTTCGCGAACACGTTTTAACACTTCAATGCCATCAATTCCGGGCAATTTGATATTGTGGGGCTAATTTTAAATGTTTTTTGGTGAAATTGTCTTATCGGGCAGAAATACGCCTAATTCCGCGCGAGGATGCGGTATATTATCGCGAAGCGAATCCAGTCCTGGTAAGTGTCAGCCCGCCAGGTAGCTGGCAGCCCAACCCAGCGACAGCCTGCCCACGCTGACAATATTCCTTTAATCATGGTGTTTATCTGATGTCATATCCCAGGGAGATTATTTACCAATGACCGTAGCCAACTCAAATAGCGGTACAAAAATTGGAACATTCCCTTTCGGTCAGCCAGTCCAAGAAGTTGTGCAAACAGACCGCACACCAAAGGACGTTTTTGTTTTAGGCGTTTATGCAAGCGCAGTTCACGCACGTTGGATAGATACAAGCGAAAATACTGTTGTCAATGCCTTGGCTGTTGCGAGTGAACCATCTGTTTTTTGGCGTGGTGAAAACGCAGAATCCATCATTCAGCAAATAGGAATACCCAAAGAATTGGGGAAACTCATACCAGCAAGACATGAATTCAACGGTCCCTCTGGACAGGCGCTTGATAACCTGATTCTGAATCCTATGGGATTGGACCGACAAAAAGTCTGGTTGTGTGATTTAGTGCCCTATAGTTGTGGTAACTCTTCTCAAATCCGAGCCATTGAACGGGCGTATTTGCCAATTGTTCAACACTATGGATTAGTTAATCCATCAATTCCACCTATCCCGAATATAATGACCACTGAAAATCGCAGAATAGCGATCATGGACGAGTTTATCGAGTCCGAAGCAAGAGTTCTAATATTGCTCGGCGACAAGCCTATTCAATGGTTTCTAACTTACCTTGATAATCGTTGGAACAAACTCGCAGATTTTGGGCGTGATAGCAAAACCTATGGGCGACTGCATAACGCCCAAGTTGGCGGCAAGGAAATACAAGTGTTACCGCTCGCACATCCCAGGCAAATTGCGAAACTTGGGCAGTCATCATCTGTTTGGTACAATCTTCATGAAACATGGCTGGAACAATTTGCGAGGAAAGTTGCTTAAGAAATCGAGGCAGGGCAGCATTGCTCACTGAGATTAAAAACTATGTTTCACTATAAGCGGCTTTTTTGCCTCCTCCCTTTTTTCGTAGGCTGGTTCTCGCGCTTTTACCAACACAAACACTTATTGAACTTCCATTTCCGTACCTAATTCCAAGGAATGAATATGAAAACAATCGGGCTAATCGGCGGTATGAGTTGGGAATCTTCGATTGAGTATTATCGCATTATCAACGAAACAACCAAAGAAAAACTCGGCGCGCTTCACTCAGCGAAAAGCATCATGTATTCGGTTGATTTTGCAGAGATAGAAATTCTTCAGCATCAAGGAAAATGGGAAGAAGCCGCCAAAATCTTGATTGCAGCAGCAAAAAATCTGGAAAATGGTGGTGCGGATTTTATTGTTCTTTGCACCAATACCATGCATCTTGTGGCAGATGATATTCAAGCCGCCATCAAAATTCCTTTTCTGCACATCGCTGATGCAA
>CAZHWV010000277.1:0-3459 GCA_964536185.1 uncultured Anaerolinea sp. | reverse complement strand
TCAGTTTGCTGGTATCTTGAACTGCGTAATCCGCTTTCGTACAGCGCATCGCTTTTTTTGTGAAACACTTCCTGGCCCCTAATCAGCAGGTTGGAAAACCTACCTTTCGAGATCTTTAGATCAAAACGATGCAGAAAGCCCAGGATTTTCGGCTCACTTGCCCCAACTTCAAAGTACATGTCCGCTGCCAGCGCTTTCACCCCCGGACCATATTGCCCTTCATATCCTTGGGGAAGTTCTGCAAGGTACGTCTTTCCAGTAGAGGGCGAGTAATACTTCTCTTCTCGCAACGCCCATAATTCTGCCAATAATTTCTCGACCAGGTTCAGCAATTCCTGCATGTGCTTCCGCAAAATTCCGCTTGGGATGGCATTTAAGAAAATATTATTACCAGATTGACCAGTCTGTTAGATCATGCGAGTATCTCTAATTGCCCAATCGTGATTTTCGGACAGCCGGGAACGGGTAAATCCAGGTTGATCTCGCAACTCGCATCTTCCTCCTGGGGACAACCATTCGAGAAGAAACGCGTGATCTACCTGAATGGCGGCGGAGTGTCATCCTATCTACACAGGTGGCACGATGAACTATATGGCATCTCCGCTCCGGAAGACATTCGAATGGAAGATCTGGCTCAAGCGATCCGTCATCGCGAGAAATCTATCCGACAAATTGATAGGCAGGGTAGAGAATCAAATTGACAAACTCGAATTATCGATCAGCCAGGCTGACCTGGCCAGCTGGCTGGGAGTCAGATACGGGCGCCTGAATAGCACCCTGAAGAAATTCCAAACGATGGGACTGATCGAATCTCAACAACCGTTGACAACGATTGCAGATTTTACCTCGGCAAACTTGAGGTCCGATTTCAAAAGAGCAGCGATGACAATTAAATCGATTTCGAATATTCTATCTAAAAATGAGGCCGCGAATGAGAGAATCAAAACAATCCTGGTTGTGGATGCTGATAAAAAATAGCCAAAATCCACCGTGGATCTCGAAAGTCACGACGCCCAACGCGCCGGCTTCCACGAAGCGGCCTTCCGGGCCAATATAATTGGCTATGTGATCCACATCACCAGGCACAAGCCTGCCGACCAGGCGCCAGAACTCTCCCGGAAAAATATTTGGCTTGCCATTCATCGTACAGGCAATATCGCCAGTTTGCACGGGTAGACCGTTAACTTCACAAGCATGGATCATGACACACCTCCAGCTTGCATATACGAACCACGCACCCTATAGTTTCACCAGGAAGTCCATTTGATGAGCGATATAGACCAACTCACCGCGCTCAATTTGCGCCCGGCGGCCGGCCAACCAGGCGGCCAAATCTTCGCCGTTCAATTCTGCATGACCGCCCAGCGAAGTTTCAAAAAAGTGCAGGATGAAATTCAGGAAATTGGCCTCATCCGCCGGGTATTGGCCCTGCCTGGCGTACACCACCCAATCCGACGCGCCAGCCGCCAGGACCTGCGCTCCCATTCCAGCCAGATGTCCGAAGAGATGGCGCCCGGCCTGGCTATCCCCGCCCATGGTCTGATGATACAAGCGTTCAATCTTATTATCCAGGCGAGCTTCGATAACCGGCTCGAGGGTGGTTACGCCATCGAAATTAACCGTCAGCCAGGCCAGGCCAGCCGGATTGAGCAACGCAAACAACCCGCGCAGGCTGTCTGGCAGGGGCAGCAAATCCAGAAAGGCGTGCGCGATCAACAGATCAGCAGGTTGCGGGCTTTCCTTAATGAAATCAAAGACGTCTGCCCGCTCAAGGCTTACGCGCACCTCGCGGACATCATCGTAAAGGCGCAGCCGGCCTTCCGAGACGATTTCAACCTGCAGCCCATTTTCAACTGCCCAGGTCGGGAGCCATGTGGCGGCGTATTCGATATTTTCGGCCATTTCATCGACCATGATGTAATCAGCCCGAGCAAACAGGCCCTGGCGCAAAAGACGGGCAAGCATTGTTCCAATACCTGCCCCCACTTCGATAATGCGCAGTTCCACGCCAGGCAGGTTGGCCGCCAGGCTTTCATAGACTTGCCGGTTGAGCGCGCGGTCATCCACCGTTTGTTTGGCGAGCAGATAATGTGGAAATGAATAATCCATGTTGTCCTTGTAGTGATATCATAGCTTAAATACGGGCACAAGAAAAGACGCGCGCAAACACACTGTTTATTCGTTCCCCATACATCGACGGAAACCATTATTTACTTTTATATAAAAACTCGCGAATATTTTCCGCAGTCTGCTCCCAGCCGGGCTGACGCTGATAACGCTCCAGGGCCTGCAGTGACAGGCTCGCCAGCAAGTCGCGATCCAGAAACAATTCACCCAGGCGCAGCGCCAGGCTTCCGGCATTCCCAGGCTGCACCAGGTAGCCTGTCTCGCCTTCATCAATAATCTCCGCGGCCGCCCCGGAGGTGCTGCCAATGGCCGGCAAGCCAAATGCCATGCCTTCCATATAGACAATCCCAAAGCCTTCATAAGAAGACGGCACCACCAATACCTGGGCGGACTTGAGTATTTCAACCAGCGTCGGGCTATCTAGCGCGCCGTGAAAAGTAACCCCAGCCGCCAGGTTTGAGTCGCGTACCAATTGCTGCATTTTCCGGGCATAGGCCGGGTCTGCACGCAACGAGCCGATCACTTCCAGCCTGAAATCAGCTGGCTGGCGCTGGAGGGCTTCCAGGAGGGTTTGCAGGCCTTTGCGCGGGATGATGTTCCCGAGAAAGACCAGCCTGAGAGGGCCCGGTTCTCTTGCCCGCGCTGAAACCAGGTGGGCGGGCAGGGCACTCCCAAAGCCATCAGTCGGTGGATAAGCCACCAACCCAGGGACGCGCGCGCCCACCAGATCAGTGACCACTGTCCTGGTCGTATTGGAATTAAAAACAAAACCGTCCGGCGAACGCAAATAGCGCATCTCCACAGTTCGATAAAACCAGCTCAGCCAGCCAGGATGTTGTTCAGAGCAGCGCAGATGATGCACCAGGCTGATAACCGGGTAGGGGTGGCGTTGAGCATTGGCAGCCAGCAGGGATGGATGGTTAAGCTCATCCTGGATGAGCACATCCAGGCCCGCCGGCAAGCGAAAGGTCAGGTTATCAGAGAGATGCGCGCCATAATTACGCCAGGGCAGTGAAATAATCTCCACACTCTCACCCTGCGCACGCAGGTATTCCACAAGCTTGCGGTTATACAGATACCCGCCGCTGAGCGTTTCGAGTGATCCATAGATAAGCAGCCCTATTTTCATGATTACAGGGGCAGATCAGCGCTTTATCTTGTAAGATACCCAGGCTTTTTCATTTTCCCACAATACCACCTTGACCTTATTGATATTGGCGGCCTGGATGCGTTCATTAAAAGCGCCGCACAGGATGCGCGCAAAATGCTCAATCGACGGGTTGATCCCGACAAATTCGGGCAGATCGTTGAGCATCTGTTCATTGTAATACC
>CAZHWV010000276.1:0-3478 GCA_964536185.1 uncultured Anaerolinea sp. | reverse complement strand
CGCCGACCGGATTAAGAATGACGACCCGGCTGCATTTGTCCGCCAGTTTCGCCGCGATATTGGGAAATTCAGCTTCGACTTCTTCGTGATGCGCCCCGATAATCAGAACAATGTCATCCGCCTTGCTGCTTTTGCTCATTTTCCTCATCCTTAAATTATAAATAGAACGCCGTGTCGTAAATTATTTTTAGAATATACCAGTAAAAACCGCATCTGCCAAATAAAATCCGGCGCTCACGGGTTGGAACTCAATTAATATTGATTTCACCGATATGCAACCAGCCGTCGGAATCACGGCCTGCATTCGCCATCTTTACTGCCGGGACATTCTGTCCGGAACGCACGATTGCAAGACGCAGTTCATGCGGGCCTTTGTTCATTGTATCCGGCAGGGGAATGGAGTCCTCCAGGAACTGATCGTCGCCGGGCATCCAGTTTTTCAGGTTATGGGGCAGTTCGACGTCAACAGCCGGGCCGCTGCTGTCTGCCGGCATCAGTCTGACGAGAATCCTGAAATCGTTATAACACGGAGCGACCCCGCGGTTCGTCCAGTTCTGCTCCAGCAGAAACGGCCGGCCGGCGACGGCGTCCACCGGCAAGCGTATATCTCCAGCCGTAAACCGGTATCCGATTTTCTTCTGGAATTCATCAATCGCCGGCCGCCACTCTTCGGGAATCACGGTGCTTTTAACCATAATCAGCGAAGCATGCCAGCGCAGTGCCTCGTCAAGAATAAATTTAAACTCTTTCTTTCTCTCCTGATTATACCATGCAATCAGGGTGTCACCGGGTTCAAGACATACGGGGCCGCGTTTCCAGGCATCCTGAGCCAGAGCCTGCCCCAGTCCCATCGGATACCTGCTGCGCATGTGGCTCCATTTGCCGTCGCCGATGTCGCCCCAGCTGTCCGCCCGCCATCCCGCGCCGTTCGCCACGGCGTAACGTAGCGCGTCCGTGCATCCGATAAGCATGATGAGCGGAGTCTTTTTGAACGCTTTCAGATAAATGTCTACCGCCCACCGTCTCAGGTATTCATTCCCCATCGGCTGCCCCGGGACCAGATAATTATGCCATTCACCCCAGAAGCCGAGGGTGCCGATATCCATTGCGTACACCAGCGGATGCCCGTCATAGCGTTCCCCCGCCTGCGACACCAGTTTTTCCATCGAATCATGGAACAGCGGATCGTTGTAGTCGGGAATACAGTAATCTTTTCCGTCAATTTTATACCATATCAGTCTGCCCTTTTTAAGATACCACGCGGGCAGCAGGCCGAACTGGTCATGGGGCATCAGGCGCAGATGCAGCTGCTGTCCGCGTTTCCGCGCCTGCTCGACCGCCCGGTCGATGATGTCCCAGGCAATCTTTCCTTCCTCCGGCTCCAGACGCGCCCAGTACCAGCGGAAGTATGCAATCGAAGTATCCGGATGCCCTTCGTTTTTTACGCTGCCGTTAAATTCACTGTACTCCGTGGGGCCGTCGTCATGCCAGTAATTTCTGGTTTCAGTGGCATCGCCGTTGAACCGTTCGTAAGTTTCAAATCCCATTCCCGGATTGATCAGAATCTCGTCCGAACGTTCCGGCTGTATGACCTGCAAATGATCGTATGTATATCGCGGATGAACGTAGTTCGCCATGGCTTATTCCTTGTTAAAACTGTCTGTGATTACCAATGCCTTCTAATCTACTTCATACTAAAGCAGGAATCAACAAAAGGATGAAAAACTGCTGTTTTACGGCGCTGGTTCGTATAATTTCACGAAGTGAAATTTGTTTTTCTCCAAGTTAAACACTGGATACAAATGTTTTATGCATCGTAAATACAGTTTTTCGTTGACATTCTCACTATATTATAGATAAGTGAAGCATTGGCAAAATATAGAAAATGGGAGTAATGTGAGTAATGGTAATGACGGGACTTGCACAATGGTGTCCATAAAGTCCATCATGTCCATAAAGTCCATGATGTCCATGGATTATTGATGCAAGTGCAGAACGTTATTACGGCTCACAGTTTAAGGCTGTAAGTTATGGCGGTTTTCATTTTCTTGAAGCCGACCTTTTCATAACCGGCGCGCGCTTTGGCATGGCCTTCGTCTTCATAGCCGGTAGAGACGATTGCATATTTCATGCCGTGCAGGCGGAAGATTTCCAGGATTTTATTGTATTGAGCTGAACCGATGCCCATGCCCTGACAATCCGGGGCTACGGCGTTGTTGCCGATCTCGCCGATGCCGGTTTCTGTGTTCATGTCAAAAGTCGCAAAGCCGGTGATTTTGCCGTTGAACTCGGAAACCAGCACCATGTCCGGATACTTTTCGGCTTTATCCCGCACCTGACAGGCTTTTTCAGCCTGCCAGTTGCGGCTGAGGCGTTCAGACAGATCATCGTCGCCGATATACTTGCGGCTGCCATCATGAATAGCCTGCCATGCGCTGACCGCTATTCCGCAGATGGTTTCAATATCGCCGGGACAAACCGGACGGATGGTAATTTCCTGCATTAAGTGCTCCTGTAGTTATTTATACTGATAAGCCGGATTTTTTGCCATCGCTCCGGCGCGCTGCAGATAGTCATCAAGCGTCTCCAGCTTGTACTCGCGTGCCAGGTCGGCAGCGGTGAAGTCGTCAGAGTTGCTGTAAAGCAGCACCGAAGCCAGTCTGCCGGTATCATCGATCTCAACTCCGGGGCCGTATTTTTTCTTGATCTCAGTCAGTTTCGGCCAGTTGTAATCCAGATGCAGCAGAACGCGGTCAAGGTTTATGACCGCAGTGGCATAGTTGAAGTAATTCGTGGTTTCGGCAAGGATGCGCCCGTTCGGCGCGATAATCGCGCTGGGCATGGTCAATGACGGCAGCACCGCCCCGGCAAAAAACGAACGGCATGAATATGCCCAGTACTGCTGCATCAAGCCGCCGTGATAAAACGACGAAAACATGATAATATCCGGCTGCTGCGCGGCGTATGCCAGGCGGAGTTCGTCAAAGTTCAAGTCAAAACAGATAACTCCGGCAATTCTGCCGCAATCAGTTTCAATGACCTGATGCTTTGTTCCAGCCTTGACGCCCTCTTCCATCTCGCCGATTGTCGGAAAGTTCTTTTCATAACTTCCGAGCAATTTACCTGAACGGCTGATGAAACGGGTAGCGTTGACCAGACTGCCGCCGTTATCAAAGTAATTAGTCGAATAGCCGATATTGCAGCGGTGCTGCGCGGCGGTTTCCGCCAGCATATCATATATGAGATTGCCGCGGGCGCGGAAAAAATCCTGCCTGGAGAACCCTGATGTTTCATCCGCGGGGACATCGCATACTTCCGGCAGCAGGATGAAATCCGGGCGTTCCGGCAGCACTTTATCCAGCTCATTCCTGAGATGTTTCGACACCTGAACAACGAAAGCCTCAGCAGAACTGCTTTCCGGGCGGATCAGCGGCGGCACAATGGTACTTATCTTTATTTTCTTTGACATGTCAAATCC
>CAZHWV010000275.1:0-3513 GCA_964536185.1 uncultured Anaerolinea sp. | reverse complement strand
CGTAAGTAAATTACACTTTTCCCATGAACAATAACGAAGGTCCAATTGTCGAGTTCCCTGGAATGTCAGTTCTCGAAACTGTTGTAACTTTTTTCATAGTCCCAACGGTTATGTTTGTTGTGATCTCAGTTCTTGCTTATGCGATGTCCAAGCCTCGAAAGGCTAAGACATCTTCAATCACAACAATCGAATAGCTGATTGTTTAGGCTTGGCGATCTAGCGCTTGCACCTTTAGGGCGCGGATTAATCCATCCTGAGACTCTTTAACAAGTTTACGAAGCACCGCCGGAGAATCTTTTCCAGCACCATTGAGCCAAGTATTTGTGGCATCAACGGTTGATTGCTTCACAATCCAGGTTGGGTAGAAACCAGAAACATACTTGGCAGCGCCTTCATATGACTTGGATTCCCAAGCATTAATGAGGTTGTCAAAGTAAAGATTTACAAAAGGCTCCAGTAAATCGCGCTGAATTGGACGCTGGAATCCAGCTACCAACGCGCTTCTCATCGATGTAACGATGTCTTCATTAAGAACCTTATTGAACGCATACGCCTTTGCCTCGTTATTTGGCATAGCTGCAAGACAGGTCTCGAAAGCGATGTTTCCAGTAGTTGTGTTGTCCTTAGCAAGTTCTGCATCTAATTCGCCCCTGTTTGTCGCTCCCCGCTCAGTAAGTGCGATCAGGAAATACCAACGCAGATCAGCATCAACCTTTAATCCGGGTGCGCTTCCGTTTAGCAGCTCACGTATTTTTGCTGTTTGCTCAGCTGTGTGTGCATTGATGGCAAAGGAGCGAGAAATAAGTAACTGAAGATCGCTGCCGGGTGCTGAGCTCTGAGTTAATGCCCACAAACCATTAGCTAGCTTCTCGCGGTATGCAGCACGGTTTGAATCCTTTGCATATGCCTCTACTGAAGTATTTAATTGCATCAAGACGATGTTGACGATCGCATCATCAGTTTCTCCCGCAAGCCCATTTAGAGCTATTTCAATGAAATCAGATGTTGAGATTTCAGCATCGCGGTGCATATCCCAAATAGATGCCCAGCACAGTGCGCGCGCAAGTGCATCATCAAACTTTCCTAGATGAGTTTTGAGCGTTGCAATTGAGCGATCATCAAAACGAAGCTTGGCATATGAAAGATCGCGATCATTGATCAACAATAGATCTGCAACCTTCTCACCAGCTAGATCTGCAACAACAGTTGCTGCTCCAGCAACATCTAATTCGACGCTCTTGCGAAGTTGCAAGGAATCGCTCTTGATGTCGTAAAGACCAACCGCTAATCGGTGCGGGCGAAGTTCCTTTGAATCCGCAGGAACAAGTGGTGTTTCTTGTGTGATTGTGATGCTCTTATATACATCGCCTTCAATCTCCAAAGCTGGGCGTAAAGTGTTTACACCTGCTGTTTGCAACCAGGTATTCACCCAGCTATCAAGCTTGCGACCGCTAGATGCTTCCAGTTCAACCAAAAGATCTTCAAGAGTTGTGTTTCCCCACGCATGCTTTGCAAAGTACTTCTGCAGACCTGCAATGAATTGCGGGCGGCCAACGTGTGCAACTAGTTGGTGCAGAACAGATGCACCCTTTGCGTAGGTAATTCCATCAAAGTTTGCATTAACTGCTTCCATATCAACCATGTCAGCAATAATTGGGTGCGTAGAAACTAACTGATCTTGGCGGTAAGCCCAGTTCTTACGTGCAGAGTTGAATTCTGACCATGCGCCCTTGAAGCGTGTTGCTTCAGCTAACGCCAAATAAGAGGACCATTCAGCAAATGATTCGTTGAGCCATAGATCGTCCCACCATGACATGGTGACCATGTCGCCAAACCACATGTGTGCCATCTCGTGCAAGATTGTGTTTGCTCGAGACAGGTATGCCTTATCTGGCATGTGGCTACGGAACACCAATACATCTTCGCGGAATGTAACTGCGCCAGCGTTTTCCATTGCACCAAAGTTGAAGTCAACAACTGCGATCTGGTCGTACTTTTCGAATGGATACGCCAAACCAAAAGTCTTTTCAAAGTATTCAAAACCTTGTTTAGTAATCAAGAAGATATCTTCAGGATCTAGGTACTGCATCATCGACTTGCGGCAGTAGATTCCAAGTGGAATCTCCTTTTGTCCCTTGTACACATCATGAACAGATGAGTAAGGGCCAGCAATCAAGGCATCCAAGTAAGTTGAAATACGAGGCGTAGTTGAGAACTTCCATTCAACTAGATCTCCCTTTGCAACCTTTGATTCGACTGGGTTGTTTGAAACTGCTTGCCAATGTCCTGGCGTTGTAACAGTTAATGAGAAAGTCGCCTTAAGTGCTGGCTGATCAAAACAAGGGAACATGTTACGGATATGTGCAGTCTCACCTTGTGAATACAAGTAAATCTCGCCATCGGACGGATCAACAGAACGCTGTAGGCCTTCTCCGGACTTTGAATACTCTGCTTCGATCTCGATCACCAAGAGATTATCTGCAGCCAAGTTAGTTAGAAAAATGCTTTCACCATCAAAGTTGCTGGTATCAACGGCGACTCCGTTAAGAGTTGCACTAATTACTGAGCGGCCAACCGCATCAATAAAGGTTGCAAAGCCAGGCTTGTTGCAAGTAAATGAAACTTCGGACTTTGAGTAGAAGGTTTCCTCGCCCTTTGTAACATCAAGAGTTACGACATAACTGTTTACATAAAGATGGTCGGCACGCTCTTTTGCTTCGGCACGGCTCAAATTTAGTCCTGGCACTTGGATCTCCTTCGGTGATTTTGTAGGTTCATATCCAACCATGACAGAGTTACCCTATGGAACGCCCTTCGGTACGCAGCTACAGCATCCGTGGTTCCCGAATTACAGATGCTCAACGTATGGCCAAAGATGCCCTACAACAAGTACATGGGATTGAGTTCAAACAAGAGCAAATAAACATTCCTGAGATTTTTCCAACCAGTGAAAAAGTCATCATGGAGATTGGCTTTGGAATGGGTGAGGCCACGGCCATTATTGCCAAGAATCACCCCAATAATGGATATATCGCAGTCGATGTTCATCCACCGGGAATTGGTAAGTTGCTAGCTCGCATTGTCGAAAATGATTTAACAAACTTAAGAGTTATTGAAGAAGATGTTCATGTTGTTTTGCAGCACATGGTCGCCGATGAATCTCTAGATGGAATTCACCTTTTCTTTCCAGATCCGTGGCCTAAGAAGAAACACAACAAACGCCGAATAGTTAACGAAAGTTTCCTGTCGCTAATTCATCCAAAGATTAAAACAGGTGGATTTATTCACATTGCAACCGATTGGGTTCCTTACGCACACAGCATTCAAGAAGTTTTTGCGGGTTCAACTTTGTTTACTGGGGGAGTCATCGAAAAACCCGAATGGCGACCGGTAACACGATTTGAAGGCCAAGGAATTGATAAAGACCACGCCGTTAACGACATGATGTACACAAAGGTTTAAAGCGAACCTTCATTTTCATACTTAGCAATCTTGTTGATTCGGCGAACATGG
>CAZHWV010000274.1:2972-3529 GCA_964536185.1 uncultured Anaerolinea sp. | reverse complement strand
CGTATGGTTTCGTATCTCATGTGCCTATTATCAGGGCACACCCGTCACTTATGCAAGAGGTCTAATAACATCATGACTTCAACTCCATCTGATAATCTACTCGAAATTCAAAAACGCAACTATCGCTATGTTCAGATCGACGCCATCGGCGTCAGTATCTCGAACGTGGCTGCGCCCTTTCTGCCCGTATTCCTGACCCGCCTGGGAGCCAGCAACTTTCAAGTTGGCTTGCTTTCGTCTATGCCTGGCATGACCGGCCTTGTATTGGCAATCCTGGTCGGGCGCTTCCTGCAAACTCGGCGAAATATCGTTCCCTGGTTCAGCCTCTCCAGGCTGATGGTCATCGCCTGTTATGCTCTTACCGGCCTGATTACACTTCTGCTCCCCAAAGACTATACGGTTATCAGTACGCTGGCTATCTGGGCCTTTGCCACTTTGCCATCCACTGCTCTGGCGGTGGCTTTTTCAGTGGTGATGAATGCTGTAGCCGGACCAGAAGGCCGCTATGACTTACTCAGCCGGAGATGGGCCATTTTCGGGCTGACCAGTGTAGTATT
>CAZHWV010000274.1:0-2962 GCA_964536185.1 uncultured Anaerolinea sp. | reverse complement strand
GCGTAATTGACCTCGTGGTTTTTCCACTCAACTTTGGACTCATGTTTTTGGGACTTTCTCTCGGGGGGCTGATCAGCTTCTACTTTTCAAGCCGGATATCGCTGCCCGAACAAACTCCGCCGCCGCTGGCTGGTGGTTTATCCCCCTGGGCTACGCTGAAGAATTACCTGGTGTTGGTGCGTGCCGCTCCAGCCTTTGTCTCATTTTCTTCAAAACGCTTTGTTTATCTTTCGGCGTTGGCCTTGAGTGCGCCGATCATGCCGCTGTTTTTTGTCCGCGAGCTAGGCGCTACCAATAGCCAGATCGGCACGATCAACATGACGATGACCGCGGTCATGCTTGTCGGATATTTTTTCTGGCCGTGGGTCTCAAGAAGATGGGGCGGGCGCATCGTCCTTTTGGCTACCAGCCTGGGTATGGTGTTCTATCCTGCCCTGACCGCAGCCACACCCAGCGTCGAATGGGTTTACCTTTTTGCTGCCGTAGCTGGTTTGTTCCAGGCCGGTCTGGATCTGGTTTTTTTTGATGAATTGATGAAAACCGTGCCATCCGAGTACAGCGCCACCTTTGTTTCGCTGGCCCAATCCATGCAGTATCTTTCCGCGATTATTGCGCCAATGGCTGGGACCTTCTTGGCAGATTATATCGGTCTGGGTGGGGCGTTGTGGCTTAGCGCCGGGCTGCGCTTAATCGGATTTCTGCTATTCCTTAAACCTGATAAACATTAAAATCGTTTTAGGGTCAACACAGGTAAACAAGAAAGAGGGTTGGAGCAAACAGATCCAACCCTCTTTGATTTTTTACTTTCCTAACTTGGCTCGCTCTTCTACTGCTACGCTCTCATCCAACTTCTTGAATAAGGGCATGGGTTGGTTCAATGATTGCCCGGGTTTCAGGGCACTGGCTTGCCATAATCCATCTACTGGCTGGTTGTCAGTCGGCTGGTAGCGCAGGACGGTATGTTCTCCCAGCGAATCTTGAACAGTTTCGACAAATTGCTCGCCAAAGAGGCTGGTTTGGTAGCCAAAGATGGCATGCAGCTTCGCGCTTGTAAACGGTAAAATCGGCGCAAACAGGACCTTGAGCGAGTCAATCGCTTTCAAGGCGGTGTAAACTGTCAGGGCCGCTGCTTCGCGGTCGCTTTTGATGCTTGTCCACGGCGCATTTGCATCGATATAGCGGTTTACTTCTGTAGACAAGCGCATCGCTTCTCCCAACGCGGCGCGTAGATGAATTGCCTCAAACTCCTTGCCAACCGTTACGAATCCATTCTCAATTGTCGCGAGTAGGCTTAGGTCGGCTGCTCGCAAGTTGGCAAGGTCGATTTGCGGCACACAGCCATCCCAATTTTTATAACTAAACGATAGCATGCGGTTTGCCAGGTTACCCCAGGTGGCAACCAGCTGGTTGTTATTCAGTGCCACGAACTCGCTCCAATCCCAATCGCTGTCTTTGTTTTCTGGCATGTTGACAGTCAGGTAATAACGCAGTGAGTCCGGATCGAAACGAGAGAGGAAGTCGAGTCCCCACACGCCCCAATGGTGTGAGCCGCTGATCTTCTGTCCTTCCATGTTCATGAATTGGTTGGCTGGTATGTCATACGGTAAAGTTAATCTGACACCTTTGTCGCCATTAAAAATCTCAACAAACTGTTCGCCCACGCCCATCAACTGAGCTGGCCATAAGGATGTATGAAAGAAAATATTATCCTTGCCAATAAAATGATAATGTTTGGCGGCCGGATTGACCCACCAATCCTTCCAATCGCCCCCAGAAATCTGGCTCCACTCAATGGCCGCCGAGAGGTAACCGATCACTGCTTCAAACCACACATACAGGCATTTTCCATCCCAACCTTCAACGGGAACCGGGATGCCCCAGTCCAGATCGCGGGTGATCGGACGCGGCTTTAGTCCCTCGGCTTCAATTTTTCCCAGAGATTCGCCAAGAACTGTATCGCGCATGTGATCTGCGCGTTCTCGCAGAAAGTTCTTGACATCTGGCTCAAGTTTAGAAAGGTCGATATAGAAGTGCTCAGTGTCGCGTAATTCAGGTGTTGAACCGTCCACCTTGGAGCGAGGCTGGATCAGCCGCGCCGCTTCAAGAACATTACCGCATTGATCGCACTGGTCAGAACGCGCTTCGATATAGCCACAGAGGTAACAGGTGCCTTCCACGAAACGATCGGGCAGGAATTTCCCGGCGGAAGGCGAATACCACTGCGGCTCCACCTTGGTAAACAAGAAGCCATTCTTTTTCAAGGCCAGGAATATACTCTGTGAGACCTTAAAATGGTTCTGGGTATGTGTTGAAGTAAACAGATCATACGAAATTCCGGCCTGTTGGAACAATTCCAGGAAGCCGTTATGATATTTCTTGTAGACTGTTTCAACAGGGACGCCTTCCTTATCGGCAGCGATGGTCACTGGGGTACCATGCGAATCGGTACCGCTTACCACCAGCACGTTATCGCCTTTCAATCGGTGATAGCGCGCAACAATATCTCCGGGCAAGTGTGACCCGGTGATATTACCGACATGGATCTCTGCGTTGGCGTAAGGCCAGGCAATGGCAATCAGGATGTTTTCGGGCATTACAATCTCCGGTGTGGGTTGGTGTTTTTCAGAGAGCTAGATCGTTTTGGATGTAACTGAGTGGAAAATCACAATTCCAAATAATCCTTCAACTGCCGCGCCCGGCGTGGATGGCGCAAGCGGCGCAGAGCCTTGCCCTCGATTTGGCGGATGCGTTCACGGGTCAGCCCGAATTTTTGGCCAACTTCCTCAAGGGTATACGCGGTCCCATCGCCCAGTCCAAAACGCATTTGGATAATGCGAGCCTCGCGGGGTGAAAGTGTAGAAAGAACTTCAGCCAGCTTTTCCCTTAACATTGACTGGTAAACACTCTGCAATGGGGTCGGGCTGAACTCATCTTCAATATACATGCCCAACTCAGACTCTTC
>CAZHWV010000273.1:0-3585 GCA_964536185.1 uncultured Anaerolinea sp. | reverse complement strand
CGCAAAAGGCGGAAAGCCGGTACACTCCAACAGCATCGCGCCCATATTGGGGTGCTGGGAGTAAAATTCAACCGCCACTTCCAAAAACTCGGCTTCGGCCTTATCGTAATCGGCGGCAGGGGGCGTGCTGCGTAAGCCATTTGTCCACAGATGGTCAAATTCTGGGCAGCGCAGATCGTTCATTGCCCCACCAATGACGTAATTGGATCCAGGTTGGATGCCAACTGAAGTGAGGTGGCGATCAGTCACGTAATTCGAATTTGCCATGAACAGCCCGACAACTTTATCAGGGCCAATCAGCTGCTGGGCCAGTGGAACTTGTAACAAACTGGACAAAAATACAGGGACATTTACGCAGGCAGCCACTTCACGTTGAAAATAGGCAAAATAGCCACATTCACCAATGATCGCCCGGCAGCCCATCTGCTCCAGGTGTCTGGCGGCGCGCAGCAATGGTTCAAGACAAGGAGATTTGTCAGCATCCACGACCAGCCGCTGGATATCTACATCGCGCGCGATCTCGTATTGGATGGGGAATGGATAACCGCTTGGATTGCGCACATCGCCGGGGAAGGCCGGGTAGACATCATCCAGCAGAATAATGCCGAGGCCCATGCCGTAACTGCGCTGGTTTTTACGGGCAACGATCCGGCGAATGGCGGTATTGTGACTCTGGTTCATATTTCCGGGTGTGGTCCCAGTTTCTACCCCGCAAACCGGGGGCGCTGAGCCTAAGGGGGGTAGTTTCTGCGGCAAAAAAATGATTGCCGCAGAAACTCGCTCCCGCGATAATTTATTTAGATTTTCGACAGGGCTTGATCAATATCTGCGATGATGTCATCCGCGCATTCCAGTCCGACCGATAGGCGGATCAGGCCATCATCGATTCCGGCCTTATCACGTTCAGCCTGGGTCATGTGTTCGTGGGTGATGCTGCGCGGGTGCATGCAAATGGTCCGGCTGGTGCCGAAGGTGACGGCATGGATGACAAGCTTAAAAGAATCCATGATTGTGCGGGCGCTGGGGATGCCGCCTTTGACGACAAAGGAAAGCATGCCACCGCCAGCCTTCATCTGTTTTTGGGCCAGGGCAAATTGTGGGTGTGTCTTCAGCCCTGGGTAATTCACCAGTTTAACTTTGGGATGTTGAGCCAAAAATTCTGCTACTTTTTGGGTATTGGCGCTGTGCCTGTCCATGCGTAGTGAAAGAGTTTCGAGATACTGCAGGGTCAGCCATGAATCAAAAGGCTGCATGATTGCGCCGACGAATTCGGTAGTGTTCCAACGGATGTCTTCGGTCAGGTCTTCCGGTCCGACGATGGCGCCGCCCAAAACCGTGGCGTTGCCAGCCAGGAACTTGGTGATGCTCAACAGGATAATATCGGCCCCAAATTCCATCGGGCGCTGAATGGCGGCGGTAGCGGTGGTGTTATCCACCATGAGCGGGACATTGTGGGAATGGGCTACATCAGCCACGGCCTTGATATCGGTGACGAATAAAGCCGGGTTGCTGGGGGTCTCGACCCAGACGAGACGAGTTTTTTTGTCGATTGCCTGGTCCCAAGAACGCGGGTCTGCCGGGTCTTCCACGAACCGGAATTGGACGTTACAGCGTTCAGGGAAGATCGAAGCTGCCTGTTTGTAACCCTCGCCAAAGATATTGAGGCTGGTGACAACGTTATCGCCGGGGCGAGCGATAGTGAAGATCAGGTTGAACAAAGCTTGCGAACCAGAGCCTGCCGTGACCGCAGCCTGGCCCCCTTCGAGCGCTGCCAGGCGTTGTTCGAGGATATCGGCAGTCGGTGTTTTTGTGCGGCCATAGACCGGATAAGGAATCTCGTCAAAATTTTTATACGGATACGTCATGGATGGTACGATGGGCGGTACAAAAGCCCGAAAGCGCTCCAGGTCTTCGCTGGGACGGAAACCAGCATGAAGCGATTTGGTCTCAAAGCCGAGAGTATCATTAGAAGACGCAGGCCGCTGAAATTTAGGATCAAATTTCCAGGGCTCGCGGATAAAAAACTGTTTTTTTTCGGACATGATGGAAAAACCTCACTTTAAAATTTGGTAGATTACAAAATTTACAGAAAAAACATCAGAGACTTGGGGTGTTCAGCGATTCTGGCGCCAGGCCTCGCAAATCATTGGGCAGGATATGGCAATAAATGAGATGACCCTCGCCCATATCTCTTTTGGGAGGTTCCTCTTGTTCACAAATCGCGCCAATTTTGAGCGGACAACGAGTGTTGAACCGGCAGCCAGATGGTGGATTAACTGCGCTGGGCACACTTCCACTCAAGCGGACTTTTGAAGGGGCGGCATCCGGGTCAGGGCGAGGCACTGCCGCCAAGAGAGCGGTAGTGTAAGGGTGATTGGGAGCGTGATAAATTGTTTCACAGGGGCCAATTTCTACGATTCGACCAAGATACATGACGGCAACATCGTCTGAGAAAAAGCGGACTGAACTGAGGTCATGCGAGATCAGGATGATGGTGGTATTACGTGTACTCTGGATTTCCAGGAGCAGGTTGAGTACAGCCGCCTGGACAGAGACGTCCAGGGCCGAGACTGGTTCGTCGCAAACAACCATGGAAGGGTTGGTCGAAATGGCGCGGGCAATGCCAACGCGTTGTTTCTCTCCGCCACTCAACTGGCGGGGTAGTCGATTATAGTAACTTTCGTCGAGTTTGACGGCGCGAAGTAAGCGCTCCACTTCGGCGCGCACCTGATCGGCCGGGACGGTGTGAAATCGACGCAATGAGAAGGCGATCTGATCACCAACGCTGTAGGATGGGTTTAGCACCCCGTTGGGGTCCTGAAAAACCATTTGCAGTTCACGGATCGAGTCGATGCTGCGTTTATTTAACTGTTTGGAAATATCGACATTCAGGAAATCCAATTGGCCGTCATAAATGGGTTCCAGGCCAACGATGGCTTTAGCGATGGTGCTTTTCCCGCAACCGGACTCACCGACGATGCCGAGGGTGCGGCCACGTTTGACGGTAAAGCTCACATCGTCGGAAGCGTGCACGTATTGGCGCTTTTCCAGGCCAAACAGCCCGCCGACAGTTTTGAAGGGTACCGGGTAGTAAACCTTGGCTTCATTAACTTTTAGCACTTGCTGATCGGCAGGTTCGCTGCGTTTGACAGGCGCCTGATTCTGCAAGGATTCAGCCGCAGCCCAGATTTGTTTTACACCTGCCCAGTCATTTGCGCGGCGAAGGCAGCGCACGTGGTGGCCAGGTTCGATTTCAATTAATGCTGGGTGCTGGATCGTACAACCAGAGACAACCTGCTCACAGCGCGGAGAAAATATGCATCCGGCCGGCAGGTTGGCTGGGGAAGGCACCCGGCCCTGGATGGGGTGCAGTGTGCGCGAGCCCTTGGGCGCGTCGACATCGGGTAAACAGCGCATGAGTCCCATGGTATACGGGTGCATGGGGTTGTGGAAGATTTTTTCAGTCGTGGCCAGTTCAACGATCTCCCCGGCATACATCACCGCGACTTTATGCGAGACGCGGGCCACAACCCCGAGATTGTGACTGATGTACATGGCCGCCGTGTTATATTTTTGTTGTAATTT
>CAZHWV010000272.1:2983-3680 GCA_964536185.1 uncultured Anaerolinea sp. | reverse complement strand
CACATCTGGGCGCTTCGGGTTTGGTTTCGCAGGTGTGTCGAGTGCGGTCGCTACAGCTGGTGATGACCAGCATGAGTGCGATGGCGAGGGCGGCGATCACGGCAAGAGTTTTCATGGCAGTGGGTGGTTTATGTTGTAAACGCATTGGGTTACCCATGCTTCGTATTCGTCGTCTGTCATTAGGCGTTCGGTGTCGTCTACTTGAATGTAAACGGCGTCTTGTGGGTATAGGGCTTTATATTCTGCTTCGGTCATGTCTAGTTCCTTAATCCATAAACTCGAATTGTTCCACCTGTCATAGTTCCACCACTAGTGGAAAGAATGAAAGATGTGTAACTAGTCGTGTTTCTTAATAATCCGTTTGTCGTACCACCATAAAATGTTGAGTTTGATACAGATGCTCTGACCGTTGTATTTTCAGTAAGAAATGGCGAATTGACTTCAATAAATCCGTTAAGACTTGATGTGCCTGCTTGAGCTACATAGTCAATTTTGGTTGTGTTTGCTTGACCTGCGGCTGTGACGACATTGTTCCACGAAGTGTAAATCATTGAAAAATAATAGCCAGTAACAGTTGAGCCGAATTTTATGTCCAACACATTTCCGTCAAGTGAGTTAACTCCACCTGAGACTGTGATCAAATAGTTGTCATAGTCAGCCGAGAACGCACCTGTCACGGTCGCTAGAAACAGCGTTA
>CAZHWV010000272.1:0-2973 GCA_964536185.1 uncultured Anaerolinea sp. | reverse complement strand
GAAGGCCATTAGCAACAAAAGTTGATCCTGCTTGAAAATTTGCGACATTACTTGCACCACCAACGAAAGCAGCGCCGGCATAAGTGACACCAGCGTTGGCGTAGTAGTAACCAGTAGTCGAAGCGCCTAATTGCAAAGTCAAAAACGATTGAGCACTTGATGCTCCGCCACTAATAATAATTTTGTAGTTGTCGTAATCGCTGGAAAAAGCACCAGTAACGGCAACTGATGAAACTGCGTTACCAATGGTCTGCGTCTTGACAAGCCACAAACCGACAGCGTTCATCTCCGCAGCTGTTAAAACATCACCAGAACTGAAAGTGGGGTAAGTCATATTTTCTCCTTTACCAGCCGAGTCGACTGGTATTTAAAATACCTAAAGAAGTGTTGTCAAGAATAAAAAACTGGTAATAAGTCGCTGGCGACAAATATAAAACCCATTCAGTTTGTTCGGGAGTCATGTTCACACTGTAACCCTCCAAAGCAACTAATTCAGTTGTGTCAGACCCAGCACCCGGTACACGATACGCCAAATTAAATAAAATTTCATCACGCAAAATCATAAACAATGTGTAAGCCGTGTCATTTTGTGCTCGATCAGAAAACCTTATTTCAAAGCGTAAATCTGTCGGATCAGAAAAAGTGTTAACAATCCATTCTGCGTTACCTTGCGCCTGTGTCGTGTTGAAGTCAACAGTTGACGACGAATAAAAAGTTGCGCCATAAGTTGAAACAGAGCTGGCGTTACTTGCTGTTTGGCTTGCTAACCCATTAGGCGAAATAGTTGCGGTGTTTATAAAAGATAATCCATTTTGGATTCGGGCAAATTGTTGATAACCAATAACGCTTGACGAAGAAGTACGACCAAACGAAACGGGAGTAATGGCTTCGAATTGTTTTCTGCCATAAAAGTTAATGCGTGCTGCGGCGCTGTCACGGTTTGTTCTTAAAATGCCACGTTCAGTTGCGTTTAGAATGTTCAACTGGTTTAAAACTGTGCCTGTGTAAGTTTGTGCTGAAGCCGTTGATTGCGTTTGCAGATTGCTTATTTTTACATTTGATGGCAACGGGCCACCTGAAAGCGAAGTGAATTGAGTCGCCTGCAATCCTGTGGTTTGTTGTGTCAACGACAAGGCGCTTGCTTGAACACGACCAGCCCGACCAAGTGCATCAACACAAACAAGAGTCGCAGTCGATAAACCAACATTGCCCGGATAATCAGAAAACGTTATTTCTTGAACTGCGTAAACATTTCCTGGGTCACTGCCGTAGGTGGCGTCTGTTCTGTCAGTGTCTAACAAAATTAAAGTATTAAAACTAAAATTTGTAATAAAATTTGAAGAGTTGTTTATCGTAATTGTTAAAGTGCCTGCGCCGTAATCATCTAAATATTTTGTACGACCGTACGACATTGAAGCACTAAGAATTTGCGAAGTAAATTCTGTACCTTTAGAAAACCCTGCAGGGTTGTAATAAAACTTCCAATTAGTAACAGCCATTACATAGCCCTGGTGTTCACAGGCACTGGGCCTGACTGGCGCACATACTGTTGTAGTGCTCTAACAATGCTATTGGGGTCGCCACCGTTCACATTGACGGTGATGTTCGCTCCGCCACCGACACCAAAGCTGCCGAGTTTTGACAACGGGATCACTGCTTCGGGTTCACGGCCTTCGCCAATCATGGCGATCGTCGGACTGGTGACGATTCCACCTTCGGCTAATCGAGGCAACTTAACTTCTGGGATACTTCCAAAGTTCACCCACGGTCCAGCTGCTTTGTCAATGCCGTCAAGGATCGTATTCAGTCCCTTGATAGCAAAGTTCAAACCCTTTTCCATTGCAAAAAGGACTGCGTTGATAACACCCTTGAACGCTCCGCCGATACCGTCAAAGATCGCCTTGCCAAGATCCGCCAATTCAGCAAACCCTGTTTTCACTGCACCGAACACGAACTGGACGACGCCCCACCAAGCCATGAAATAAGCCTTAAGGCCGTCAATGGCTTTACCAAAAATGTTGAATTTTGCTTGTAGTGCAACCAGTGCTGCAATGATTGCGATGATAACTACGACGCCAGTGGCGATCCACAGCGCCGAGAATGACGCGGTGAGTGCAGTGTTGAGTGCAAGAGTAAGGGCTTGGATTGCGTTGTAAACGGCAAGAGCTGCGTTGATACCGATGATCGCTGCAGCAAACGTGCCGACCACAACTCCAAGCGTGACGATCAACCCAGTGTTTTCTTGGGCCCATGTTGAGAACTTCAAAAGTGCTGGAAGCAGTTTTTCAACGAGTGGTGCGACAGCTGCGCCGATTGACTCCTTGAACTCGCCCATTTGAATCGACAAGTTCTTCATCTTGCCCGAGGTCGTATTTGCAGCAGTTGAGGCTTGATTCTTAAATGTTGCACCCAGACGACCGAATACTTCGTCGGCGTCAGCGCCTTCCTCAATCAACGAAGCCAGTGCCGGGTCTAACTTTTTGAGGGCTGTGAAGTTGCCGTTGTAAGCCTTACTGAGCGCGTCAGAGACTGCGCCTAGATCCTTGCCAGTGCCCGCGCTTATGTCGAGTGCAAGAGTGAGCAGATCTTGAGCTTGAGCAACATCGCCAGTGCCACGAACCAGTTTGTCGAGTGCCGGGCGAAGTTCATCGTCGGCAACAGCGGCGGCCATAGAAGTCTTGGTAATGAACTTTTCAACTGACGCAATCTGGTCATCGGTTGCGTAGGTCACGTTCTGCAGTGTCAACCCAAGTTTTTCGGCTGCAGCTTCATCTTCGGCGAACGCTTTGACAGCATCAAAAGCGACAGCGCCAAGAGCTGCGATAGCGAGCCCTGCAGGGACCGCTGCTTTCTTAATAGCAAACGCTGCTTTTTGACCGTTGGTTTCAAGTTTCTTAAAGTCGGCAATCGCTTTATCTATGCCCTTGGGATTCCACTCAGAAATGATTGGGAGGTTAATAGCCATCAGTTGAA
>CAZHWV010000271.1:0-3702 GCA_964536185.1 uncultured Anaerolinea sp. | reverse complement strand
TTTCTTTTTCAACGTATCCGCCATCAGCCGTCCCAGCAAAATTTGTCGGTTTCCAGTAAGCACTTGGCCCTCAACAAGATGGAAACGCTGGATGATAAAGTCGTTAGGAGAATAACCCTGTAAGAGGAACATGACGCCCGAATTGGGCAGGATCAAGCCGGTGAAGACCACCCCGCTGGCGCTGCGGACTTCTGACATGGCGGCGATGGAATCCACCACGCGCTCGTCAATCACGCTCAGGGTGGTATCGGCAATATCCGCCTGCCGGATCATGATCTCGGCCTGAGTACCACTGGCCATATCCGTGAAAGAGGCAACAAAGCCTTGCACGACCGCTTCCAAGGCCAGGATCGCGCCTACCGTCAGGCCAATTGCGCCGAGGGTGAGCAGGCTGCGGGTGGAACGCTGCCAAAGGCTCTGGACAGCCATTCCGCCAAAGGGCAGGCGGCGGGCATGGGTACTTCCACCTTCATAGCGCAGGGCTTCTACCGGCTGAAGCAAGGAGGCCCTCCAGGCCGGGTACAATCCGCCGACCAATCCCAAGACTAACACGACCAGCATCGCCTGGGCGATCAGCCCCGGGCTAAACGTGCCGGTCTGGGTGCCCATCAATACGGTAATCTGCGACAGTCCCTTGAGCAGAAGCCAGCCCTGAAAAATACCAAACAATCCCCCGGCGAGGCAGACCACAATCGATTCGCCCAGAATCATGCCCAGAACCTGGTGACGCTTCCAGCCGACGGCACGCAGGACGCCGATTTCACGGGTGCGCTCGAAGATCGCCATGAGTTGGGCATTCAACATGCCCACGCCGCCAATCACGATCGCCAGCCCGCCGATGACCCAGACAAACGCCCGCAGAATGGTCTGCATGGACTGCTGGTTGGCAAATTCTGAAGTGCCGCTCAACAGCAAGTCCGGCCATTTACGGGCGATGCGCTCTTCCAGCCGGGCGCGGAGGCTGGTATCGGTCAGGCGGATGTAGAACAGGCTGACCTGGCTGTTTTTCCCCAATAAGGACTGCGCGTCTTCCAGGCGCATCAGCGCGCCGCTATCTTCAAAAACGTCGCCGGTCTCGTAAATGCCAACAATGCGGTAAGTAGTACTGGTGATGCGCAGGGTATCGCCCACCCCTTTTTTTGTTACTTCCGCCGCGGCGGAGCCGATAAGGATCGGTTTGCCGCGCAGGTCGCGCGGGATGCGGTCAAACAGATTATAGCCTTCGCTGGCGGTAAAGCGCTCCAGCATGAAACTATTTTCCGGGTACCCAAAAACGATAAAAAATGGCTCACTCTCGGTTTGCACCAATCCCTGGAGCATGCCGGTTACGGCTTCCACTTCTGACATTGCGGCCAGTTCTGCGCCGACTGCTTCTTTGACGGCGCTGTAACTGACATCCATTGAGTCGGGCTGGCTGAGCACCAGGTCGGCTTTGCTACCCTGCATCATCGAACTGTAGCCCGCCTGGAATCCATCCGCCAGAGCGCCCAGGGCGATGATCACGGTGACCCCCACGCCGATCCCCAAAATGGTCAATAGTGTGCGAGTTTTACGTCGCAGGAGGTTCCTGAAAATGATGTTCACTACCATCTCTCCTGGTTGTCGGCATAAGGCACAAGAGCGCATGATGTGCTTATTTTCATTCTAATCCGGCCGGAAGAATTGTCAATCAATTCCGGAAAATTGCCATCCACCGCCATGATTCCCCCAAGACACACTCCAAGTCAGCCGGTGACGATATCGAACATGACTAAATTGTTCAGCTCCATTCTCAATGGGCTTGTTGATCCCCCAGCGATCAGGAGATTGCCTGTCGCGGAGAGCACATCCTGGGAATGACACCGTTAATTTTCGGATAGAAGGTTAGCCTGTGTTGTTCCGGTAGTCATGGTGAATCTCTCCTTACTTATTTTTTTCTGAAAAATGATCGATCAGAAGCCGGTTGACGATTTCGGGCCGGTCCTGGTGGACCCAATGGGTGGCGTCTTCCAGATATTCCAACCGACCATGCTCACACATGGCAATACTGCCGGGTGCCATTTGCCACATGAGATGCGGATCCAGTTTGCCCCAGATCATCAAGGTGGGAACCTGGATTCTTTTCGCGGGGATACCTTGTGGAGATTGCTGAAACAGGCAGCGATACCAGTTGATCATGGCTGAAACGGACCCCGGTTGTGACCAGGCTGCATGGTAGCGGTTCATATCTGCTGCGGATAACCCCTTGCACATTGCCGACGAAAGCATCTTCCAGTTGTTTGCCCGAACGATGATCTCCGGTAAAACCGGCAACCTGAAGAAAAATGCGTACCAGCTTTTGGATCGCTGCTGTTGGTTTGTCTTTAGAAATTCATTCATTATTTTTGGGTGTGGCACATTTAAAATGGCCAGCCGTATAACCCGTTCAGGGTGCCGGTCAACCAGGTTCCAGCTGACCAGTGCGCCCCAATCGTGGCCAGCAAGGTTGAACTGGGGTAGCTCGAGCGCATCTGCCAGGGCCAAAATATCCGCCACCAAATAGTTTATTTGGTAAGCCATTTTGCTTTTGGGTTTATCGCTCAGGTTATATCCTCGCTGATCCGGCGCGATGACATAAAAACCAGCCTGCGCCAGGGCGTGGATTTGCGCATCCCAGCCAAAGCTGGCATCCGGGAAACCGTGCAGTAAAATGACCGGGGGACCGTCAATTGGTCCAGCTTCTGCTACATGCAGGGTAAGATTATTGGCCTTGATAAAACGGTAGGATATTTCTTGCATTTCAGGAATTCCTTTCAGCTTTTTTCCCAGGGTTGCACAGTTAAGGACCAGGTTTTCACGAACTGGCTATATCAACAATTATTGTTTGGGATTGTTTTTTCGAGTTGAACTCCTGCCTCAACTGCTTTCCAAGCATCACCGTCCCAATGGCCACAATCGAGATGCCCACGTATTGTAGCGGGAACATCAATGCCATCAGAATCAGGGCGATGAGTGGCTTGGGCAGCACGACCGCGGTCAGGGCGGCCATTGCCGCCAGGGCTGCCACCGGCGCGGGGATGATCGGGAATAATACACTGACCGAAAGCCCCAGGGCAGCGCTGCCAAACATGATCGGCAGGAATTGCCCGCCCTTCCAGCCGGTGGCGAGCAGCAGGCTGGTCAGGAACAGGCGCGCCAGGGCGGTCAGGAGCAGCAGCCAGAATCCCAATTGGGCGGCCTGGTCATAAGTCGGCTGAAGCAGGTGTTGACCTGAAAAAAGCGTCAGCGGCAGGAAACTGGCAATCAGCCCGAGGACCGTACCGCCGAGAATCCCGCGCAGGATGGGTTTCCTTTGAAGCGGGGCTACCAGTTTTCGGGTCCAGGTTTGCAGCGCGAGGTAGAGTCCGCCGCCCGTCGCGCCGAGCAGTCCCAGCGGGAGGCTCCAGAGCAAATCCGTCCACTGGAAAGGCGCGGATAGTTTGAGCAAGCCGCCGCTGTAGAGGCCGTTCAGCACTCTGGAAAAAGCGACTGCGCCCACAGCAAAAGCTGTCAGCGTGGGCCAACTGCGCAGCGCTTTTGTCAACCGGTTGGCGGGTTGGGTTGAGAGAGGCAACTCGAAGCGTAAACGAAGATTGCGGAGAATGTCGCCAACCCAGGTGCCCAATCCGCCGATCAAATCCATGATCGCGGCTTCGGGGCCGAGGCTTGCGCCAAAAATCAGGGAAATGGAGGCGGTGGTCAGCC
>CAZHWV010000270.1:0-3725 GCA_964536185.1 uncultured Anaerolinea sp. | reverse complement strand
AGAAGGTCTGATGGATATGAGCGGCAATGTATTTGAGTGGCAGGCCAATAATCGAGGTACAAGCTCCAGGGCTTTGCGGGGCGGCTCGTGGTATCTCAATGTTGGCCACGCGCGCGTTTCCGGCGGGAACGACTACTTCCCGAACCTCAGGTACGACAGCCTCGGTTTTCGGTTGGTGGTGTTTGCCCTCCCCAATTGAGCCTTTGTTTTCTGTTCGCGCAGCGTGTTTTCTGTGTTCTGTTTAGTTCCCCGCGAAGCGGGCCGCGTAAAAATAATATTTGGGAGTTATCCATGACGGACTGGAAAGATTACCTGCAATATTTCAAAGACTTCTTCAATACACTGGCTGGCAAATTAACCGCCATTCTCGCCTTTGCCTTGCTACTGATCATTGCGCTGAGCTTTTTCGGCGCCTCCATCCCGGTCGAATATCGTCTGCTCGTCTACATCGTGGTGATCTCTGCCATGCTAATTTCGGCCATCCAGGCGGTGATGGAAGTAGTCCAAAAGCATCGGGCCACCCGACCCGAAATTCCCGCACCGCAAGCTGAAACACCAAAGCCGGAGCCGTCCGCGCCGGCGGTGGATGCGCTCAGCGCTCGTGATCGCTATCTGCGAGCCGTGATGGAAGACAGCCGCGCCCTGCGCCTGGTGGGTCTCGACCCGCAGGCTGCCGATCCCAGCCGAGGCGGACTGACACTCGAAGCCTTGTACATTTCCCTCGACACCACCACCTCAGTCCAGAAAGACGAAAAAACCGGCCAGCGCCTCAGTTCCAAAAAAGATGAAGAAGCGCAGATGTCGGCTCTGGGTCGTGATAATAACCAAATTTTGAGCGCCATTGAAGCTCTCTCTGCAAACCCAGATCGACGTATGGTCCTGCTCGGGCTGCCCGGTACAGGCAAATCCACCTTTGCGCGTTACCTGGCTTTGCGCATGGCGCAGGTTGAGTTCGACCGCTCCAAAAATATCCAGGACTTGCTCCCTGGCTGGCAAGGTGGCGCGCTGCTGCCGCTGGTGATCTCATTGGGCCGCATGGCCGAGACCATTCCGTTGGATTGCAAAAAAGGTCGGGCTGAACTGCTTGAAAACTACGTGGTCGATATGCTCAAAAACGATGACCGCGCCAGTGATTTTGCTTCTCGCCTGCTCGAAACGCTGGATCGTTCAGGTGGGTTGGTCTTGTTCGATGGTCTCGATGAAGTCGCTGACCTGGCTTTGCGCCCGCTGGTGGTGCAGGCTGTGGAGGATTTTGTCCAAAAATATGGAAAGAACCCGGCCAGTCGTTTTCTGGTCACCTGCCGTACCTACTCCTACCACCACGACCCGCGCTGGCAGTTGACCGGCTGGCCGACGTATGAACTGGCCCTGCTTGCTGAGGAAAAAATTAAGCAGTTCGTGTTTGCCTGGCACGAGGAACATGCCCGGATTGAACCTGCCCGCCGGGCCGATTACGAGCGTAAGCGCGAGGCTCTGCTGACCTCGCTCCAGCCGGATGACCGTCGCCGCCTGCATGAAATCGCGCCTTTTCCGATCATCTTGACGATGATGGCGGTGGTGCATACCAACTATGGCGAACTACCCGATACCCGCGCCCAGGTTTATGAAAAATGTGTTGACCTGCTGCTGGTGCGTTGGGAATTTGAGCGCCCGGTGGCCGGACAATCCGCCAACCAACTCCAGAAACGCACGATTGTGGATGCGTTGGGCGTCCCGCGTGTGGCGCTGGATCGCGCACTTTGGGAAATTGCCTTCAAGTCTCACGAGGGGCGCTTAGATGGTGATGGCAAACGCGGTCCAGCGCTGGTCACCGAAGACCTGCTGACCGGCGTGCTAAATGCCCATTTGCAAGACTTAGACAAGGTCAAAATATTTTTAGATTATTGTCAGAGTTCCAACGGCTTACTGCTCCTGCAGGGTACGGTCAGCGCGCCAGATGCGCCGGCGGGGTCGCCCCCGCGCCGGGTGTATGCCTTCCCGCATCTGACCTTCGAGGAATACCTGGCAGCGCGCTACCTGGTGGTGCGGCAAAACTTTGGCAAGGCTACCCGCGACCTGGTGCAAAAGAGCGACCGCTGGCGTGAAGTTGTCCTGTTAATGGGTGAGCATCTCTGCTTTGCCCAGGGTGAACAAGAACGGATGGAAACGCTGGTGGGCAGCTTGCAGCCAGGTACCGGCCTGGTCAATAGCAGTGGTGATTGGCGCGCAGTCTGGCTGGCCGGAGATTTATTGACTCTCTATCGCCGCGCCTTTCCCAGCGAAGTTTCCCCGTTTTTGAAGCCAACCAAAGATGGTTTACAACACCTGGTCGAATCCTGCGCTCTTGATCCCCGTTCGCGCGCCGCCGCTGCCGATACTCTCGATGAACTTGGCTTTGTCCCCGCTGATCTGCATTCTTTCATTGTAATCCCCCAATATCCTACGTCCACTTTGTCACCCAATCTGCAAATCTGGTTCGCCAAATACCCCGTAACTAACGCCCAATACGCGCGCTTTCTGAAAGAGGCGAACTTCGCCGATCCAGAACTGTGGACAGGTTTCCCAAAATACACTGAACCGGATCAAAAGGGCCAGGTAAAACAGATTGGCGACTGGGGTGTGGAAGGCTGGCAATGGCTGCAAGGCAAGAAAGATGAGTTTGAAAACAGGATCTTGCTGCCGCCCTACTGGCATGATGCACGTTTTGGAATTTCTCACCCGCATGCCCCGGTGGTCACGGTCTCCTGGTACGAAGCCAACGCCTATTGCAAATGGCTTTTGGTAAATTGGGATCATCTGGAAGAAGGGCAGCAGGGTCTGCCAAAGCCCAAAGAGATTCGCCTGCCGACTGAAACGGAGTGGATTTTGGCCGCGGGCGGCGAAGCACAAAATCGTTTTGCCTTTGGCGAACTGAAGGATGTCAAAGATCTGCCGCGCCATGCCAATACCAGCGAGAGCGGCATCCAGCGCACGACGCCGGTCTGGATGTACCCTGGCGGAGCGACGCCAGAAGGTCTGATGGATATGAGCGGCAATGTATTTGAGTGGCAGGCCAATAATCGAAGTACAAGCTCCAGGGCTTTGCGGGGCGGCTCGTGGTATGTCGATGAAGTCATCGCGCGCGTTTCCGGCAGGAGCAACAGCTTCCCGTACTACGGGGACTTCAGCTTCGGTTTTCGGTTGGTGGTGTTTGCCCTCCCCAATTGAGCCTTTGTTTTCTGATACCTGTTTTCTGTGTTCTGTTCAGTTCCCCGCGAAGCGGGCCGCGTTAAAAAATTTCAAACTCCAAAGGTACCCCAAGCCTTTGGAGTTCCATTTTCGATGAAAGGAAGGTTATGAAGACTTATCGCAATCTGTATCCCAAATTTTGGGAGTTCCCCAATCTGTTGCTAGCCTACCGTAAAGCCCGAAAAGGAAAACGTGGTAAGGTTTACGTGGCAGCATTTGAGCGCAAACAGGAGGAAGAACTGTTTGCCTTGCAGTCTGACCTGCGTCAGAAAACTTACCTGCCGGGGGCGTATCACAGTTTTTTCATACATGAACCCAAGAAGCGTCTGATTTCTGCTGCTCCGTTTCGTGACCGCGTCGCACATCACGCCCTCTGCCAGGTGATCGAACCCATTTGGGAAGCTCGTTTTATTAGCGACAGTTACGCCAACAGGATTGGGAAGGGCACCCATCGCGCGCTTAAACGCGCCACACAGTTCGCCCGTCAATATCGATATTTCTTGCAATGTGATGTGCGC
>CAZHWV010000269.1:0-3731 GCA_964536185.1 uncultured Anaerolinea sp. | reverse complement strand
GCCAATGTTCTTTGACAGGTAGTAACGAATAATACGAATTGTCGACACCTACTACCACCGCCGCTGGAACATTTCTAACCTGGTGGTATTGGTCATTTCACAACAAAAGCCTGCGCATGCGCAGGTCATATATACAAGGAGAAATCAAAATGTCTGAATTAGCAATTCTCGGTGGATCAAAAACACGAACAGAACCGTATCCGCAGTGGCCGGTCTGGGATCAACGCGATATCGACGCCGTGACCGAAGTCATCAAAAGTGGGCGCTGGGGCGGGTATCCGTACCCCGGCCCCAAAACAGCCGAACTGGCCCAAAAATTCGCCGAACTCCAGGGCGGCGGATACGCTGTCCCGATGGCCAACGGCACAGTGACGATGGAAGTTGCTTTACGGGCGGCTGGCATCGGCTGGGGCGACGAAGTCATCGTCCCGGCTTATACCTTCCAGGCGACCGCCTCCGCTCCCATGGCCGCAGGCGCCATCCCGGTGATTGTGGATGTGGACCCGAACACTTACTGCCTCGACGCCAAAGCCGCCGAAAAAGCCATCACGCCCAAAACCAAGGCCATCATCCCGGTGCATCTTGGCTCGAACATGGCCGATATGGATGCCCTCATGGCCCTGGCCGAAAAATACAACTTGATCATTGTTGAAGACTGCGCCCACGCCCACGGCGCCAAATGGCGCGGCATGGGTGCTGGGACGATCGGGCATTTCGGATCGTTCTCGCTGCAATCATCCAAGACCCTGACCACCGGCGAGGGCGGCATCCTGCTCTGTAAAACCCCCGAACTGGCTGCCAAAGCGGCTTCAATCATCGATTGCGGACGTCCGCACGCCCTGGGCGGCGGCGCAGAAGACTACTCGCTGGAATACCAGGTCGGCGGCAACTTCCGTTTGAGCGAAATCGCTGCTTCGCTGGCACTGGTGGGTATCGAACGCTTCCCCGCGCAGGCCAAACAGCGTGAAGAAATGGCCGCTTACATGGATGAAGCCCTGAGCGAAATCCCCGGCGTGCGCGTGCTCAAACGCGATGAGCGTCATACCACCCGCTCCTTCTACCGTTATGTGTTTGCCATCAACCCCGAAGAATTTGGCGTGGAACATGACGTGCTCTGTGGGGCGCTGGATGCCGAAGGGATTGACTGCTGGACGGGCTACGAAGCCATGCACAACTACAGCCTGTTCCAGCCGCAGAAATCCAAACTGGCCGTGCCGAATGCCTTTCCGCAGTATTTTAACTTCAATAGCATGAACCTGCCCGAGGCCACCCGCGCCTGTGAACACGAAGCCGTCTGGCTTGATGAGGCCGTTTTCCGCTGCGGGCCTGGCGGCGTGGATGATGCTGTGGCGGCCTTGAAAAAGATCCAGGCCAACGCTGCTGAGTTGCAAAGAGCCGCTGAGGCGCTGCGCAGCAAATAATACCGTTGCATTTTTCGCGAGAATGGAACCAAAGAGCCGGGTAACAGCCACTTGTTATCCGGCTCTTTTGCTTGTAAATATTCGGAATATATTCGGTCTTATCCCGGGAATTCCCAAGGAGCCAATATCGGGTACAGCCACAATCGATGGGTGATAGCCAAAACTGCGACAAATTGTAGCGGTTCTGGCGCAAAAGCCGACGGAGTCGGGGGGGGTGCAGATGCGCCCTCCCTTTTGATCCATCTACTCCGTTACGGGAGTGGATAATTGATCAGTTGTAGCACTGACTACCGCTTGGTGGTTATGCCAGCGGCAAGTGCGGGTGTTATTTTCCGATACTAGATGGGTGTCAGTTTTCCTTTCTGTGCAATTGGTTTTTCCAGTTTTACCCGCAGACTCTCGTGGATTCTGGCGAAATGATAGTAGGCCAGCCACTCATGCAAATGTTCGGATAGTTCCAAGGTGAATTGAGTGGGACCTAGGTACTGCGGGTCAGCTTTGAGACACATTGTCGGATGGTTAGATTGTCGCTCTCGACAAAGGATGTGTTAATGTTGCCGCTCAAGCCATTGGTTTTTAGCCGGGCGACATTTTCTGCGGCTGCGCCCCAGATATTCCGATGCTCAACCTTGATGAGCGGGAAGAATCTTTGCTTATTGATGACCCGGGCGTAAGCAAAGTCAACCCAAATCGTCCAAGCCGGTTTGCTCTGATCGTCTGGTTAAATCCACTCGCCAAAATGAGTCGTAAGCGCATCAGTCACAAGTTAAGGATTTGATGTGTCTGTCAAGAGTGACGGGATAAATAATAATGGCGAAGGGTTCGCAGATTTGTGTTCGCATTTTAGGATGCCAAAGAATTTTGGGCATGGCTCAAACCTAATAAATAGCACCTTTACAAATTGCCAGCAATTCAAAATCTAAAAACTCTGGCTTACAGCCCGGGACCGGCCTGCTCCCATCGCCCGTAAAGTGGTTTCAACCTTTCTGACGTGCGCATTCGCCCGCTCTATCTTTAAAATTCATAATAAGATATAACCATGGCGGGTTTTATTGTGCAATTATCCACGAACAAAATATTGTCTGCGACCATGAAAACAATCAGTGACAATCAAGATCCAGAAACGCAGCCAGTCCAAGCCGGGAAAGAAAAACGCTCGTCAGGCCCCGGTTCTGTCAAAAGTTGGAACATCCCTGAATACCTCTTCGAGCACGCCTGGGACGCCTGGATCGTTACTGACTTGAATTTTATCGTTCTGCGCTGCAATGCGGCCGCGGAAAAAATGTATGGGTGGCAACAGCACGAAATTATCGACCACGCCTTTGAAAACTTAATCTTCACCGCGGTCCCCGCCGGAACGGATCATCAGGCTGCGCTTCAACACGTTCTGGAAAACGGGCATTGGCAGGGCCGGGGCTTGCAGACCCGTGCGAATGGTTCGGTCTTCCCACTCATGGCCTCGGTCTCCCTGCTGAAAGATGACTGCGGAAATCCCGCCGGCTTGATCGCCATCCATCGTGATCTTACCGCGGAGCTGCGCTCGGAAGAAAAACTCCTGCAATACAGAAAGATTCTCGACGAAACCAACGATGCCGTTTTCCTGATCGACCCGGTAACCAGCCGCTATCTCGATTTCAACCTGGCGGCCACCAAAATGCTCGGCTACCCGCCGTCTGAGTTATTGCAGCTTGGGGCAGTTGACATCGCCCATCACCTCACCAGCCTGCAGTTCTGGCATACGCGGGTTGAATTGATCCGGGAACAAAAAGGACTCATTTTTGAGACCACCTACCGGCGCAAAGACCAGACCAACTTTCCGGTGGAAGTCAGCGCACGTATGATGGGCCTGGATGGACAAGATATCATGATCGCCGTTGTGCGCGACATCACCCGTCGCAAACAGGACGAAGCGGACCTGCAAAAAAGTGAGCTGCTCTACCGCCTGCTGGCCGAAAATTCATCCGATGCGGTTTCGTTGTACGGTCCGGATGGAAAAATCCTGTATATTTCGCCCGCTTATGGCAGGCTGCTGGGTTATACCGAGCAAGAATCGCGCAAATTCGATCACACAGAAATTGCGCACATCGTTCATCCTGAAGACCGTAGAACAATTTTTGAGCTGGTTTCTCATGGCAACCAGGAAAAGCTGCCTCTCAATCAATATACCTACCGCGCCCAGACAAAACAGGGAGAATATATCTGGCTCGAGGATATATTACGCCGTAAGTTTGATGAAAATGGGCAAATAGCGCAGGTCATTGTCAATACGCGCGACGTCACCCGCCGCATACAGGATGAGATCGTGCTGCG
>CAZHWV010000268.1:0-3752 GCA_964536185.1 uncultured Anaerolinea sp. | reverse complement strand
GCAGCCACGCTCATTCTCCCTGTGGAAAGGGCTTGATAAAGCAACACAAGCCCAAAACCGCCACCTAATCCTGCAGTGCCACCCCAAAGCCAACCTTCCACGGGTGGGTATGGATCGCGCAATACAATTGCTATCGCAATAAGCAACACCATACTGGCTGTGTGTGCAACAATCACCACACTGCAAGCATTTGTCCGTCTGGCTGCCATGCCACCAAAAAAATCCCCGCCTCCCCAGGTCAATGCAGCTATCAGCCCGTAAATGGTTGGCATCCATCCAAAGTTCATAGCAACTCCATTCAAGAAAGACCCCTTTGTTTCCGGGATCGAAAAAACCAAAATGGTATAATCTGCAGCCGGCTCATTATAGGACATACTGGCCTTCTCAACAACAATATGAAAAGCAACAACTATTATTTTCCAAGATCAGTGAGAAGTGAGAAAGGATAATTTTGAGCAATTATCCAATTCGACCAGTAGATTTTGAGAGAATGGTGGCAATCAGCTGGATCTATCTGTCCAAGCGAATTTTTTTCCAGCCGCAAAAGAAATAATATCGAGCAGGTAGAAGGACTTTTTTTATTGACAATAGTCATTATTATGTGTAAACTGATTGAAATTATCTAATTCTTTTAGGAGATTATTCATGGCTACTGCACGTGATTTGATTAAAAATAAAAGTGCTTCTCATATCCTTTCAATTTCGCCTGATGCAAGTGTTCTTGAAGCTATAAAAATAATGGCAGCGCACAATGTCGGTGCTGTACTAGTAGAGACGGTTGCCGATAAAGTCCAGGGAATCTTGACGGAACGAGATGTCCTGTTAAAGCTGGATGCCAAAAGTGTTAATGCCGCTACCGCAAAAGTCCGTGAGATCATGACCGAAAAGGTTCTCTATGTAGAAAGCAAGCAAACTGTTGAAGAGTGCATGGAGTTGATGAATTCAAAAAGCATCCGCCACCTACCTGTCTACGAAAATGGCGAGCTTCTAGGTCTTATTTCTGTCCGGGATGTGTTACGAGAAATAATTTCCGAACAAAAGACCATGATTTCCCACCTGGAAAATTACATAAGCGGTCTTTAGGAATCGCAAAACTTATCAACAATATGCATGAACTCGCAGTCACTCAAAGTATTTTAGAAATCGCTCTGCGCCACGCTGAACAACAGAAAGCAAAATGTATAACGGATTTATTTATTGTGATGGGTGAGTGGTCTTCTACGGTCGATGATTCCATTCAGTTCTACTGGGATATGATTTGTGATGGAACGATTGCCAAGGGAGCAACATTGCATTTCAACCGTACGCCTGTCGTAATTTTATGTTTGGATTGTGGCCTTACCTACACTCCAAATTCCCGAGAATTACTCTGTCCAACCTGTGCAAGCACGCGAATCAGGGTAAAAACGGGGGAGGAATTCTATCTTGAATCCATCGAAATCGAAACATAATCAATTTGGATCTGAATAACTTATGACGACCCGAATTCCCATTGTCGAAAAAATCCTTTCCGCAAATGACCGTCTGGCATTAGAAAATCGAACAATAATTGATGCCTCAGGTGTTTTTTCTATTAATATTATGGCTTCACCTGGTGCCGGGAAAACTTCACTCATCGAACAAACCATCAACGCTTTGAAAAATAAGCTGAGGATTGGCATGATCAATGGCGACATAGCCACCAGCTTTGATGCTGATCGCGCGTCTGCTGCTGGGGCTACAGCCATTCAGATTAATACTGGTGGTAATTGTCACCTTGACGCAGTCATGCTCCAATCTGCACTGAGGCAGCTTGAACTTTCCAATCTTGATTTGCTCATCGTTGAAAATGTTGGTAACCTGGTTTGTCCAGCGGAATTTCACCTGGGAACTCATAAAAACATTTTAGTTTCTTCTATTCCTGAAGGCGACGACAAACCCTATAAATATCCAGGGATGTATCGTGGTGTTGATGCTGTAGTAATTAATAAGATGGATCTTCTTCCCTATGTTTCTTTTAGAGTCGAGTTTTTCAAGAAAGGGATTGAAGCTCTTAATCCTGGCGTAGCCCAGTTTGAAATTTCTTGCCGCACAGGGGAAGGTCTTGAAAACTGGTTAACCTGGCTTCTAAGTAATATTGAACAGCATGCCTAATAGTAAGAGTGTTCAAATCCACATTACTGGAATTGTCCAGGGAGTCGGATTCCGTCCTTTTATCTATAATTTGGCGCGAACGCATAATTTATATGGTTGGGTAAGAAACACATCATCTGGCGTGGATATTGAGGTTGAAGGTTCGGAAAATCAACTCAATAACTTTATCGCGCAGATTAAGGCAGATGCACCCCCGCTTGCCAGTCTTGATCAGATAACGATAAATAATTGTCCAAATTTTGGGCATCACCAATTCGAGATACTCCATTCCGAATTGATTCCATCTGCATTTCAACCTATCTCGCCTGATATAGCCATTTGTTCAGACTGCCTGAACGAATTGTTTAATCCAAGGGACCGCCGTTATCGATATCCATTTATTAATTGCACAAATTGTGGACCTCGTTTCACCATTATTCATGATATCCCTTACGACCGGCCAAAAACCAGCATGTCTGTATTCGAAATGTGTCCAGATTGCGCTGCTGAATACAGAGATCCCTCCAATCGCCGTTTCCATGCCCAACCGATAGCCTGTCCTGATTGTGGTCCTAAGGTCTGGCTTGAACAATATCATATCGCAGATAAAGGAGCGACAACATCGGTTATACAGTTCGGTGAAGATGCAATCCAAAATACAAGAAAACTACTGGTCGACGGAAAAATTATTGCCTTAAAGGGTTTAGGCGGTTTTCACCTGGCTTGTAATGCAAAGAATCCTAAAGCAGTTAAAGAACTTCGGCGTCGTAAACTCCGCGTGGATAAACCATTTGCTGTAATGATGCCCGATTTGGATACCATTAAACGACACTGCCACATCAGCGATTATGAACTAGCCCTCTTGGAATCTCCAGCTCATCCCATAGTACTTTTACGCCGGCGATCCGTTTCAATGATTGCTGGTGCTGTTGCGCCTAACCAACGCAGCATTGGTGTGATGTTACCGTATACACCTGTGCATGCACTACTACTTGAAAAAGAAAAAGGATATCCAGAAGTTTTGGTCATGACCAGTGGAAATTTATCTGATGAACCGATTTGTACGGATAACCTTGATGCACGTGAGCGTCTGGCAAATCTTGCGGATGCATTTTTAATGCATGATCGCGAGATACACATCCGCACGGACGATTCGGTGATGCGTGTTTTCAAACAAGAAATCTATCCGATTCGTCGTTCACGTGGATACGCACCATTCCCAATAAAGTTACCCTGGGGTGTTCCACCACTGTTGGCCACAGGTGCAGAACTCAAGAATACTTTTTGCATCACCAATCACAATTATGCATTTCTCAGTCACCATATCGGTGACCTGGAAAACTATGAAACGATAAAGTCATTTGAAGAGAGCGTGGAGCACTTTGAACGGTTATTTCGAGTTAAACCGGAAGCTATCGCTTGCGATCTGCATCCCAACTACCTAGCATCGCGTTATGCCTTAGCCCGCGCTATGCGTGAGAAAATACCTTCGATTGGAATTCAACATCATCATGCTCACGTAGCATCATTGTTGGCCGACAGCAATTTGGATGGTTCGCATCCGGTTATCGGAGTTGCTTTTGACGGTACAGGCATGGGAGACGACGGATCCATTTGGGGAAGCGAATTTTTGATTGCGG
>CAZHWV010000267.1:0-3772 GCA_964536185.1 uncultured Anaerolinea sp. | reverse complement strand
TATCCATGATGGTTTGAAAGATACGGGTTGCCAGAGACCCAAATGCCAACATGCCTGCCAGGCTGAGCGCGGTCGCCTGGAAAGGGTCAAGGTGCATGACATGGTTGAGCAGCCAGCCCAGGCCATAGGCAACCAGAATCAGGATGCCGCCGCCGACTGTGACGCCAACCAAAATCAGGATCACAAGCAATAAAATCATTCCGATAAGCTGCATGAAGTTTCTCCTGTGGTTTAGTCTGTTCTGATTTCCAGGCTTGCGCATAATGCGCGGACCGAAATCTAAATTCTCTCGATTACCCTGATGTAGAAAGTGCAGGCCTCGATAATTTGATCGACCGCGCAGCTTTCGTTGCGCATGTGGGCTAACTTGTATTCCCCGGGACCAAATCCGATGGTCGGGATACCCAGGCTGACAGGCGTAACTGCATTTGTGCTGAAATCCCAAAAGTCATATTCGGTCGGCTCATCACCAAAGTTGTCCTGATAGGCAGCAATGCAGGCGCGGGCAAGCTCGTGACCCAGGTCAATCTTCCATGCTAGATGGAATGGCGCATAATGAATATCCAGGCCCGTCCAACTTTTACGATGCAGCGTTCCCACTTCCCAAGTGGCTTTTTTCCCTCTTACAAGCTGATCCATCTCCTGACGGATGTCTGCTTCCGTTTCTCCTGGTACCATTCTCCGATCCAAATAGACTTCACATTCAGATGGAACAGCATTTAAAGATACGCTGGTGCTGGAAATTCTTGACATGACCAGGGTTGCTTTTGGTCCTTCTTTTTTTGCAAGCTCCAGGTTGACCTTTTCAACGCGCTGGATGATCTCGGCCATTTCATAGATGGCGTTGAGCCCCTTCTCCGGCGCTGAACCGTGCGCCGAGATACCCTGAGTCTTGATGGAGATTTGGGCCTTGCCCTTGTGTACGAGGGTGATGATATTGTTGGATGGTTCGCAGATCACCACATAGTCCGGCCTGAGATGCAGCTCTTTGAACAGATGCATTAAGCTTTCCCCATCGCAATCTTCTTCAAACCCGGTGCAGGAGACATAGATTGTCTTGCCTTGTGTAAATCCCAGTTCTTTGGCCAGCGCCCCGGCATAAATGGAGGCGGCGGCACTCGACTTCATATCCACCGAGCCGCGGCCATGCAGTCGCCCGGCGATAATCTCCCCATCAAATGGAGGCACATCCCACTTCTCCGCATCTTTGACGGCAACGGTGTCAACATGCGAGTCAAACATGATCTTTTTTTCACCGCTGCCGATCCGGCCTAGCACATTGCCCATCGAATCGATGCTGACTTCGTCAAAACCAAGCGACAGCATCTTTCTCTCAACAAGCCGGATAATTTCTTCTTCCTGCCCGGATAAGCTTTTGGTTCGAACCAGGCTTTGTGCAAATTCGACCAGTTCTGTTTTTAGTTTTGGAGTTAGCAAGTTCAATTTGTTCATATAGGTCTCATTTCTTGTGACTGACTTTGGGAAGAAAATAGCGAACCCGAAAATTGTACCTGAATTTCCCTGGCATCGGCAAGGATCCTTCCGCCAACGCGGTAGAATAAAGGACCCACCTGGTAAGGATAGGTTCAAAATCGAATTTAAGCAAAAGGAATTTCCACATGAAAATTCACCTGATCGATGGCACATACGAGTTATTCCGACATCACTTCGGCGCCCCACCCAGGAAAGCCCTGGATGGGCAGGAGGTTGGCGCGACGCTTGGCATGATGAAAAGCCTGCTCGCTCTGTTGGCCAAGCCGGATGTGACCCATGTCGCGGTTGCCTTCGATCATGTCATCGAGTTCTTCCGCAACGATCTTTTCAACGGATATAAAACTGGCGCGGGCGTTGATCCGGTCCTTCTCGCCCAGTTTTCATTGGCCGAGGAGGCGGTTGCGGCTCTGGGGCTGGTGGTTTGGCCGATGGTAAAGTTTGAGGCCGACGATGCTCTTGCCAGCGCAACGGTGCGCTTCAAGAACGAAACTACGGTGGAACAAATCGTCATTTGCTCCCCTGATAAAGATCTGGCGCAGCTTGTATCCGGCAGCCGGATTGTATGCAGGGATCGCCGCAGAAAGATCGTACTCGACGAGCCTGGTGTATGGGAGAAGTTCGGCGTGAGTCCCCAATCGATCCCGGACTGGTTGGCATTGGTGGGGGATGTCGCGGATGGTTTCCCAGGAATACCTGGATGGGGGGCAAAATCTACTGCTGTGGTGCTTTCACGTTATGAACATCTTGAATTCATCCCGGACGATCCGCAGGGCTGGGGCTTGAGCGCCAGACGCGCGGCGCGCCTGAGTGAGAGTCTTGCTCTGGGTCGAGACGCTGCGCTGCTCTACCGCCAATTGGCCACGCTGCGCGAGGATGTCCCACTCCAGGAAAGCCTGGCTGATCTTGAATGGCAGGGGGCGCAGGAGCAACTGAAAGAGATCTGCCACAGGTTGGGAGACGAACAGATTCCAGCTCGCATTTCTCGTTGGCGTCAGGATTAAGGGATGCCATCCCGAAAGAGCCGTTTTATTCAGCAAGCCGTTTAATTTAGTGTGCAGCTGGGTTTTGTGATGGATATTTACTCTCCATTGCAATCATTCGGCTACGCGAATATCCTTGCGCAGACTTCCTGCCAAAAGATAATGAATTACCTGCTGCTCACCTGCCCCCCTCTGCTTCTCCATAGTAAAACATTCTCTTGATGAGTTTCCAGCAATCCGGATCGCAAGGTTACAAAAGCCCCGCATCTTTTCCTGCCAGGCTGGTTTACTCTTTTTATAAAACAATGGTCTTCTGAAAATTCGTCCTTGTTGTGACTATACGAAATACTATCTCAATGGTACAAGCCATCAACCGACAAGAATATTGGTGGTTTGATTTCACTATAGCGTAGGTCAGTCTATTGACATCGATTTCTGCTTACCCCGACCTGCCCCTCGAAATCGCTTTGACAACGGCGACCTCGATTCCACAGATTGCTGCTAGAATATCCTGAAACTGCTTAATCGGTCACCTTTGCGCCTGCAAAGAAATTTTCCAGTGCGCTAAGCTGAAACCAGGTCAGTTACTACACGCAGTTTCACGCAGGGATTGCAACCAATTGGTGATCTCAAGCGCATGCGGATTTGGGGGATAAGACATCGACGGCCAACTCTTGGATAGCTAATCCGGCTAAATCAGGGCAATTGGGGATGAGTTTTAATAGATTCGACATTAATGCTCCATATTGGTACGCCCATACATATTATTTTTCGCTCTTTCATGAGATTATGAACATGCAACTTGTTGCACGTCATCGATCGGGAATTTCTCCTTCGAGAAACTTCCTGATAAAGTGCTCTGCACCGGAAACACTTTCTGCACGGATCCGTGCAAATTCTTCCCGAATGTCTCCGACTGCCTGCCGGGCACATTTTCCAGCATTCTATCAACTGTGCATCCGAAAAATGCTTCATGCACAAACCAATCGATGAAGAATGTTACCTTCATCGATGCGAAAAGATGCTGCTTCGTTTTTGAAAACCGCAAGGCGAGTTCACTTTGCAGACAAAAACTGCAGGCCTCCAAAACATATTGTTCACAGGTGAGCAAATACTAGAACTCTAAGATAGGTTTCAAGATTCTACCCTTGTCTCATGGCGGCCAAATCTCAAGCGACTGCCTGATGCAAGCAACGTTGCGTACAGTGTTATTAAAATGTTTCAAGTCGACTTGGAACTCCACCCGGAGTTCAGCATGGCAAAAAACAATGCGCCTCAAGTCCAGTCTTCACCCCCCA
>CAZHWV010000266.1:0-3781 GCA_964536185.1 uncultured Anaerolinea sp. | reverse complement strand
TTTCCCCTTTCGCGTCAGAAATAAGTCAGTAAGCAGTCAGAAATAAGTCGTTTGGATTGCAGCGCCTTGTCAAAGTGCGTCAACTTTCGATATGTCAAAGATAAGTCAGAAATAAGTCGTTTTGCAGTAAGATGAAGAGCTATTTTTGATCTTGCAAACAGGTAAGAATGGCAAATAGTTAATTTTTTGCCAAAACTGAATTCTGCAGAGAGGAGCCGGTTCATTCGATTAGAACCCGCTATTGCTGCTTAATCTCGGGCAAAGAGAAAGCAAATCCTGCCGCGCGTGACGGGAATGCCGACGCCAGAATTTGCATTTTCGGTGGGAATGGAATAGAATGATGGCTGCTTTAACACGAGCGGATTTAATCTGTTTGTGCTGCTGGGGCTAACTCCCTTGGCGTGTCGAAAATAAGTTGTTGGCGACTTGTCTCTGACAAGAATCTGCAACTTAAATCTCTTGAGACTGAGAAACGAAAATCCAAGTGGTTTTTGTCTTTGGAAGTCCTGTCTTATGCCCATGATGGGCATTTTTTGTTTTGTCATTACTGAAAGTCTTAGAGCCAGGAACGAACTTAGAGCGTATGGACCTGTGTGCCATGCAGGAAGAGGGATACGGTGCTTCGGGATGGCCTGCGCAAGCGGCAGGAACGGGATGGAAGGTAGTGTTTTTTTGAGTTAATTTTGATAGGAGTAATTAAAATGATGTATTTAAATGGTATGAAAAACGGTGTTAATTTTGAGGTTAATTTTAATGAGGTACATTTTGAAAATGTAGTTGATGTTGTGGTAAATGTCGCCGATTCTTCGATGTTCGGAGACGTTGCGAAGGCTGTCTCTCATGGAGGCGATCCGTAACGAGGATGACGGTTTGGCTGATAAGAGTAGCGTCTTATTGACAGGGGCCAAATGCTGTTTTATGGGGTTGATATGCTGAGTTTTGTGTATCAAGTGGATAACCAACCAACCTAGATTATCCGGTTAGAAACTGGTGGTTTAGACCTTTTGCACGTTTTTAAGTAAATGCGCTTTAACCTGATTTTTTGCTGTGATGGCGTCTTGAGAGTTGTAAAATAATAGATAATGTAATAGAGTAAGGGGATTAAAAAGGGAGTGATATTATGGTTTTGAATGAATGGCATTTTGAAGGAAAGGGGCGTGGATATGCCTTGTGGCTAGGTTTTGATTTGTTAGGTGACTTGGTTTTGATCCGGCGCTTGTGGGGGTTAGGTTCGATGCTAGGCGGTCAAAAAGTGGAGTTAGTCAGCGATAAAGAAGAGGGGTTGAAGCGCGTTCAAATTGAAATGAAGTTGCGCAGTAAAAGAGGTTATGCGCTGCTTTCTGCGTTATAAATAGAATAGTTTATATTTAATCAAGTGTGAAAATCTTCATGGGAGTAAATAAAGAATCAGGCCAAAAAAAAGCCCGGTCGTACAGGATTTGTTATGGGGGGCTAGTCAGGGATGGAGTCGATTATAATTGCGAAGATTTAAACAAAATAAAATCACTCCAGCCGTTCATATTAACAAGCAAATTATTATCCTTGAATGTGTATACATTGTCTCTTAATTCTAATCGAGATTCCGCGATTGCGCGCGCGATTGTAAGCGCGTCGTTTGATTTTAGCGCATGAATTAGCTGATTATCTCGAATGATCGTATATACTTTATCAACGCCTTTTATTTGCGCTGCTGTTTTGAGATAATTTTTATCACAGAAAGCGAGAAGAAAATTAGCGTTATTGACCACTTCGGGCAGAATTAAATTCTCACCGAAAATATCAACGATTAACTTACCGATTATTTTATTATGAGTGTCTATGTTGGCCGCGTCGTTTTTCGCTTTGGTTTTTTTTGATTTGTTTTGGCAGGACTTGAAGATTATATTAAGCTGATCGAAAATTTAACTGGGTCTTTGAGAAAATCTTTTTCGGCTTGCGGGATATTATCTGACTGGTTGAATAAATCGAGTTGTTTTGCGCGGTATTTGCTGCGCGTGCGGAATTAATGCGAAGTTTTTTAGCTTGGTCTTCGCTGTATAAATTAAACTTTGGCCTTATAAAGTCAAAATATTAACGAGACTAGCAGGATTGTTTCTTGCTGGTTGATAAATTCTAATTAAATCGGCTTCATCCCAATTGTTTTTTAATGCAGATGATTTGATTAGAGACTCTAATTCAAGTGAAATTCTATATTCCCAAGCTGAACAATTAATGTCGTTTTGCGGGTGGTACATAATCACACCGTCTTTATCAGAAATACCGGCTAAAATTGGAATGGCGCAACTCACGCGATACGTTGCGTGAGTGCAGTTGTTACAGCTTTTAAGCATTATCTGGCAAGGACTGGCAATACACCTTCTACATGTGCTCTTCGCAACGTTCACACGACTAACTTCTTTGGTTCAGGTCCAGGTCCGAAAATAGCCAGAAATGCTAAACAGGCATTTGAGACGATTTACTCGCCGAAGTCCCGAAACTGAACCCGCCAAGTTCCTTACCAGATAGCAGGCGTTGAATTCGTGGTGCTCTGTGCCTGCCGTTGGCTATAGCTGCATGAGCCAAGTTCAGACCATTCTGAGCCGGCGTATAATTTACACAGCATGACCACGCTATCCCAATTTCATGCCGACATTGACGCGCGCGTACAGAACATCAGAGGAAGTCATCCTGACTGGTTGTGCGGGAAGGGCTGCGACAGTTGTTGTCGGCGACTCTCCGAAGTGCCTCAAATGACTGAGGCCGAGTGGAGTTTGCTAAAGGAGGGGCTGGTTGCCTTGCCGCGGGAACGCCTCCGGTTAGTCAGCCGGAATATGGCTGACCTAGCCAGCCAGCAATCGCGCCCCCTCATTTGCCCGCTGCTGGATCAGCCTACCGGCGCCTGCATGGTCTATACCCAGCGTCCGGTGGCCTGTCGTACCTACGGCTTCTATGTGCAGCGTGAATTGGGGCTATATTGCCGGGACATCGAATCACGAGAAGCCGAAGGTGCCTTGGTGGACGTGGTGTGGGGCAATCATGATGCCATTGATCACCGACTTGGCCAGATGGGAGAAATTCTGGCACTGACCAAGTGGTTCGAGCGCTGGGAGGCCGAACGATAAGTGGCCGGGGTCCGAGGCATGTAAATAACATCGTTCCTTCACAGAGATTGGGTATTGACGTAATGGAAACCGTAGCAGTCATTGACTTTGAAACGACGGGATTGTCGCCAAACCATAACGATCGCGCGACCGAGATCGCCGCAGTCCTGCTCAAGGACGGCAAAATCGTTGATCGGTACCAGAGCTTGATGAATTCAGGGGTGCGCATACCCGCATTCATCACAGAGCTCACCGGCATTACCGACGCAATGGTTCGTAAGGCACCATCGGCGGCCGATGTTATGTGCGAAGTGTCTGATTTTGTCGGTGACTATCCGCTGGTTGCGCACAATGCCTCGTTCGATAGTCGGTTTTGGGATGCAGAGCTGCAGCGTGTTCACCGAAAGCGCCGACAGGAATTTGCCTGTTCCATGCTCGTGGCGCGCCGCGTGTTACCGCAGGCACCGAACCACACACTTGGGGTGCTGGTCGAATATGCCAAGCTTCCCGTCACGGGGCGGTATCACCGTGCGCTGGCAGATGCCGAAATGGCTGCCAGCCTTCTCATCCATATGGAAGAAGAATTACGTCGGCGTTACCAGCTCTGCGATGTACCCCATGAATTGCTGCGCCAAATCCAGAAGGTACAGAAACATCAACTGGATAAGTGTGTGGAATGCTATCAACGTAAATCGGCGATG
>CAZHWV010000265.1:0-3794 GCA_964536185.1 uncultured Anaerolinea sp. | reverse complement strand
TCACCTTCTTCAAAGAGCCGGCCAACTTCTTTCATCGCAGCGATCATGCCTTCTGATAGGATGGTACCAGGTTCGAGACCTGCGTCGAGTGCAAACTGAACACCATCCTTTGTTCCGCTGACATCGCCTTCTAAAATGGCAGTGAACAGTGCTGATAATTTTTCATTCATAATGTTTATCCTTTTTTTTGCTATTGAGTATTGTTTTTTCAATGACTTGTCGTCATTGAATTGAATTCCAGGCGAATTTCCCAAGCAGAGCGTATTTACCTTTGAAATAACCCATGCAGGGCATCATACAAATCCTGGTACAGACGAAATTGTTTCTGGTAACACTGCTCCGCTTGATGATCGCTAGGAATGACATCCTGAACTTGAACGAATTGTCCCATTTCTATAATTGAACCGATTACCCCGCTGCCGTATAAGGCCCATAAAGCCGCGCCCAGACAGGATGTTTCTCCCCAGGCAGGCGTGATTAATTCGTGCCCCAGAACACTGGCAACTGTTTGGATCCACAGCGGCGAATTAGTAAACCCGCCGGAGGCGCGTATTTCTTCAACCGAAGTCTCCTGGGATTGCAGCACATCATAAATGCTGCGCAAGCGAAATGCCACGCCCTCCACCACAGCCCGAGCCAGGTGGCGGGCATCGTGCTCCAAGGTTAATCCATAAAATACAGCTTTGGCGTTCATATTCCAGTTCGGGCTGCGTTCGCCTGCAAAAAAGGGCAAACATAGAACGCCATCTGCTCCGGGTGGAACTTCCTTGGCCAAATCCAGCAGCGCTTCAAAGCTAAGATCCTTGCCATCTCCAGAGAGATTTGTCACCTGGTTATACACATCTTTTAGCCAGGAAAGTGCCAACCCTCCGTTATTGATCGAACCACCCACCAGATAATGGTTGGTATTTATGGCGTAACACCAGGTGCGGGCATCCTTATCCAATAATGGTTTTCCTGATATCCGCCGCAGTGCGCCGCTGGTGCCAATCATGCATGTCACCTGCCTGTCAATTTGGGTTGCCCCTGCGCCCAGGCTGGAATTGACCGCATCGGATGACCCTACAACAACCGGGGTAGAGAATGGCAAGCTCAAACGTTCGGCGGCTTCGGGCCGCAAACCAGGGATTGTTTCGAGAGGATCGCATACCGGTGAAAGTTGATCGGCAGAAATGCCAGCCAGAGCCAGAGAATCTGGATTCCAGTCCAGAGTATGCGCGTTTAGCAATCCACTTCCGGCCGCCACATTAAAATCCACCCGCCATTGGCCTGTTAAATGCTGCAGCGCATATTCTTTAACCGAAACAAAACGAGCTGCCCGGGCAAACACTTCTGGTCTTTCTTGACACAGCCAAAGGATTTTATAGAGCGGATACATGGCATGCACCGGGCAACCAGTTTGCGTATACAGCAGGTTTGCTAGTGATTGTTCGCGCACTGCCTGCGCCTGGGGGATTGAGCGTAGGTCAGCCCAGGTTATGACTCCTGTAAGTGGGTATCCATCCGCATCCAGCGCCATCAAACTGTGAAGCGCACTGCCAACGCTGATTGCCCGGCATGCCGAGGCTGAGACTTTGGCAGATCGGATCGCGCTTATGGCAGACGTATACATGGCGTTTAGAATGGCAGTGGGATCTTGTTCATTCCACTTATTCTTTGGATTTTCCACTTCACCATAATCTGCCGCGCCAAAACCAAGCGGGTGCGCCAAGTCATCCACAACCACACACTTGCAGCTACCAGTACCGATGTCAATGCCCATAAACCAGGGCATCATTTAAATTGTGACCCTATACTGGGGTGTTTCGCCATGAAGAACCGCCAGACAATCGTTTAATGCCATCCAGCCCATTTGGTTAACTGCTTCATCGGTATGGGCTCCCATGTGGGGTGTGGCGATCACCTGCGGAAGTTGAAGCAAAGGGTTCCCTGCCTCAGGTGGCTCCTGGCAAAAACAATCCAAAGCCGCTCCTTGCAATGCACCCTTCTCCAGAGCAATGAGCAGTGCATTTTCATCGACTAACTCGCCACGCGCCGTGTTCACCAGAAAGGCACCTGGTTTCATATTACTCAGAAAAGCATCATCCACCATCCCACGTGTGGCTGGGGTAACTTGGGTATGCAGCGAAACAAAGTCGGATTGCTGCAACAGATTCTCTATATTGGTCAATTCGGCCCCAACCTGGGCAGCAACTTCACTTGTCACATAAGGATCTGCGGCTAAAACATGGCAACCAAATGCTTTCAGGCGCAAACTGACCTCCCGACCAATCCCACCCAGCCCAACCAGGCCCACTACCCTGCCTCGCAGGCCGAGCCCATTTAAGCGTGGCCATTCTCCGCGATGGGTGGCAGCATCTGAATATATTAGGTGGCGCGCCAGGGCTAAAATAAATGCAATAGTTAACTCTGCAACAGCAGTGGAGTTGGCGCCAGGCGTATTGGTTACAACAATTCCTCGTAGCTGCGCCTCGGCCAGATCTACCCGGTCCACGCCCACGCCATACCTGGCTAAAACACGCAGCCGCTGCGCCGCGCGTAAGACATCCGCATTGAATTCATCCAAACCAGCGATAATGCCATCAAATTCGGCTACCATCTCGATTAACTCACTGGCTTTCAAAGGGCGCGTGTGATGATTGTAAACCACCTGGCCAACTGTAGCCTGCAGAGTTTCTTTCAGGCCAGGGTCTTGTTTTCCAAACGACGTAGCCGTGACCAAGACGCGACAATCGCTAAGTTCTTTCGTGGGTAAAAGTGATGTCATCTCATTAATCCTGCGGCCAAAGAATGCTTCCATTCATATCAAACCAATGTAATTCCATGTCATAACCTCCAGGTATCAATTTCGGACATATTCGGCTGTAATATGATACAATGACTTTGTAATATGTTAACAATTGACAAATAAATGGTAGAGAGGATATTCTTATGTTTAAGTCGGCTAAAGGTAACGAGCTTTTAACAGCGCCATCGCAACGCACGCTCAGCGATTACATCGCTGAACAACTTCGCCAGGCTATTCTGGCAGAACAATTCAAGCCAAATCAACGTATGGTCGAACAAGAAATTGCCGAAAGCATGCAGACCAGTCGGGGTCCGGTCAGAGATGCGCTCAAAGTTTTGGAAAACGAAGGGCTGGTGGTGCGTCAACCTCATCGTGGCGCATTTGTTGCTGAACTCAACACGGAAGACTTTATTGAAATCTACACTTTACGTGAAGCCCTCGAAAGTTTAGCCTTGCGGTATGCCATCAAGCGCGCTACCGCGAAACAAATTGATTCGTTGGAAGAGCTTGTACTCGCGATGATTAAGATCTCCGAGCAGACTCCCGTCAACCAGCTGGAAGCAACCGATGTGGATTTAGAATTCCACCATACCATCTGTAAGATATCTGGACATCAACGCGTTCTCTTTACGTGGGAATCGCTCAGTGGACAAATCCGCATCGTTGTTCTAAAACATCGTTTATTTCATCCAGACGATTTACGCGAAAGATCCATCTCATGGCATGAGAAAATTGTAGAAGCCATACGAAATCGCAACACCGATAAAGCCTTGGATGAACTTCATATTCACATGGCAGCTTCAATGGAATGGGTGCATAAACTTATAAAAGAACGGGGTGGCGAAACAACTTTCTAAACCTTATTGCTGTCTCGCTGTTAGTCGCCCGGCCAATTCCTGCGATCGAGTATCGGTATCCAAAGGAATTGGGCCGGGTGATTAATAAGCCCACTGAGTAGCATCGACCATCCTCTTATAAAGGATAGCGGCCATATTCAAGCGCTGCC
>CAZHWV010000264.1:0-3811 GCA_964536185.1 uncultured Anaerolinea sp. | reverse complement strand
AAAGTTTACTCGTTCTCTTCCGTTTCATCTACCCCAAAATTTTGGGAAGATACAATTACATGAATGCTGTGGATATTTTGCAAATAATTCACTAACTAAATTATTATTAACTAAATATCGCGTATGAATATTGAAATCAGCATTCAACTTTTCGTTGGATGAAACAATACGTGGTTTACCCTCGGTGTATGCACTTTTTTCTAAGTTTTCAAAAGTGCTGTACCCATGATTCCCAATTCAGTGAATTCGTCCCAATTCACCTTGATGTGGATACAACGATCAATTGCGCCTTCAACGGCATCATAACCTATATCTTCCTTACGGCTGACATCTTCAACGGTGCTATTGACCAATTGCAACATCAGCGAACGATCGTACGCTTTCGTGTGCGGACTCTTTGGATCGTACCAGTCCAACTCTTGTGTACTCGTCTGGCCCTTACAGTTAGGACATTCATAGCGCTTTGGGCGCAGACGAATATATAGTCGATGCCCTAAAATGGGTAAATGCCGTAACTCAATTTCTCGCCCACATCCGTTGGGCTTTGTAATCCGACCACCACAGGATTGACAAACGGCGCTATTTAGCGTGCTTTCAACCGTGACGATATAATCACCCTGTTGATTCATTTCCACGCTGATTACATCCACACCTGGAATGTCCAATGGAAATGAAATCAAATTTCGTGATTTTTGACCCTGATGATTTCGCATGCTGCCATCTCCGCATTTTTTTTCCAGTTATACCACCCCCATATACGGGGGTAACCACGCAAACTACCAAAGAGCCCCAATTATTTAAGGCGACTTCAACGTCGCAACACAACGGAAGCCGAGGTTGTGGGTCGTAGTGTATGGGCTGAATCTGACGCGGTCGGCAGAGCGAGGGTTGAGACCAGTTGTGCTCCACGGGCCGCCCCGCAGCACTCGAAATTTCGTTCCAAAATCTATATTTCCAACCGTGTTCCCTGGATAGGCACCATACCAATCCGCCACCCACTCCATAACATTCCCTGCCATGTCCAGCGCGCCATACGGGCTGCCCCCCGTCGGGTAACTGCCTACGCGAGTTGTATCTCCAACATTATTGTCATAGTTGGCATAGGTCTGGTCAATGCCTTCGCCCCAGGGATAAGTACGGCCATCCGGCCCGCGCGCGGCCTTCTCCCATTCCGCTTCACTAGGTAATCGCGCATCAGCCCACTTGCAATAAGTGTTGGCATGGTTCCAGTGTACGTAGATCACTGGATAATCCTCATATTGAGCATCAGTATAATAATCAGTGCGCGTCGACGATTTACTTTGTTTTGGAGGCTGGCACACTCCGGTTTGCACACACAGGGCATACATGTGATTCGTCACTTCAGTCTGATCGATCCAAAAGGTATCCAATGTCACAGTATGTACCGGCTTTTCATCAATAGTGTCGCTACCCATTGTGAACGGCCCTTCTGGCACATAGACCATGACCATCCCATCTTTGTCGCGAGTTAGAGTCGAGCCAATGCCCAAGGTGGGCGTGGCAATGGCCGTGGGAGTATTGCTCGGTTTCGGGGTATTCGATGCAGTGGGCGTACTACTCGGTTTCGCGGTATTGGTTGCCAACGACCTCGCTGGTACCGCTACGCTGGCGGTCAGCGTGGATGTGATTGTGGGGATGATTTGTGCCGCACTGTTTCGTCCCAGCCAGACAAAAAAAACCACCAGCAGCAGCACCAAAATAACAGGCGTATATTTTACCCAGGCAGGCAGGGTTCGCTTGAGTGGGGCTGGCGCAGGTTGCTGCCAGGCTGGCGTTAAGCTGTCATCGTGTTCGGCCTGTTCGAGAATGGCTTTCTCAGCGGCTGCGCGTTCGGCCTGTTCAAGGGCAGCTTTCTCAGCGGCTTCGCGCTCGGCTTGTTCAAGATTGGCTTTCTCAGCGGATTCACGTTCGGCTTTTTCGCGCGCAGCTTTTTCAGCCACTTCGCGCTCGGCCTGTTCAAAAATGGCTTTCTCAGAGGATTCACGTTCGGCTTTTTCGCGCGCAGCTTTTTCAGCCACTTCGCGCTCGGCCTGTTCAAAAATGGCTTTCTCAGCGGCTTCACGTTCGGCTCGTTCCAGAGCGGCTTTCTCAGCGGCTTCGCGTTCGGCTTGCTCACGGGCAGCTTTCTCAGCCGCTTCATGTTCGGCTTGTTCACGAGCAGCCTTCTCAGCCGCTTCACGTTCGGCTTGTTCAAGGACCGCTTTTTTAGCGGCTTCACGTTCGGCTTGTTCAAGGGCTGCTTTTTTAGCAATTTTACTTTTAATCAGACCCTGCCCAGCCGAGAGATCCTCCAGCACGGCGACCAGGTCATCCATGTCTGCATAGCGGTCTTCCGGTTTCTTGGCCAGCGCCTTAAATAACACATGCTCCACAGCCTCAGGCAAGTCTGGCACATACTCGCTCGGACGCGGCAGCGGGTCGCTTATGTGCTTGAACACCACTGCCATGGGCGTATCGGCAGTGAAGGGTTTTTTACCGGTGACCATCTCGTAAAAAACCACACCCAGGGCGTAGATATCGACGCGCGCATCGATCGCATTGCCCAGCGCTTGTTCGGGGGCCATGTATTCGGGTGTGCCAATGCCCACACCGCTGCCAGTGAGAGTCTGGGTATCGCGGATATCCAGTATCTTGGCGATCCCAAAATCGGTCAGCATCGGGTCGCCGGAGCGCGCCATCAGGATGTTGTTCGGTTTCACATCGCGGTGGATCACGCCTTCGCGATGGGCATAGGCCAGGGCATGCGCCACCGGCAGCAACAAGTATGCGGCTTCACCCCAGATTATCTGTCCGCCCAGTTTTTCCTTGAGCGTCCCGCCCGGCAGGTAGACCATCACCAGGTAAGGTATGCCCTCGTACTCGCCATAGTCAATTACGCCAACGATGTTGGGATGCGAAAGCTTCGCCAGGGCTTTGGCCTCGCGCTCGAAACGTTTTAATATTATCTCCAACGTCGCCGGGGGAAACTGATTCACGCGGATGATTTTGACTGCCACATCCCGCTCCAGGCGTGTGTCGTAGGCCTTGTAGACAGTCGCCATGCCACCTTCGCCGAGTTGCTCAAGGATGTGGTAACGTCCGATGGATTGACCGATCAGATAGGTCATGTTTGCTCGCTTTATCTCGGTTTTTCCGTGTGATGATAATTTATTATAGACGAGAATGCCTATCTGACAAAATTTAAAGGTGCCCATTAGGTGTGCGTTTTGATTATTACTCACCCGCCCCCTCCCTACCCCCGCTTCCCAGATGACGATGACATCGACAACCGGCATTTTGAATGCTGTTGCGATGCCCACAAAGAAGCGCATACCTGGCTTTCGATGATCGGACGTCAGCATTTTAGAGATACCGGAACGCGAGAGACCAGATCACTCAGCCAGGGTGACCTGCGACCAGCCCCGGCTCTTTGCTTCCGCGCGAACCCAGGTTGGGAAATCGGTTGTCATGTTGCCTGCTTTCTGAGTGTGCTACGGCTGGACGTGAGATGATATTCTACCAAACAGGGGATGATACTGTTTGAGCAATTCACGCCTTTCACCAGGATGCCGTTATAATAGCGCCTGGTTGGTTTATGCTCACAACCGACCGCGACGGGGATAGACAACCCTTCTCATTCTGCTATAAACCAAGGAGTTTCAAATGGCATTCAGCTATAAAAACGCAAAGGGCACAACGTATATCCTTCACTCTACATCCACCGTAACCAAGACGGGCAAGACCCAGACCCTGTACTTCTGATCTGAAAATAAATTAGACGGCAAGCGGGGCTTGTGCTTGCTGGAGCGAA
>CAZHWV010000263.1:0-3861 GCA_964536185.1 uncultured Anaerolinea sp. | reverse complement strand
ACGGCCGCCGCACCGCTTCGGCGCCCGACAAACAGGACGCGAAGCAGCCGACGCCTGCAGAGGTCGAAAAAGTTACCGCTTGGATTCAGAGCGAGATCTCCCGTGCCGCTTCGGTGCTGAAAGGGACCGGCGGCGAAGTCGTGCTGCGGCGGCTCAACCGTGTCGAATATGCGAACACGATCGCTGACCTCTTCGACGTGCATGGAGACTTCACGGCGGGGTTTCCCGAGGACCTGCGGGAGCACGGCTTCGACAATAACGGCGCGGCTCTCATGCTTTCCGCCGCGCAGATGCAGGAATACATGAAGGCGGCCGACTTCATCCTGGCCCGCGCCATCGCGCCGGCCAAGCGGCCCGAGACGGTGAGCAAGACCCTCACTCTACATGACGGCAATCGCAGAGCCATCGAACTCACCCGCAAGGGACTCGCGGACCGATTGGCAAATTTCGACAGACTGACACCCCAGGAAAAAGCCAACACACGCAAGATGGAAGAGGCGGCCAAGGCCGACCCTGAATCCCACGGTTATCGCTTCCCGGTGCTGGATAACGGCGAATTGCGACCACCCAAGCCGACCGATGGTCCGCATCTCGATGCTGTCATGACGGTGCAGAACTATTTCAGCGGTGAGCCCCAACTCGGCCTTCCCGCAGGGCGCGGCTGGTATCGGGTGAAAGCGGTGGCCTATGCGATGAAGAATGACGGCAAGCCCGCGCGGCTGAAGTTCACCGTCCATGAGGGTTATTCAGGCAAGCTGCCGAAAGCGGAAAGCGTCTTCGCCTTCACCGACGAGCAACCGCGCGAGGTCGAGGCCCGCTATTACCTGGAGCCGGGCGACCGCGTGGTGTTCACGATCATGGATGGCGCGCCGCACTCGCAGGGCCGGACGATGATCGATCAGCCGGGGCCGTTCATCGCCATCCGTTCCTTCAACATTGAGGGACCGGTGTATGAAAGCTGGCCACCTCAGGGGCATCGCACTTTGTTTGGCGACATCGATCCCGCGCAGCCCACGCCGGAGAAAGCCGCCACCATCGCGGCGCATCTCGCGCCGAAGCTCTTTCGCCGACCCGTGGATGACGCCGCTGTGGCGAAGTACCGAGCGCTGTATGAGAAGTTCGCGAAGACAATGAAGCCCGACGAAGCACTTCGCAGCATGCTGACCGCGATGCTGGTCTCGCCTCGTTTTCTCTATCACGAAGAACCGCCCAGCGGTCCCGACGCCTTCGCGATAGCATCGAGAATGTCTTACTTCCTGTGGCGCTCCACGCCGGATGACGAATTGCTGAAGGCTGCGGCGGATGGCAGCTTGCTCGATGCCACGAATCGGCGCACGCAGGCCGAACGCATGTTGGCCGATGCTCGCTCTGTCCGCTTTGTGAATGACTTCACCGGCCAATGGCTGCGCGTGCGCGAAGTTGGCGTGATGAAGGCGAACGCCGACCTCTATCCCGAATACGATGCCGAACTCGAAGCCGCCATGCGCGGCGAGACAGAGCATTTCATATCGGAGATGTTTCGAAGCGATCTGCCGCTCACCAATCTCATCGACTCCGACTGGACCATGCTCAACGAGCGTCTCGCGAAGCACTACCGCATCGATGGCGTGGTCGGCCCTGATTTCCGACGCGTGAATTTGGACAAGTCGCAGACGGTGCGCGGCGGATTGTTGACCCATGCGAGCATTCATGCGGTCACCTCAAACGGCAGCACAACTTCGCCCGTGATTCGCGGCACCTGGGTGCTCGAAAAGTTCCTTGGCACACCCGCGCCGCCGCCACCACCGGACGTACCGGCCATCGAGCCGGATATTCGCGGTGCCACCACGATCAAGGAGCAACTCGCAAAACATCGCGACATCGCCAATTGCGCCTCGTGTCACAGGAAGATCGACCCACCTGGATTCGCGCTGGAGAACTTCGATGTCATTGGTGGCTGGCGGGATCACTACCGCGCACTCGTTGAGCCTCGGCCCGGTGCTCGCGCCAAACTCTCCGACGGCCCACCCGTCGATTCCACGGATGAATGGGAGGGCGTGGGACGTTTTGCCAGCTTCCAGGAGTTCCGCGAGCTGGTGAAGAAGCGGGAAGACCTTGTCGTGCAAAACCTGACGCACCAACTCGCCACCTTCGCCCTCGGCCGAGTGCCTGGATTCGCCGACCGCCAACCGCTCAAGGACATCGCGACCAACGTCCGCGAGAAGAAGAGCGGAATGAAGTCGCTCGTGCTCGACATCGTCTCCAGCCCCGTGTTTACCAATCCATAAGCCAACCAAGGCACACCCATGAATCCTCAGCCCGCTTTCGCCTCCCGCCGCAGCTTCCTTCGTGGAGCAGGCGTCGCTCTCTGTTTGCCGTGGCTCGAATCGCTCGGTGGCATCGCCCATGCCGCAGAGGCTGGAAAAGAGCCGCGCCGCCTGTTGCTGATCTGTCTGCCGCTTGGCATTTTCCGGGATTCGCTCATTCCGAAGCAATCCGGAGCCGGCTACGAGCTCACGGAGTATCTCGCCCCGCTGGCTGACCTCCGGGATCGTTTCAGCATTGTCTCTGGTCTGGAGCATCCGGGCGTCGGCGGCGGTCACGCCTCACAGCCGCGCATCTTCACCGGCATACCCTCGGCCGAGCGGAACCGCCGCTCGCTCGACCAGTACGTCGCCGCCACGCTCGGCCAGCACACGCGTTTTGACTCGCTCGCGTTGAGCGCCGGGGCCAACGACTTCGGCTGGACCGACGGCGGCAGCATGGTGCCAGCGGAGAAAAGTATCGGCGATGCCTTCGCCAGGCTCTTTGCCGAGGAGGGCGCGGCGAACAAGGCCAAGGTTCTGGGCGAGATCGGTCGCGGCAAGAGCATCCTCGATCATGTGCTGGATGAAGCTCGCGACCTGGAGAGTCGACTTTCCAGACGCGACCGCGAAAAGCTCGGTGAGTACTTTGAAACGGTCCGCGCCACCGAGAAGCGCCTCGTCAAGTCCGAGGAATGGATTCACCAACCGAAGCCTCAGGTGAACTCAAAGCCGCCCGCTCCCTTCGCTCCAGACGAGATCATCACCAACCTGCGCGGCGTCTGCGACCTGACCCATCTCGCGTTCAAGACCGACAGCACGCGCGTCATCACCTTTGGTTACTTCCGTCAGGACACTGTCGCCGTGCCGGGCGTCAACGTCGGCTATCACAACCTCTCACATCACGGGCAGGACGAAGGCAACATCACCCAACTGAAACGTGTCGAACGTGCCTTCTTCGACGAGCTGAAAACACTGCTGACGAATCTACAGAACACGCGCGAGGGAGACGCCACGCTGCTGGACCGCACCACCATCGTCGTCACTTCCAATCTCGGCAGCGGCAACAGTCACAGCAACAAGGACCTGCCCGTGCTGCTCGCCGGAGGTCGCTTCCAACACGGCCAGCACCTCGCCAGCGCGCCCGGCACCGTGCCGTTGAGCAATCTGTATGTCAGCGTGCTGCACCAACTCGGCTTCGAGGACCAATCGTTCGGCACCTCGACCGGCAGGCTGAAGGGATTGGAGATTGCATGAAGACGTTGACAGCAGTCTCTCTTTTGATTCTGGGGCTGAGTGCTCAACTTGCTTGCGCGGCGGATGAACGCCCCAACATCCTGCTCGTAATGGTCGACGACATGGGCTACTCGGATCTCGGCTGTTACGGCGGCGAGATCCGTACGCCGACGATCGATTCGCTCGCGCAGGATGGAGTGAAGTTCGCACGATTCTACAACTGTGCTCAATGCTGTCCGACACGAGCGTCGCTGATGACCGGGCTATATCCGCATCAGGCCGGAGTTGGCGACATGAACGAAGAAGGGGACAAGAACGAACTCTGGAAACGAGTCGGCTCGCC
>CAZHWV010000262.1:0-3890 GCA_964536185.1 uncultured Anaerolinea sp. | reverse complement strand
TGCCTATCCGACTTCGGGTACCTTTGAACTGGACCTGAAATCGGTGAGGGTGTATTAGCACAGGGGGCAGGATCTCCAGCCTGGTTCTTTCACACAGAGATACTCGGGGTAAAGCCAACTGCTGCAGGATTTGGTGAATTTGAAATTGCTCCTTTACCCTGTGACCTGGAGTGGGCGAGGGGAGTTGTTCCTTCGCCAAAGGGAGGCATCCCGGTTGCATGGGAGAAAAAGGATGATACATTCATTCTGGAGGTGACAGTGCCTGCCGGTACAAAAGCAATGGTACATTTGCCCGGTAAAAAAAGGCCGTCACTTTGAAGCCCGGGCCACACAGGATGATTTCAGGATTATTATGAGATGATTTTAAAGCAGAAGAGTTTATCATATTAAACGAAAATAAATTTTATGAAAAGACGCGATTTATTAACAAAAATGGTCGGTGCAGGCGCAGGGATCTTTGTGGTGAATAATTTAAGCGCCAAGCCTCATGACGAAATTCATACCTCGGGCAATAAGATCTTCTTCGCAAGCCAGTGTGGAGCCAGGCTCGACAGCAATGTCCTGAGCGGGGGAGGAACCGATGACACGGCGCTGATCCAGGGCATCCTCGACCGAGCGCCACAGCTCGGCTCGCTCAAACTCATCGTCGATGGCGCGATCCTCGTTAGCGGACTCAGGATTCACTCCAATACCACCATCGAGTGCCTCAGCAGCGATTGCGGCTTCTTCCTTGCGGACCATTCCGACCAGCCGATCATCCGCAATGCCGATCCCTCGCTCACGGAGCGCAAAAACCGCAACATCACGCTTCTCGGCGGCACCTACAACGGCAACGGCGCGAAACAGGTCCACGACGTGCCCGGACGCGGGTGGGTGACGGGGTTTGCCCTGTTCGGTGTCGAGCAGGTGACGTTTCGCGATGTCACCATACGAAATGCAGCCACCTTCGCCCTGCTGATGACGAACTGGGAGCGCGCCGTGTTCGGGAACATCGATCTCGATAACCATTCCACGGAGCCCAAGCTCCAACATCAAGACGGCCTCCACCTGTGCGGCCCCGGCCGGTTCCTGAGCATGAGGAACATCCGTGGCGTGACGGGGGATGACTTCATCGCCCTCAACGCGGACGACGGTCATGCTGATTGGAATCAGGCGGGGGAGTTCGTGCGCAACAACAACTTTGGCCCCCACGCGAGCTTCGGGCCGATCACAGATGTCGATATCGACGGAGTGCAGATTGATGGCGCCGAAAACGCGATCCGCATCCTGTCCCGCCAATCGCGGGTGGATCGGATCTTCATCCGCAATGTGCAGGGCTCTTTCCGGAAATGGGGTTTTTTCCTCCAGCCTCATTGGCGTCCGGGAGGCGATTATGGGCGGATCACTCTTGAGAACATTGATATGAGGCCTGTCGAGCCCGACTATGGGCCGCTGCCGTTTGTCTTCTTCCTGGCCGGCCGCTTCGAGCACCTAACCCTGCGCAAAATCCATAGCCATCTGCCGGTGGACAGCCGGCCCGTGATCTGGATCATGCCACATGCCGTTATCGATGTGCTCAGTGTGGAGGGGATGCAGATCTATCAGAAAGATCCTCGCTCCGCCAAAACACCGGTCATTCAGGTTGATGGTCGGGTCGATCTCCTGGAGGTCAGGGATGTGACCCTTCAACGACCGGCAGGGATGCCCATTGATGGAGCGTTGATACGGACTGACCCCGACAAGGCGAAATTAAAGAACTACCTCCGCATCGGTACCAGCCAGACGAAACCGAACCCGACAAATTACGGCAATGTGCCTTTGGACAGCCGTGGCTGGCCGGAGGCCCAGGCTTCGCTGGAGATCATCCCTAGAATCAACCGGCTCCACCTCTCCAACATCACGGCCAACCGGCTCCGAAGCCTGGTTTGGCATGACCTCGGCGAAATCGGCCACCTCCAGATCGACAACGTCATGACAACCGAGGTGCCGAATCCGATCTCGGTCAGTGGTGATGCGAAGATCGGCGCAATTTCACCTCAAACTAAAAACTAAGATAAGGATAATAAACAATGAAACATACCACCATGAAACACACACTCACACTCATCATTTCACTGCTGCTGGTGCCGTTCAGCGCGAATGCTGCATCTCCAACCGAAAACTCCCGCATCGTCGTCGCCAGTCAGGCTGGTGCGAAGCTCGACAGCGATATCACCAAAGGTGGCGGTACCGACGACACCGGGTTGATCCAGGGCATCCTCGACCGTGCGCCACAGCTCGGCTCGCTCAAACTCATCGTCGATGGCGCGATCCTCGTTAGCGGACTCAGGATTCACTCCAATACCACCATCGAGTGCCTCAGCAGCGATTGCGGCTTCTTCCTTGCGGACCATTCCGACCAGCCGATCATCATCAACGCCGATCCCTCGCTCACGGAGAGGAGGGATCGCAACCTCGCGTTCATCGGCGGCACCTATAACGGCAATGGCGCGAAACAGGCCCACGACGTGCCCGGGCGCGGGTGGATGACCGGGTTTTCGCTTCACGGCGTCGAGCAGGTGACGTTTCGCGATGTCACCATACGAAATGCAGCCACCTTCGCCGTGTTTATGACGAATTGGGAGCGCGCCGTGTTCGAGAACATCGATCTCGACAACCATACCACGACGCCCAAGCTCTCTAATCAAGACGGCATCAGCGTGCGTGGACCGGGCCGCTTTCTGAGCATCAGGAACATCCGTGGCGTGACAGGAGATGACTTCATCGCTCTCAACGCGGACGGCGGTAATGGTGATTGGAACCATGCAGGGGAGTTCGTGCGCAACGAACTCCTTGGCCCCCACGCGAGCTTCGGGCCGATCACGGATGTCGATATAGACGGAGTGCAGATTGATGGCGCCGAAAACGCGATCCGCATCATGTCCCGCCAATCGCGGGTGGATCGGGTCTCCATCCGCAATGTGCAGGGCTCTTTCCGGAAATATGGATTTTTCATTCAGCCTCATTTCCGTTCCGGAGGCGATCATGGGCGGATCACTTTTGAGAACATTGATATGCGGCCAGTCGAGCCCGACTATGGGCCACTGCCGTTTGTCTTCCTCCTCGCCGGCCATTTCGAGCATCTGACCCTGCGCAACATCCAGAGCCATCTGCCGGTGGACAGCCGACCGGTGATCTGGGTCCAACCGCACTCCGTGATCGATGTGCTCAGCGTGGAGGGGATGCAGGTCTACCAGAAAGATCCTCGCTCTGCAAAAACGCCGGTCATTCAGGTCGATGGCCTGATTGATCTTCTGGAGGTGAGGGATGTGACTCTATACCGCGGCAAAGAGATGCCGATTGAAGGGGCACTGATTCGGACTGACCCCGATAAGACCAAATTGAAAAATTACCTCCGCATCGGGACCAATTGGACTCGCCCGAACCCGACAGTTTACGGCAAGGTGCCTTTGGACAGCCGCGGCTGGCCAGAAGCGCAGGCCTCGCTGGACATCGTCCCGAGAATCAACAGGCTCCACCTCTCCAATATCACGGCCAACCGGATCAAGAGCGTCCTCCAGCACGATAATGGCGAAATCGGGCAACTCCAACTCGACAACATCATGACCACCGATGTGCCGAATCCCATCTCGGTCGGTGGTGAAGCAAAAATAGGAGAGATCATTTCTGTTAAGAAAAATGATAAGTAGATCCAGATAAACAGGAAGTTACCTCCTTGTTGTTAAAGGTAAGAAAGGCACGCTGTCACTTTTTTGGCGGGATGTATAAAAGAGAAACACTTAAATCATTAAAAACACGTATCAAAAAAATGAGAAAAAACAAATTTCAAACCAACGTACAATTTCAGTTAAAGCACTTTGCTTTATTATTGCTGTTATCCATTTCAATGGCTCAAGTCACTGCCGCCAGAA
>CAZHWV010000261.1:0-3899 GCA_964536185.1 uncultured Anaerolinea sp. | reverse complement strand
CTTGGATACCTGCTCGCGGAGTTGGAACGCAGGGGCGTCAGGTTAACGGCGTGAAAATAATTACGAACGATATTCAAGCGGGAGTGGTTGTGATCCATGGTCACGAAGCCTGCCTTGTGACCAAAGTGGTCGATGGTGTGGCGACGTACTGTAAGTTTTCCGCTGAGTCAGGTCAGCCGTATGGGCAGCAGCCCGTTGCCTGCATGGTGAAGAGCCTGCTGGTTTGGGCGGACAGGGTAGCGACTCCATACGAGTCTGATGGATACGACCAGGAGCTGATTCTTGCATCCTGCAACCAGGCTGCCAAGGAATGGGTGGCCGGGATGCTGGCGCTCATGCCCGCAGAATTCTTATCGGCTGAGCTGGAACGCCGGGGAATACTTCCATGAACTCAGAAGACTTTTTCGACATTGATACAAGCCAGTTGAGTATCAAGCCCAAATTTGATCGTCTAGATTTTTCCCTTAAAATTGCCTATTGACTCCCAATATTATTTTTTGTACAATTTTAGCATCTGTTCAAATTTCTGAACGATTGTACAAATTCCACAAGGAGCGAGAGTCATGTCACACATCAAACTGAGTTGGCGCAACATCATCCTCGCGGCGACCCTGCCCGCCGTGCTGGAAGTCATCTGGCAATTGTACAATACCTACGTGCCTTTGTTCTTGCAAGCAGGAAATCCCGCCTTCACTGAAGCTGGAGCCAAGACCTTGGGTTTTGGACTAGGGCCTGCGTTGACAGGTTTCATCCTCGTCTTTGACAATATCGCGGGACTATTCATTAGCCCCATTGTGGGTGCGTGGAGCGACAGCTTGCGGACCCGCTGGGGGCGTCGCATGCCTTTTATCCTGTTTGGCATTCCGGTAGCTGTGGCGGCATTCATCGTTATCCCGCTCATCCCGCTTGGAATTAAGCCAGAACTCAACGGTCAGACGGGCCAGTTAACAGGCTTGCTTGTCCCATTCATTCTCTCACTAATTGTGGTCTTGGTGGCGTTTGCCATTGTGCGTCCAATTGCAGATGTTTTGATGTTCGATATTACGCCTTCCAAACACCGCTCCACGGCCAATGGAGTTGCGGGCGCAATAGCAGGTTTTCTAGTGGTGCTAACCGCTCTGGGCGGCGCGGCATTATACGATGTGTATGGCCCACTTCCATTCTGGATTGCGGCCGGACTGGCGATCATAATTCTTTTCCTTACTTGGACATGGATTAAAGAGCCCGAAGAACTTGCCAGCGCCAAAGAACTGGCAGGGGAGCCGTTCAACCTGAAAGGCATCGTCAAATTTCTACGCGACTTGCCCCAGGAACATTCACGGAGTCTAATTTTCCTGCTTCTCAGCAACTTACTTGCCTATGTTGCCCTGGCGCAAATGCAGGCGTTTCTCAGTTCCTACGGTGTATTCTCGCTTGGTATGGAAGTCTCTTCTGCCGCCATGCTAGTTGCCATTCCTGCAATCGCGTTCATGGTTATGGCTGTACCAGCGGGCTTGCTCTCAAACAAAATTGGACGCAAGACCACCCAAATCATCGGTCTGGTGGGATACGCCATTGGCGCATTGGTTATTTATTTTTTTCCAACTGCGACCATGCTCAACGTGGGACTGCTCATTTGCGGCTTGACCTGGCCGCTGGCGAACGTAGTCCAGGTGGCGATGATTGTGGATAGCGCTCCCGTCGAGACCTTGATGGGAACCTATACAGGTTTACGCCAGATTTCTGTGACCCTGGGATTCATTATTGGCCCTGTTCTGGGCGGTTCGCTTGTACAAGCCATGGGAAATAATTATCGCTGGGTTTGGCTGATTATGTTCGTCTTCCTGGTTCTGGCTACAGTGGCCATCCTGCCTGTCACCCAGGGTGAACCCAAGAAAGAAATCGTCTGATTCCCAAAACGGAACTCGCTACACGAGGCCTCGTGTAGCGAGTTCCGTACAAATACTATGATTTACTTTTTGTTTTCAATTCTTGTCCTTCTCGTTCTCATCGCGCTCTATGCGGCTTATGCTTTTTGTGCCTACAACCGCGTCCTGCCAGCGAATCGTCCCTGCCTGGACTGTATAACCCCCGTCAACCCCAATGGCTTTGAACTGTATTACCGCGCAATCGGCGTAGAAATGGGCTTTCCACCTGTACTCCTCGTTCACGGCGGGCCCGGACATTCTAGTCTAAGTTTCAAAAATAGTTTCGATTTTCTCGCCGACCAGACCCGAGTAATCTATTACGATCAGCGCGGCTCAGGCAATTCCCAGATAAAGCCCGAGCCAGCTGATTACACCATCGAGCAGCTGGTGGACGAACTCGAAGCCCTACGCCGTGAGGTGGTCAAAGCCGAGAAAATTGTCATCATCGGTCATTCTTTTGGCAGCGCCCTGGTTCAACGCTATGCGCTGAAATATCCGCAGTGCGTCGAAAAAATGATCATCATTGGCGGGATTCGGATCAACAACGGCATGCCCAACCGCTTCATCTGGAAATGGTTCGGCCCGGCGCTATATTCCACGGGACTGGGCTTTCCACCTGCTAGCCCAGAGGCTGCCGATGCCTGGTTCACGGCTTCCTCCGAAAAAGACAACACGCAGCGTCTGTTCGACAAGCAAAAAACGGATTTGCTCGAAAACACTGGCAGGCTCTCTTTCGCCCCCTGGCGCGAAATCTCGCTTTCCCTGGTTGGCTCAGATTTCAAAAACGAGTTGCGTCAACTCCGCACCCCGACCCTGGTCATCTATGGTGCAGCCGATTCCCCATTTACCGGCCAACCAGTTGCCGCTGAACTCTGTTCTACTCTGCCCAACTGCCAGTCCATCGCTTTCAACCAGAGCGGCCACTGGCCCTTTCTTGAGCAACCCGAGGAATTCCAAAAAGCCATCCGAGATTTTCTCCGCGCAAACTGATTAATGATCCCTAAGCCCATGACCTTCCCGTCCACATCTCCCCACGCCTCCTTCATCAAAATCCCTACCAAAATAAAATCTACAGAGAAATAGATTTAACATGCCAACCATTACCCAAATCGAAATCATCCTGCTTTCCCTGCCATTTGCTCAGCCATTCAAAATTGCCCTGACGGTGTTAGACAGCGCCAAGCATATCATTATCCGTCTCCTTGATAGCGATGGGTTGGTAGGGGTGGGTGAAGGCGTCCCGGCGCGTTTTGTCACCGGCGAAGCGCCTGAAACTGCCTTTGAAGCGGCGCAACTCTATGCCCGGTTGCTGGTAGGCAAAAATCCGCTCGAAATCGAGGCGCGCCTGGCCGAAATGGAGCGATATATGCTCAAAAACCCGGCCACTCGTTGTGCCTATGACCTGGCACTCTATGACCTGCTCGCCAAGCACGCTGATCTGCCGCTGTATGCCCTGCTGGGCGGGACGAAAAAAGTTCTGCATTCCAACCGCACCATCGGCATCGACACGCCCGAGCTGATGGCGGCAACCGCTAAAAGACACGTTGAAAACGGCGTGACGGCCCTGAAGGTCAAAGTCGGCACCGGTAGGGATGACGATATTGCCCGAGTACGCGCCATCCGTCAATCCGTTTCAGCCATCCGCGAATCCGTTCCAAAAATCCGTTTAGACGCTAACCAGGCTTGGAATGAAATCACCGCCATCAGTATTCTTCACGCCCTGGCTGAGTACGATGTCGAAGTCTGCGAACAACCCCTACCGTATTGGAATTTTGATGGGCTGAAACGCCTGCGAGTGCGCAGCCCGATTGCCATCATGGCCGACGAATCAATTTTCGATGCGCATGATGCTTTTCGGTTGGCCCAGATGGGAGCGGTGGACTATTTCAATATCAAACTTGCCAAATCGGCGGGAATACAAGGCGCTCTGAAAATTAACGCCATTGGCGCAGCGGCAGGCATCCAGTGTATGCTCGGTGGCATGTCCGAATC
>CAZHWV010000260.1:0-3907 GCA_964536185.1 uncultured Anaerolinea sp. | reverse complement strand
TTGGAAGACACCGTCAACTACACCCTTATTGAACGGTGAAGCAGAAACTTTTGAGATTACCCATCCCTTTCACCAGTTGAAGGGCAAAGTATTCCCGCTGGTCAAATGTCACCGTAACTGGGGAGAGGAGCGGGCGTACTACCGTGACGAGACGGGAGAACTCTGTTCACTGTCTCTGGCATGGACGAATCTGGCAAAAACCGACATATTTGTGCATATTTCGGCCGGAAGATCAGTTTTTCGCGTGACCGATCTCTTGGAATTGGTGCGGCTCTTGGCGCTGGGGAGTGACCAACCGGATGAGACGAAATGACCAGGACGTGCTGTGGATGTAAACCTTATTTTGTCGCAGATGTAAACCTTATTTTGCCGCAAAAATTCGAACCCACTGCTAAAAACCGGTCAGTTTGCCGCATAATAAAGTTATCGGTTCAGTTTTTCACCCTGCCAGACCGGTCTGGAGGTATGAATGCCAACACCTGCCCAATCCAACTCCAAAAGCGAAAACTTGCGCCGGTCCGTAACGCTCAACTTGCATCCCGAGCGGGTCCGCGATGCGTTATTCCTGACAAATCTCTTTTTCGACCCGTGCGATTTGCTCCAGGTCAAATACGAGATGCTGCGCCGGGTGCTTCGGGACGGGCAGCCGGTGGGAACTGTCTCTTCCGCATTTGGCTTCTCGCGCATGAGTTTTTCCCAACTACGCAGACGGTTCCAGGTGGATGGGTTATTTGGCCTCTTGCCTCAGACGAAGGGACCCCGCCAGTCTCACAAGTTATCCGCCGATGTGCTGGTCTTTATCGAGGAAACCTTGCAGACCGAGCCAGACCTGCGCACACGCGACTTGCCGGGGCGCGTGAAAGAGAGCTTCGGAATCTCCATCCACCTGCGCAGCATCGAACGAGCGCTGGTCAGTCTGAGAAAAAAAGTTCAGCCTGTCAGAAATTACCACTCCCACAGCCTTTCACACGGGTCCAGTCTGCCTCCGAGTGTCTGCTCCGATACGAACTCATCCGCTGCCAGGCGTTGGAGTCTGGCAAGCTTTCCAGTTCCCTGGCTTTGGAGATGGCATTCATTGAGCGGCAGGGACTCGCTGTCTGGATTGCAGCCGACTGGAACAGATTCTCAGCTACTGGCGAGAACGAGGTTGGGGAGACCACCCTAAGGCAGTCGTCTCATGACCTGGTTCTGGCACTGGTAGAGTTGGTCGTAGGAGACCGGGAGGCGAGCGCTCATGGTTGAGAATTCAAGTACCAACCCATCTTTTGGGGTGATGGCGAACCCTGGGGCATTGAAAGTTACGGCAGGACACCAGAAACGGGATGCCTTTCTGTACATCCGGCAGTCCACCTTACGCCAGGTGCTGCAAAACACAGAAAGCACCCAGCGGCAGTATGCGCTCCAGCAGCGGGCAGTGGCGCTGGGATGGCCGTTGGAGAGAGTGCATATCATTGACTGCGACCTGGGGCAGTCGGGCGCCTCGACGGTCGATCGCGAAGGATTTCAACAATTGGTGGCCGAAGTCAGCCTGGGACACGCTGGCGTCGTGCTGGGCCTGGAAGTTTCGCGCCTGGCGCGTAATTCGGCCGACTGGCAGCGTTTATTGGAACTTTGTGGCATAACCGACACGCTGATTCTGGATGAGGACGGTCTGTATGACTGCAACAATTTCAACGACCGGTTGCTGTTAGGGCTGAAAGGAACGCTGAGCGAAGCGGAACTGCATTTTTTGCGAGCGAGAATGCGAGGGGGGCTACTCAACAAAGCTCAACGTGGCGAATTGGCCAGCCCATTACCGGTTGGCATGGTCTACGACGAACAAAAACGTGTCCGGCTCGATCCAGACCAGCAGGTTCAGCAAGCCATTCATCTGGTTTTCGAGACATTTCGCCGCACCGGCTCTGCTTTTTCGGTAGTGACGCACTTTAAACGAGAAGGCTTACAATTTCCAAGCCGTGAACGAGGCGGTACGCACAAAGGGGAATTAACCTGGGGCACGCTAACCTCGTCTCGCATGTTGCAGGTGCTGCACAACCCGCGCTATGCAGGCGCTTTCTTCTATGGCCGCACTCGCACCCGCACCTGGCCAGATGGCAGTCACCATACCCGGATGCTCCCTAACGACGAATGGCTGGTATTGATTCCCAATATTCACGTGGGCTACATTTCCTGGGATGAATTCCAGGCAAACCTGGAACGCTTACGCAATAATGCCCAGGCGCATGGCGCTGATCGTCGCAAAAGCCCACCCCGGGAAGGACCTGCATTATTGCAGGGTCTGGTGATCTGCGGCATCTGTGGTCGCCGGATGACCATCCGTTATCATGAACGCCAGGAAATGTTGTTTCCTGACTATATTTGCCAACGGGATCTGGTCGATCATGCCGCTCCAATTTGCCAGAACATATCTGGTCAGCGGATTGACGCCGCTGTAGCCCAATTGCTTTTAGAAACCATGACCCCGATCCATCTCGAACTCGCTCTTTCTGTTCAAAAAGAAATTGTCGCTCGCCAAGATGAGGCCAACAAACTCCGCTCCTTGCAGGTTGCACGCGCCCAGTATGAAGCAGACCTGGCAGCCCAGCGCTACCGGCGCGTGGATTCGAATAACCGTCTGGTTGCCAGCACGCTGGAAGCCGAATGGAACGCAGCGCTGCGGACGCTTCAGGAAACCCAACAAGAATATGAACACCAGCGAACTATCGGCCATTTGGTCGTAAGCGAGGAAGTTCAGGCCCAGGTGATGGCATTAACCAATGACTTTCCGCGGGTATGGAATGATCCGCACACAACCGACCAGCAGCGTAAACGCTTTGTGCGTCTGCTCATCGAAGACGTGACCTTGATCAAGAACGATGGAATCACGATCCAGGTACGTTTTCGCGGTGGCGCCACCCAAACGTTGATTATTTCACCGTCTCGCCGGAGTTGGGAAACCTGGGTCACGAGCCCGGAAGTAATCCGAACGATTGATAATTTGCTGAATGGACATACAGACCAGGAAGCAGCGGATATTCTGAACCAAAACAACTTTCATCCAGGTAAAGGGGGAACTTTTACCGGACGGATCGTTGCAAATATACTCCGGGCCTACGAATTGAAAAGCTATTATGAACGCCTGCGCCAGGTTGGCATGCTTACTTTGAAAGAAACGGCAGCAATTCTCGCCATCAGTGAGTGTAGCGTCAAACTATGGCGAAAAGCTGGTTTGCTGCATGGGTATGTGTGTGACGAAAAAGGAGTCTGTCTGTTTGACCCACCAGGGCCTGACGCCCCCAAGAAAAGCCTTGGTCGGAAACTGACAAAACGCCGCCGGTTTCCCGTTTCTGAGAACCTATCTGATCGTACGAAAGAGGTGCAGTATGAATCATAGTCCTTCAATTCTGGTGTCATAACGGGGCATTGTTGCAAAACAGTCCCTAGCATTTCACAAGCATCACTTAAATCTTGCCCAATAAACTCTTTTCCATTATCCACCACGAGTGTTCCAGGGACTCCATAGGCAGTCCAATCATGTTCTGTCCCAAAACGTTCACGAATGTTCCCTTTTGGGGCAATGGTGTTGTGCAAACATTCCATAACAGCAAAATAACTGGGTGGCTCGAAGCCCAGGTAATATCCTAGAGGGTATCGGGTTGCTAAATCTATACAATAAGTCAGGGTTGGGCGGCCTAATGGAAGATTGTCTCGCTCATCGATCACCACCAAGTCACAACGAGTATGATCTATCTCGACTCTCTCATAAGGCAATTCTGGGTATTGCATCTTCTCATTCTGTCTAAACTGTCGCCTGGCTGTCCTTTTCCCACGTTGGACTTCAATAATTTCTTGTTGATCTAGCGCCCCCAAACGACGTGCAAGTGTTGAACGAGATGGCATCGGGAGTGGATCCTCGTGCGACCTCAGA
>CAZHWV010000259.1:0-3929 GCA_964536185.1 uncultured Anaerolinea sp. | reverse complement strand
CGGGCCAGTCGGCTATCTGTTCTGTGGCGGCTGGTGGCATGTAGCTGCCTGCGTCTTGTTCTCTTACCTCAATGCGGTCCCCCAGGATCTGCGAGCCGTTATAGTCAGGAACATTACTGAATAATGTACCATAAAGATGAACGCTCTTGCCGCTGTCGCGTAGCGCCTCAATCTGGGACTTTACTGCCGGGTCCATTGAATCGATGCCAAAGTAGAGGATCTGCCCCAAGTCCTGCCGCTCAAAATAGTCATCATACTGTGAGCCAGGCCCCGTCTTACTGATGACGCCCCCCCAATCCGCTATCTTTTCTGAAGTGCCTGGTGGCATGGTACTGCCTGCGTCTTGTTCTCTTACCTCAATGCGGTCCACCTGGACTTGCGAGCCGTTATAGTCAGGAACATTACTGAATAATGTGCCATAAAGATGAACGATCTTGCCACTCTCGCGAAGGGACTTGATCTGCGCTTGTACGGCCGGGTCCATTGAATCGATGCCAAAGTAGATTATCTGCCCCAAGTCCTGCCGCTCAAAATAGTCATCATACTGCGCGCCGGACTCCGTACTCTTGATGACGCCCCACCAGTCCGCTATCTCTTCTGTGGCGCCTGGCGGCATGTAACCGCCACTACCAATTATTTCTGTGCCGCCACTTCCTCCTGGGCCACCACCACTTGCTTCTGTAGTTGATTCAACAGTCAGGACAGGTGTAGGGCTTTTTTGTGCTGCGTGACCACACTCTCCCCGGTAATAAGCCCATTCGTCACAGGAGGCGCTGCCATCCGGAAAAATACATACTCCGCTTTGGCTGCCATCAGCAGCAGTGTGAATTTCGAGTTTGTTCCCATTCTGCTCGCAAAAGACCGAGGCAGGATTTGGCATACCCGCCTGAGGCATGTCCGTTCCAGTAAGTTCAAGTGTTTGGACCTGGAACACTGAGCAGGCTGTCAGCGCCATCAAAATGATTACGAATGGTAAGAAATTTTTCATTTTCTTCTTCTTTGTGTTGTAGTGAGAATTCCATCGGTCTTGGCGGTTTATGGAGACAGTTTATTTTGTGCACCATTTCACATAGACGATGGGGAATTAAGAAAGTTCCTTTTTTTGATGGGTTTTGAAGAATCAATCCTGGCGTAGGGTAGTCAACCATGCTACAAGATGGGTCTTCAGGTTGGACCAGCCTTTTTTGCATTCGCTTGCCCCGATTCTGAATGCACCAGGCTGCGCCAGGCCGACAGACCAGGGAAAATGCCAGAAAATGGTGACGATTGGGCGAGGGAGCAGTCTGCTGCGACCATCGCCCACCCTGGCGCATGAGCGCTGGGGATCCCCACATCCCGAAGCACAGCGAAGGTGTGCATGCTTTGTTACTGATGCAACATGAGGGCTAAGTTCGAAGGATACACAATGCCTGGCGGATTTCGCCAAGATGATAAGCAGTATGAACAACAACGGCAAGCGCAATGCCAATTTCGTTTTCACTTGACCAGGCAGGGACAGTTTTGAACAAATTTAGAATACGATCGTAATTGGTACGCAGTTCGCTCTGAATGGATTGCCATTCTTCAGGTGTAACACGATTGACTGTACGCCAAATTTCGCCCCAGTCTGCTTGCGGAGGATTGGGGTCACGGAAATATTTCTCTATGTAGTCAAGGTGGAAAGCAACATGCCTGACCTGGGCGGCTAATGTTCCACACTTACCTCCTACTGGAATTGAGGCTTCATCTGCCGTAATAGTGGCAAGCGTTTCAAACATTGACGCATTCCTGTCGAGATAAAATCCATGAATGTTATCGAATGTTTCATCAAGCAACGCGAACAGAACTTTCGTGAAATGTTCAGACTGAATTGTACTCATGCTATGAATCTCCTTTTGCAAATGAGGTTTCTTTTACCGACGAATTAACCGCTATTTGGTTTTTTCTTTTGCTTCATGGTAAAGCATCTCAACGATTTGCATTAGCAGGTGGGCGGGCGTGGAAAATGTTCGAGAGCAGGATAAACTCGAAGCCAGTCTGTCACCTGCCACGCGAACTGCGCGTGGCAGGCCGACAGACCAGGGAAAAGTGCTTGAAAATGGCGACGAATCCAACATGTCCAGTAACGCTTTGTCAGGATTTGTCGCTATGTTCCACCGTAATGACGACATTTCCCCTTTTGTGTCCCTGTTCTACATACCGGTGAGCCTCGGCCATCTGTTCCAACGGATAGCATCTATCAATGACCGGTTTTATCTTTCCCGCTTCAACCAACTCTTTGAGTAAAAGCAAATCTTCAATATGTAGATTTGGTGATCCATCATCTACAGTTACGTGTTTCCCGTTCGGAGTTAGCGCTTCTTTGCACTGCAACTTTGCTTTTCTTTTTCCAACGGCAGTAAAGATAAAATCATAAAGCTCGCTTCTGTTCGTGAAATCCTCTTTTGTGTAATCAATGACTGTATCGGCTCCCAGAGATTTCACCAATTCTAAATTCGCGGTACTGCACACCCCGGTAACTTCCGCCCCATAGTACTTGGCAATCTGTACGGCGGAAGTGCCGACCGCTCCGGAAGCTCCGTAAATAAGAATTTTTTGTCCGCTTTGGATATTTCCTTTTGTTAGAAAATGCAAGGCTAAAAGTCCACCATAAGGAACTGCCGCGGCTTCCTCGTAATTCACATTGGTTGGTTTTATTGCCAACATCCCCTTTTCGGCAATGCATTTGTACTCAGCATACGCGCCAAAAACGAAACGGTCAAATCCAAATACCGGATCTCCTTTTTTAAATGATTTGACATCTTTGCCTACAGATTCAACTTCTCCAGTGAACACCATCCCGAGTATGGGTTGTCTCGGTTTTGGAAAACCCACTGCTAATGCCATCGGAATCCAAAATGCGATCGGAACTTTGAATCCCCGGACAATACAGTCACTTGCTGTTACTGCTGTCGCGAAGATTTTTATGAGAACTTCTTTGCTTTTGGGGGTGGGTTTTTCCACCTCTTTGATCTGAAGAACCTCCGGCGGTCCGTATTTTGTGCAGATAGTTGCTTTCATTTTTCTCTCCTTCTTTTGGATGCTGTGGATGAGTTTCTCAGTCAACCTCAACTGTGGCTGGTTCCTGATCCTTTACACCCTTAATCAAAAGCCACAAAGTAAGAGAGAGTTCCGTAATAAAACTAACCGCCATAAATGGGACCGATATTACTTCGTAGCCACGTAAAAGGAAAAACTGAAAAACACATATCAGAAGACCAAAACCATCAGCGATCAACAGTAAGCCCAAGATTTTTGGAAGAAAGCCTGACTTGAAAACCAGATAACCAAGAGGAAAGAGCCAGATGCCATAGGGTATCTGGGCGGTAATAGCCCCAGATTTGCGTAAATTGATGAATAACATCGCTTGCGCTTGTAGCTGATCTGGCTGGAATACTTTCAAATAATCAGCTCCGCTCAAAAGCAGCAGGCTGGCAAATAGATTAAGCGTACTAAAACAATATATAGCAAACCCACCCAGGTTTAATAACAGGAATAGTAAAGCAAGGTTTTTATTAACCGATTTCAATAACACGTACAAATACCAAGCCGCCAAAAGGAAAAACACAACTGAGAATAGACTGATTACGAAACCGATACCGAATTGCGATTCATGAGCCATTATGTGGTTGACCGTTACTGGGGCGTCCACGAATACAAAGCGGCCAAACATATTTGCAATGACCGAAGTTACAAAATACATGAAATAGTGGAAACCTGCCATTCTTGCGTTCTTATTGATTGAATTCATTTTTTATCTCCTTTGAACAGGGAATAGCCCGACAGGCCAATGCCTACCAGGAATAAAACACTCTGAAGGGCATTCACCTGCCAGCGCCCATGCCCAATGTAGGAAGAAGCGAGAAATGCCATCACTTCGATAAAGCCGATCACGAAAACCAGCGTCCAGA
>CAZHWV010000258.1:0-3960 GCA_964536185.1 uncultured Anaerolinea sp. | reverse complement strand
TAAGAAAAACGGGCTGCCTTTTCGCAGCCCGTAGGCATAGGTAGAGATCAACCTTGCTCGAGATCGGCAATGGCTTTGCGAATAAGACTTTCTTCAATCACTTGTTTGTTATCCGCCATACCCACCAGAAGGGCCGTGGTACACAGGCGATTAATTTGCCTGGGAATCCCTTTGGTATAGTCGTAGATGCGAGCCATGGCATCATCGGGAAACAGAGTCCCCGCCTTGTAGCCGGAGAGCTGGATATGGTGGCGAATATAGGCAATTGTTTGAGCTAAATCCAGAGGGGGGAGATGGAAAGAGGTGGTCAGTCGCTGGTAAAAAGCCTCATGAGAAGCCAGACGTAAAGTTCGGCGTAATTCCGGCTGTCCCACCAGCAGAAGAGCGCCCAGGGATTGGCTGTCCATGGAGGAAGAGAAAAGCAGCCGGAACTGTTCAAAAGCAGAATCAGGCAGAAGCTGGGCTTCATCAAGGATCAAGAAAGGAACGCGGTGTTTGTTGCTGAGGAGGTCCTCGAAAACGGAGCGAATAAGAGACACCATTTTGGGTCTGGAGAAAGGGGGTTCGTGGCCCAAGGCGATCAGTAGATCACGATACAGGCCGGACATTCCCAGAAGAGGATTGGCGAGGTAAAGGATCAGATAACGATTAGTATCCAGTGAAGCGGTGAAACGGCGCACAGCCGTGGATTTACCTGAGCCGGTTTCACCGGTAACGAGACCCAGACCGCGCTCACGAGTGAGGTAATTGAGACGGGCGCACAACTCACTCTGGCCATCCGCTTGATAGAGCTCATGGGGAGGGATGTCTTTGGAAAAAGGCATGGATTGGAAACCATAATATTGTTGGAACATCAGTCATTCTCCTTGGGTAAGTGGGTGAATTGCAGAGAACCGGCCTGCTTGCGTTGAATCTCCTTGTATTCAGCTCGCAGCAAAGACAAATAGTCGAGAGAAGATTTTGGCTTGGAAGGAATGGGGGTCGTGGAATGCAGGCGTTCCACCTGGAGATGCATCTGGCGGTTTTGGTGGATGACTTTAGCTTCGCCGATGGAAGTACCATCCAACCAGATCTGTAAATTGGAAAGATCAAATGGGTCAAACCTCAGTTCGATCTTACGTCCGGAAAGCTGGCGGGGAGCCTGGTAACGGTTGCCTTGCAGGTCGAGGCTGCCATCCTTGCGCACCTGGCGGATCTCCCGCCACATGAAAGCGGTGGACAACTGGGTAAGATCGGCACTGCGCAGGGCGTGTGATCCTTGTTGGAAACGCTCCAGCGGGGTCTCGCAGGTCTCGCTGTGAACCGTCCGATGATAGATACATTCCAGCCAGGCCCAAAACGACTCATTCAGATCAGTCAGAGTTGCGATCGCAGAGGCGGCTACTTCAGGCATAAATTGCAGACGGACGGTTTCAAAAAAGCGTTCCTGCTTTCCCTTGGATTCCGGCGAATACGGCGACGCATGGATCCGTTGGATGCCCAAACTGGCACAGGCAGCGCCAAATTGATTTGATGAATACACGCGGCCATTGTCAACGAAAATGGCTTGAGGTACACCGCGGCGCAGTATACCCACTTTCAGCACCCGTTCCATCCTGGGTAAAGCCTCGTCCCAGAAAAACTCAGCATAAGGGACCAACCGGGAATGGTCATCCAGAAAACAAAACAGATAAGCTTTGCGTTTTTTACTGGGAACATTCGGATCAGGTAACCACGGTCCATCCATGGCGTCCCCCTGCCATAGATCATTGGCACTCTCGCGTTCGAATCGCCTGAAGCTGCGTGTGGATTGAGACAACAGTCTGCGGGTGTTCCCTCCCTGGCGGAGATGAGTGGCCAGAGTATGCGGGTTGGGAAGTTCGATCCCTTTGAGTTCGGGGTCTAGTTTCATCAGTTCTACGATCATGGTGGTGGTGCGGCTGGGTTGTTGTTCGCGTATAGCGATGGCTTTTTCCAGGACTTGGGATGAAAAAACCCGTGGTTTACGTCGGTCGCTACGTTCCGGTGGACGCAGGGCTTCAAACCCCCTTTTCTGATACAGCTTTAGATATCTCCTGAGGGTGGAAATCCCCACTGTGGTGCGCGTGGAATAGGGAATGGTGTAAGTTTTGGCTGCAATCTCACGCAGTGCTTTTTCCAGTCCTCCAGCCGATAGGGAACCAAACAGGAGAGGCGCTATCAGCCCATAGCGAAACAGGGAGATTTCGGTGCCTCTTTCGTGTGAATCTTGGATGGGGATATGTTTTCGGGGCATGACAGGTTCCTCCAGATCAAAAATAGGGTTGACCTGATGCTATCCTGCCTTTTCCCGTTTTAAAATAGGCAAACTGTGTGGGTGATCGCCTGCTTATACCAGTCTCCCCAGACCCATGTTGGCACCCCACAACCACAAAAAGTGCATCCGTTCATTTCGGCCATATCCAACTATTTCCACCCATTGTGTTTTTCCCCATGCCAACAGATGTTCACTCGCCACAAGAAGTGCCTCTGCCGGTGTTTGTACTTTCAGCACTTCCCCTTGCGGATCTAACCATGTGGATGTGCTGTCTTGCCGGGCCAGAGTTTCCTGCACGATCCCCAACCACCTGAGAGCTTCTCTCCCAAATGATTTACACCAGCGCTGCATGGTGCGCAGTGCGGGCATTCCTATTGTGTCGTAATTCGCTTTCAGTTCTGCCCAGGACCACTTATGTTCAAAACGAGCTTCCAGTACCTGCCTGATCACCAAGAGCAGATAATGCCGGGACGATAACAGAATATCCGGTAGCATCGATAGGGTCTTTCTGCAAGCTTTGCACAACCATCGCTTGATCCTGACACGGTTCACTTCCTGGGAACCTTTTGGCTTGCGAGAGTAATATCCATGCCCGATCAGGCAGTCCTGGCATCCACAACACGGACAGCCCGCTGGTCTCTGGGAATCCCTTGTCTGATTTGTTTGTCCGCTACAGCTAAATACTAGTAAAATAGTTAGTGCCTTTTTATGTGGCAGATCCGGTTCAACAGCGCCTCGAAGCTAACCGTTTGAACCGGATTCCTTTTCCTGAAAATACTTTCCCCAATCATACTTGATGATTAATAAAAAAATAGCCGCACTATTTGGCGCGGCCGCTGCAGTACCCATTCTTATTCAGTTTAATTAATTCAGACAAAACCCCTTATTTCCCACTATTTAATTCGGACAAGAACACCATTTCAAGAATGAGATAAAGTGCCAAAGAATTGATTAAAAGACAAATCCGATTTCCTTTTGAGAAATCGGATTTGATTTATTTCAAAAGTTTTTATTTTTTGTAAGCCGCAATGACAGCATCCGCGCTGACTGTGTTCTTGCCGGGAGCCGCTTGTGAATTATTTTGTTCTCTTGAGGCCAGGGTGCGTAAAGCTTCGGAACTTTCAGCGGCGGGTTTCTCTTTTACTTCTTCAACCTTGGTTTCCTGGCTTTCCCTGGCAGGGGGTATAACAGAAGGGTATGCTGACTGTGCTTTCTTGGTGTCTGTTTTATCAACTTCATTTTTGGGCGCGGCTGCTTTGACTTCTTGAGCCCTGACGGCTTGTTGAGATACACGATCTATAGAACTAACCATTTTTCACCTCTCTAAAGCAATAAAAAATACCGCTATTTTTCTTAATAGTATTATCGGCAGATTTTTATACTACTTTAGTTAATTACCCATTTTAAAAGGGCAATTCCCCGACTTCTTTTGAAAATCGGGGAGCTTTAATTAGGAGGCGGTGGTTAATTATTGTTTATAGGCAGAAATTAATGCTTCAGCACTGACTGAGCTTTTCATGGTGATAATAGTGGGAGAATTACGCTCCCGCGAGGCAAGAATATTCAAACCGTCTTTGGATTTCAAGGCTTCTTTGGCTTTTAGCGCAGGCATCTCTTCTGTCTTTCCAGACTGGGCTTGTTTGTATGCTTTTTCAGATTCCGCATTCAGGGCGGCCGAGATACTG
>CAZHWV010000257.1:0-4041 GCA_964536185.1 uncultured Anaerolinea sp. | reverse complement strand
CACAGTCGCTTATACCTTCGTGTATTTAATCCGGAGAATTAACTCCTGAAAAAAGCTTCCAAAATAGTAAAGATTGCCAGGCAAAGGATAAAAACCCGGCAAGGGAAACCAGAAAATTAAACCCAAAAATTAAAGATTATTCCTGCATAAAGCTTTCTCTTTTATGGTAAAGATATTATTGTACATTTGAGCTTCAAAAACTTGTATTCTGCCCAAGGGTTAGCTACATCAAACAACCAAATTATGTTGCACAAGCTATTATGTATTGCCAAATATCTGTTTATCGTATTTCTGATTATAAATTCTTTGGCCTGTTACCCGCAAAAATATGATGCCGAACTTATTAACGTGAACACTTTTATTGAAGCATCGGAGAATAAACTGATACAGACGAACAACTACGAAATCCGCATCAATAACCGGAATGGTGATAAATATGCTGAAATTTCGATTCCCTATTCAAAACTAAACAAGGTTTCCGATCTTGAAGCTTCCATAACTGACAACTCAGATAAAGTGGTGCGGAAGCTTAAAAAAGATGATATCATCGAAAAAAGCGGGCTTTCGGATATCAGTTTCTACACCGACACTTATGTGAAAGAATTTAAATTACGCCACAACACATATCCATATACGCTCAGGTATTCGTTTCGCTATGAAGTAAGCCAGTTTTTACACATCGCTTATTGGTATCCGGTTATCGATACCGAAATACCGACACTGAATGCTTCGCTAAAACTCAGTACGCCTTCCGGTTACAAAGTTTATTACCGTTCGGGACTTACTGACGGATGTAAAATAGATTCAGTTTCCGGGCGTGTTTTTTATTCCTGGAATGCTTCGTATCTCAAAACCGTGTCGCCCGAACTGTTTGCGCCTCCTGTCAATAAGTATATTCCTTTCGTTGAAGTAGTTCCCGAAAAATTCATTTACGAACAACCTGGCACCAACAAAAGCTGGGAAACCTATGGCGACTGGAATCTGAGCCTGCTTTCAGGCCTGGATGACCTGCCGTTTTCCGAAAAAGCACGAATAGAAGCCTTGGTTAGAAACATCGACGACGATAAGGAAAAAGTCAGGATATTATTTCACTACCTGCAGGATGCAACCCGGTATATTAATGTTTCGATTAAAACCGGCGGACTAAAACCCTATCCCGCATCCTACGTGGCGGCAAACAAATATGGCGATTGCAAAGCCTTGTCCAATTATTTTAAATCCTGCCTTGCATTGGTTAATATCAAAGCCTGTTACACTACAATAAGTGCCAGTGAAGAAATTGACACAATTGATGCAGGATTCCCTTCGCAACAGTTCAATCATGTTATTTTGTTTATTCCGCTTAAACAGGATACCCTTTGGATCGATTGCACCAGCGACCTGGCTTTCGGGTATCTCGGAACTTTTACCCAAAACCGTCAGGCATTGGTACTGGACGATAATACCAGCAAACTGATTACCACACCTTTACTTTCTGTAGATGATGTAGCCGAAACCTGCCATATTACTGCCGAGCTTAAAACTGATGGTACCGTGAAAGCGGAATTCAACAACCGATATAAAGGTGACAAATACGAATTACTCTTCTACGTTTCGTCAGGATTGAGTGAAACAGAACGCAGCCAATACCTTGGGAAACGCATTATATCCCCCGGTTTTCAGATGGATTCATATGCTATTAATAAACCCGGACGCGATGTACCGGAAATTGAACTTAAATACAGTGCAACTTCGGAGCAGCAGGTTAAAATTTATGGGAAGGAACTGCTGGTGAAGATTATACCTTTGGAGCTGCCCATTCCTGAAGATCCAAAAAAAAGGAAACTTCCTGTTCAGATTAACTATCCCGTAAACCGGACCGATTCCATCCAATATAAATTTCCTGTAAATCACCAGGTTTCGGCTTTACCCGAAAACAAAAACATCATTTCCAAATATGGCATATACCGTACTGATTATCGTTTTGATAACAACTCAGTTAAGGTGTTCAGGTATTTGATTATTAATTCAGGGACTATTCCATTAAGCGAGTATCCTGAATATTACAGTTTTATCAAAAGCATAATTGACTCCGAAACTATATCCTATATTACTTTAATAAAAAACTAAAATGAAGAAGTTATTGATTTTGTTGCTTTTCGTTTGTGGTATCTTATTACCGCTCAATGCCCAGAACTATTTTGATGAATTTGGTAAAATCAGCCAGGCTGAAATTGACATGAAATCGTGCAGTTATGATGCTGCTGCCGACGCTGTTGTGCTGTTTGATATGGGGAAATCCTATTTTGTGCGAAACGAAAATGGATTCGATGTGATTTTTGAACGAATAACCAGGGTTAAAATTTTTAACGACGCAGGCAAGGAATATGCTGAAGTTGAGGTTCCGTTTTACCAGGAAGGCAATATCTACGAAAAAGTAACCATCACAAAAGCAACTACTTACTCAATAACTGATGGCAGGATAAGCAGAATCACTTCCCTGGATCCAAAGGCAGTTTATGAGGAAAAAGTATCCGAAAACTGGAAAGTTAAAAAGTTTGCCATGCCTGATGTACAGGCAGGTTCGATTATCGAATATGTATATTATATAAAGTCGCAATATCATTTTAACCTACGCGACTGGGATTTTCAGTGGAGCATCCCTGTGCTGAACAGCGTTTATGAAGTACGGATGATTCCATTTTACGAATATACCTGGGCATTACAGGGAACAAAATCTCTGACAGATTACAAAACATATATTGATGATAACGGGCTAAAAAAGGTATTTTTCAGCACCGAGTACTATGATATGGTTTATTATTTCGGGCAAAAAAATGCAACTGCTTTCACTGATGAGGAATTTATTTCTTCGAGAGAGGATCACATCATGAAAATCGATTTTCAATTGTCGGCCTATTTTCACCTGGATGGTGTAAAAATAAAAGTAATGACAACCTGGCCTGAGTTGGTTAAAGAATACCTGAAGATTGAAAGTTTTGGCAGGTATCTCAAACGAAGCGAAAGTATAGCATTGAAAACCATCAATCCTGATTCGCTGGCAGGTAAATCGGAAACACAGAAATTCAACTATATAGTTGATTATGTTAAAGATAACTTTAAATGGAATAACACTAACAGCCAGTTCACTAACAAATCAGCCTCCGAACTGGTGCAGGACAAAACAGGAAACAGCGCTGAAATTAATTTATGGCTGGTTGGAGCTTTGCGCGCAGCCGGACTTGAAGCATACCCGTTGCTGCTAAGCACCCGTAATCATGGGAAAATAAAATCGGATTACCCGTTCAGCAGTGCATTTAATTTTGTGATTGCAACCGTAACCATCGACGGTAAAAAAATGCTTGCGGATGCTACCGAACCGTTTTGTCCTAACAACCGGATATCAACACAATGCATGAACGATAAAGGTCTTTTGGTAGATAAGGATAACATGGTGTGGATCAGTTTGCAGACACCTTCGCTTTCGGACCTGAATACGAGTATAAGAATTGATTCAATCGGAATTAAACAACAAGTGAAAGTAATAGCTGTAGCTTCGGACTACGAAGCACTTGCTTACAGGAAGGAGTTTGCGGGCAATAAAGAGACTTTGCTTGAGAAACTGAGCAAGAAATTATATATGGTTGAAGACTCTACGCTAAAAATAAGGAATGCAACAGATAGAACACGCCCTTATGCCTATGCCTATACTTTTGAGATTGGCACAGAAATAATCAACAATAAAATCTACCTGCAGCCTTTTATGAATGAAGTATTTACTTCAAATCCACTAAAACAGAAAACCCGGACGTATCCTATTGATATAACTTTCCCGATAAAACGAACGTATAAAACAGAAATCATTATTCCTGAAGGATATAAAGTTGAATTTTTACCTGAGAAAAGCACCCTGAACGATAATTTGTTTGAACTTGATTATTCATCTCAGCAATTCGGAAACACTATTTCATGTTCCTTCAGTTATACATTTAAGCAGTCAGTATATGCCCCTGAAGAGTATCAGAGGGTTAAAGCTTTGTTCGACAGGATTATAAAGAAAAG
>CAZHWV010000256.1:0-4042 GCA_964536185.1 uncultured Anaerolinea sp. | reverse complement strand
CTTCTGCCACCGGATCAGCACGGGCCGGCCCCTGGGCATCCTCAAGTGCGCGATGAGCCTCGATGGCCGCACCGCCCTGACCAACGGCGCCAGCCAGTGGGTCAGCGGCCCGGAGGCCCGCCCCTGAAAGACACCGGACCCGGAGGCCTGCAAGGGGGATGATCTACGGGACACCCTGGACCCGATGCTGCCGTGAAAATTGTCCCCCTTAGACAAGGTTAGCGCGGTGGCACCCATGGGGCGGCTTGCGCCGCCCCGGTGTGCCGTCCGCGCCGATGATTGCCTGTCATCTGACCTGCCTGCCGTGAGCCGCCGAAACCGCTAGCCTTTGCTAACACCCCCCACCCCCGCCAAACGATCTTTTGAGGGTAGAAAATAGGGCAGGTTCGCTTGCTGGCCGACTTCCCGCGCCATATCCGAAAAACACAAGGGGTTGCGCAACTGCCCCAGCCCGCCCCAGGGACCGGGGGCAAAACGGGGGTATATGGGTCCTGTGCAGCATGGCCGCCGCCACACTTCCTTACGACGGCGTGGCCGCTTGGAAGTGACTTACGGCGGCGCGGTGGGGGTAGCCTTACTCAATTGTGCAAACCAGTTAGCCGCCGTGAGGCCGCTTGCTGAGGCCTGCCCGAATGTATCCGCCGGACAGGACCCGAACCGGCCCAGGGGACGGGGGTAAAACGGGGGTAAATCGAAATACCACTCGCAAGCCGACCGAGAGAAAAACGGCAAACTTCTTGACGTGCAAAGGCGTTTAGTGTTTAGTGGGCAACATGACAACGCAACACGCCTTGACCGTGACGGCCGAAACCCTGCCGGCCGTGGCCCGCCCGAGCGTGAATCACCGCGCCCTTGCCGGTGCCTGGGCCGCCGATCTACGCGCCCAAGCGGCCGCCGGCCTGCTGGCTGACCGGACCGCCGGGGCCTACGCCCACAACGTGGGCCGCTGGCTTGCCTGGCTGGACGCCCGCGCCCTGGACCTGCCCACGCCCGCCCACGTCATGGCCTACGTTGCCGACCTACGCGCCGAAGGATTGAAGCCTGCCAGCGTCAATGCCCACCTGGACGCCGTGCGGGGCCTTTACCGCTGGGCCGAAACCCGCAACGCCTACCCCGCGATTGCCCGAAGCGTGCGGGGCCTGCCCGTCCGCAAGGATGAACCCCTGGACTGTCTGAACCGGGACGCCGTGCGGGGCCTGCTGACCCATGCCGACGGGGAAAGCCTGCGGGGCCTGCGGGACGCCGCGCTGGTGCATACGCTCTTTTCAACTGGCCTGCGCCTTGTCTCTCTGTGCGCCCTGGACGTGGCCCACCTGGACGCCGGGGACGCCGTGCTGACCTATGCCGGCAAAGGGGACCGGGACGCCGCCCGCCGCGCCTACCTGGGGCCGGCCGCGCTGGATGCCCTGAACCGATACCTTGCCGCCCGCCGGGGTGCCGAGGGGGCCGACCTGGACAAATCAGCCCCGCTCTTTGCCGCTGTCGGCAACCGCGCCGGCGGGGACCGCCTGACCGCCCGAAGCGTGCGCCGCGTTATCGTGGGCCTGATGGAAGCCGCCGGACACGTCCACCGGGACGCCGCCGGGAAGATAGCCCGCCCCCGCGTGCTGTCCGCTCATAGCCTGCGCCGATCTGCTATCACCTGCGCCTTTGATGCCGCCGGCCTGGACGCCGCGCAAACCCTGGCCGGACACGCCGACCCCAAGACAACCCGCCGCGCCTATGCCCGCGTGCAAAAGGGCCGCGTGCTGCGTAGCCTTGCCGGGGTGCTGGACCTGGGAACCGTGGAAGCCGGGAAGGGGGCCGCATGAAGCCGCGCTGGATTGCCGTAGTAGGCCGCAAGGGTGGAAGCGGGAAAACCGCCCTGGCCCTGGGCCTGGCCGCCCACTATGCCCGAGCCGGCCGCCGCGTGCTGCTGGTGGACCTGGACCCCCAGGGAAGCGCAAGCCTGGCCCTTGGAACCGATGCCGGCGGGGAACACCTGGCCGCCGTGCTGGCCGGGACCGTCCCCCCGGAAACGGTGCCATTTGACACCATTTCCGATTGCCCGCCCCTGGCCGTGCTGGCCGGTGGGCCTGCGCTGGAAGCCTTGACCGCGCCGCGCCCTTTGCGGGATGCCTTGGCCGGGGTGCTGGTGGACGTTGTGCTGATGGACTGCCCGCCGGGACACGCCGACCTGGACCGGCTGGCCCTGCAAGCTGCGGACGTTGTGCTGGCCGCTTGTGAACCCCACCGGCTGGGGATTGCCGGGGCCGCCCGCGTGCTGGATGAAGCCCGAGCCGTGCGCCCGCGCCCACGCTGCGCCCTTGTGCTGGGCCGCATGGATGAACGCCGGGGCCTGGACCGCGCCGCGCCTGACTTGCTGGCCGGGGCCTTTGCCGTGCCGGTGCTGACCGTGCGCCAAGACTCCGCGCTGGCCGATGCCTTGAACGCTGGCCGCCTGCCCCCTGCAGGGGGACGCGCCGCCGCCGATCTGGACGCCGTGGCCGGATGGATAGACAAGGGGGACGCATGAACAAAGCCGATCGCCAGAGATTGCTGGGAGAGATCGCCGCCGCCGGCAAAGCCTATGCTGCTGCCCGCAAGGCCTACGCCGACGGACATAGGACCTACGCCGACGCCTGCAAGACCTACGCCGACGCCTGCAAGAAAGCCGACTAGGCCAAGCCAAAGGGGAAAGAAACAACATGAACCGCCAAGACAAAGCCCGCGCCGGGATGCTGGCCGGGGTGCAAGCTGGACACGCGCAAGCCCGCCTGGACAAGCGGCTGGCCGCTGATGCCGTCCACGCCGGGGACGTGGGCCTGATGCCGCTGGACGCCGTGCTGGGCCGCGTGGGGGGCCTAGACACAAGGGAGCCGACCCCCGAAGCCTTGGACGCCCTGGCCGAAAGCCTGGACGCCCTGGGCCTGCTGGAACCCCTGGTAGTGGACAAGCTGGGCCGCCTGCTGGCCGGCAAGACTCGCCTGATGGCCCTGCGCCGGCTGGCCCTGAAAGACCCGGACCGCTGGGCAAAGGTGCCCGTGCGCCGGATGGACTTTGACGCCGAAGCCGACACCGGCCGCGCCCTGGCCGTGGAAGTGGCCGAAAACGAGCAACGCCGGGACTATACGGCCGCCGAAGTGCGCCACCTGGCCGAACGCCTGCAAGCCGCCGGCTTTCGTGCTACGCCTGGCCGGCCGCGCAAGGGGACAAAAGCCCTGCTGCCTGCCCTGGGGGCCGTTGTGGGCAAGAGCAAGCGCACCCTGCTGCGGATACTGGACCCGGACGCCGACGGGAAAACGGTGCCAAATGTCACCTTTTCCGACGCCTGCGCCCGCCTACGCCGCGCCCTGGGGGCTTTCGAGCGTGCCGCCGGGGAAGTGGCCCTGGCTTCCATGAAGCCCGACGAACGCCGCGCCGTGGATGAAGCCGCCAAGCTGGGCCGCCTGCTGGCCCGCATTGAAGCCGAAGGGGAAGCCGATGCAAAAGAATAGGACACCGGCCGCCGGCCGCCTCAAAGTGCCGCTGTATGTCATGCTGCCCCCCGTGGAACGGGAACGCCTGGAAGCCTTTGCCGACCGCGTGGGCCGGCCGTTTTCCTGGGTAGTGCGGGACGCCCTGACCGTCTACATGGCCGCCGCCGAAGCGGACGCCGACACAATGGCCCGCCTACGCGCCGCCGTGGAAACGCCTGGGGTGGACCTGTCGAAAGCGGGCCGGACCGAGCAAGACAAGCCTGGCCGCCCCCGCCGCAAGCTGAATGTCCGATAAGTGGCCTTGTCGGACATAGAACACCTAAGATTCACCCAAGGTTTCTGGCAAAGGTTCGGCAAAGGTTTCGGGAAGGGCAGACAGTCAAGGTTTAGCCAAGGTTTCGGGGACGGTAGGCAGGTAAGATTCGGGTAAGGTTTCTGGACGGGTAGACAGGCAAGGTTCGTACAAGGTTTCTGGGCATAGTGAGAAACGAGCCGCACAAGCTGACCGATGCCGACCGCGCCGAACTGTGCCGCCGCGTGGACTTCCTGGCCGTGCTGCGTGCGGACGGGGTGGACGTGCGCCG
>CAZHWV010000255.1:0-4077 GCA_964536185.1 uncultured Anaerolinea sp. | reverse complement strand
GCCATAACGAAGCAAACCTTATCTCCATTGCGTCCATATTACACGATGTGGGAAAGATAACCCTTCCTACATCCATTCTCAAAAAGACCGCAAACCTCACCCCTGCGGAATACAAACTTACAGAACAACATACTGTGGAGGGAGCCCGCTTGCTTGGCAGCTCCGGGTCATCCATTCTGCAAACAGGCGCCATTATTGCGCGCACTCATCATGAACGATGGGATGGCTCGGGGTATCCGGAAGGTTTAAAGGGAGAAGCGATCCCCCTCAGCGGGCGAATTGTGGCTTTGGTGGACGTTTTTGACGCCCTCACTACCCAACGCCCTTATAAAATGCAAATGCAGCCGGATGCGGCATTTGATCTGATCAAAGGCTCAGCGGAATCCTTGTTTGACCCCAAGCTGGTATCGTTCTTTGTTGATAGATTTGAAGACTTCAAGGCAGTTTTGCGGATGCAAAACTGATCCTTTCAGCACCCATAAAAAAATCTCCCCGCAACGAAAATACGGGGAGATTTTTTTTCGTGCAGCGGCTTTCATCAGGGATTATCCCCAAAATCATAGTATTTACCTGTAATATTTTCCACATAGCGGAGCCCGTTTGAGCACGTTTTGTCATCCCTAAGATTGTCAGCGATCACATCCCAGGTTAGTTTATCCTTGTCGTCAATTTTATAATTGGTACGTACAGCGTCATACACACATAAAGGTCCCATGTTGTAATTAACCAACGTCAGTTTCCAGATGGTTGCATAATCCACCACATCCCCCGCATTCTTCTTCGTGGCATTGTAAACGATCTGGGATGTTTGCCTGCAATATCCCATCAAAGCCTCGCTGATGTAGGTTATGCTTTGCTCAGCCTTCGGAATGTTAATTTTAGCGACACAAGTCGGGCAGTATGCATTCATCATAAACAACAGCTCGCTGGGAAGGTCTGCCGAGGTGTCGGGTAATGAATGTGCATACGTAGCCTCGAATAGATCGCGGCTCCATGTCAGAGCATTACTGGCGCCAAGATAAGTTAAGTGCCCCAGTCCATAGTGATAAAGTCCACTTTGTGCCGGCCAAAATTGGCTCTCCTGGCGAATTAACTGCTTGATCATCACGGGCGGCACACCGATGCCCTTACCCATCATCAGGATTTCATCGTCATATACATTTTGAAGTTGGGCTGATTTCTCCCGCGCCTTCTCCAGCCCGCATGCGTTGGCATACCCGTTCACCCCAAGACCATTCAACGGACAATCTGAAGCATCCACAGCCCCCGTTTGAATTAACTGCCCTGAAAGGAAACCATAATATTCATTGGTGGCAAGCTCACTGGAGGCAGTGGGGATATAAAGCCAATGGTATTCCTCTTCCGGAATATTGCTTCGATCAAGGCAGATCGGTGTTCTATTTTGAAAGACGTTTCCCTGTCCCAATACGGCCGCTACATTCCCTGTAAATCCTGTAAAACCCTTTTGCAGCTTCTCCCCTGACCACGCGGACAGAATTATGAAGCTGCAAAAAAATATTATCCAGGTGGATATTTTCATAACCTTCTTTTCCTCCTTATCCAACTCGACCTTGCTACAAGATTTGGATTTCTTCTTACACGGACAGGGTAAGGGTAGTATAAATTTATAATTTTGCTGATTATACCCCCTCTCTCTCCCCTGTGTCTGTAATTGTGAGGTTTTTTGGGAGAATTGCCGTGGCTCAGGCAGACATGGGGGGAGGCAAACAAGCAGCAGCGCCGCTTGCAGAGCTTGTTCTTTTCATATTTAAGCCTTCGACAAAGCCGCTATTTCTGCTGTAACCATTTCCCGTGTTCGAGCAGTAATGTTTACAGCACCCGCACCTCAGTTATTTCGAGCGGTGGCTTAATGTCTGCTTTTGACATGTGTGGCGGGTATCACGGCAAATATGGGCGAGAGCCGGCACATTGCGGACCGCCAATTTGGGAAATTGGTATATAATGGCCTCATAAATAAGCAATAACAAAGTTCAGCCAGCCATAAATTCGACTGGACCAAAAAGTGAGGTGCGCAAGAAGGAAGGAAGGTGGAAATAATGCATAATGCCAAACGGACAAGTGGACAAGGTATGGTGGAATTTGCATTGGTGCTTCCTATTTTGCTGCTTCTTGTAATAGGCGCTCTTGACCTTGGGCGCGCATTCTACATGAAAGTTGTCATGGAGAATTCAGCGCGCGAAGGAGCCTATTATATGGTCTACAATCCTGCCGAAGGGAAAGCCGGCGGCTTTGCGAAGGCAAAGGCGGAAACACAAATTGAAGCAAAAGACTCGGGTTATACCATCCCACCGGAAGATATTGAAGTGACATGCATGCAGGGCGGGGCAGTAGATAATACATGCCCCAGCGGATCGACAGTGATCGTCACAGTGCGTACTGAACTCGACCTGGTCATTGATGTGTTTTTTGAGGACCAGCCGGAGTTGGTCAGCGATGCGCGGATGTTGATACCATGAAAAGGAATCACCATACTCCAGGGCAGGGCTTGGTGGAGTTTGCTCTGATACTCCCGTTGATCTTATTGATCATTATTGTTTTTATTGAACTTGGCAGAATTATTTACTTTTATTCCGCCCTGAATAATGCTGTGAGGGAGGGTTCCAGGTATGTTATTGTGACCCAATTCACAAGCAGCACCGAAAGAGATTTGAAGGTCCGGGAGAAAGTTGTCCATTACGCCGTGGCTCTGCCCCTTGATCCCAATGATATTCTCGTCTATTGTGAAGGTGGAAAGGTAATTAATCCTTGCAAGGACTATGTGACGGTCTCGGCGGATATTGAAATTGAACCCATGATCACGCTTTTCGCACAGATGATCGGAACGGGTGATACGTTTAATATTAATGCAAAGTCCACCATGCGAATGACACCGTATGGGAATTATGTGGAATAGGAGTTTCCTATGAAAAAGAATGAACGCGGACAAAGCCTGGTTATCATCGCGATCTCGTTCCTGGCCCTCGTTGCCATGGCAGCCCTGGTCATTGATGGGGGCAGCCTTTATCTGAACCGCCGCAACGCGCAAACCGCGGCAGATGCCGCCGCCCTGGCGGGCGCGCGGGAACTGTGTGTCAATAAAGGCACGGATGGCGAAGTACAGAACATTGTCACCCAATATGCAATTACAGAAAACGGTGCCACTCAATTAGTAGAAAATCCAACTATTAACAGACCAAATAATACCAATCCTAATTATTCTGTGACTGTAAAGGTCATGCTTGAGACCTCTTCTTTTTTTGCGGGCATCCTGGGTATTGAGAATAACACGGTACAGGCTGAAGCCTCAGCCGGCTGTTTCTCGCCCGGAACGGCTGAGAATGTGCTTCCAGTCGCCTGGACTTGCCAACCCCCTGTATCAGGCGAACCGGTAAAAAATGATTGCACAATTCGTTATAAAATTCCTCAAGAAGTTTTCGTAAAAGACCTGCTCCCAAGGCTCAAATCTGACCCCGATCTTCTGTTGGATGAAGACACTGAAAAAAATAGCCAATGGTTAAGTTACATGAATAACTTTGGTAATAAAATAGCATATATCGTGATGGATTCTGATAAATTCGATGAAAAGACATGCAAACCTCCAATTGGAACAGGAATTATCAATTGTGACTTTGACGGTGACGGCGTCAGCGACATATTTGCTGGAGGAGATCGTGGTTGGCTTTATCTGACCGATGGTACTGGAGCTAGCGTTATATCAGATGTCATTTATGGTATCAAGAAAACAAACATCGAATTACCGCAATGGTTTGTTGGAAAACCTGGCGGTACCACAAGTGAGTATAAAGCCATATATGATATTAAATATAAAACTGTCCTCATTCCGATCGTGAACGCAGTGTGCCCGGAGAAGGACCCAAAAAAGAATTGCTCTGATTTTAAACTGGGTGATAATGTCCATGATGCGAAGGGTGAACCCCAATATAGAGTGGATAGTTTTGCCGCATTTGTGATTACCTGTGAATCCAAAAATTCACTTCCCTGTCCGGCGAGGAATTTTGCAGGACTGGGGAAAAAAGATAAAGATTCGATTGAAGGCTATTTTATTGACGGTTATGT
>CAZHWV010000254.1:0-4078 GCA_964536185.1 uncultured Anaerolinea sp. | reverse complement strand
ACGCTTTGAACCCATTACCGCTTTTTTATCCAAACACGTTAGCGGAAACTAAAGTAAAGGTATAATGTTGTTATTATGAGATCAGAAACATCCATTCAAGGTGATCGGCTGGCCAACGCATTGCACTTTTTAGGCATTAATTTTATTGCTACCGATCGAGTTATTCCAGAAACCATCCACAAGCACCCGGCACAGTTGATCAAAGCGCTGGCGCAGAGTAAAGAAGCGCGCTTGCGATTATCCATTATTCCGCTCTTTTTAGACCATCCAGAATTTGCCGGCTATCTCCCCAAAATCACCAAAACGCTGGATCCATCTGGGCGGTTGATACTCCAATGCTATTACACAGCAGCGCTGTTTTTTCAACAGAAATTTTCATCCCTGGTCGAAATCAAACAAGAATTACCAGATTTATTTTCGGAAGACCTAGGCCTTGAGCATTGCTCGGATTTGGATGTTTGCTTGGAAACCTTGGCTGCTCGTCATCAGATTCTCAGTCAATCTTCTGTGAACTGGCAGGGAACCTATCAACACGCGGCACAAATATGGCTTCGCGACAAGACAAATAACACCTTCAAAAATGGATCATTTTCGATTAGTTGAACTCCTACAAATCATAGGCAAATCAGTTCCCCCGGCTTCGATATCCACTTCTGTTTGTGCCAGGTAGCGCCGCAAAACAGTCAGATCAGAATGTCCCATCAGTTTCTGTAGGGCAAAAATATTGATGCCGTTACGCAGCATATTGATGGCAAAAGCTCAATCCGCGCTCTATTTCGATAGTAACTTAAAGAGATTGAGTAGTAACTTTTTTCTAGCTACCTGACATTTTTTGAAACAACTGTGGCATGTCGCTGGTATCTGGTTCAGGCTGATGCCCAGGAAGGGTGGCAAAAGGTAAAGCAAATGTTGGCGGGATATTAACCTGGAAAACAAGACGAGCGGGTCTAACGGGGAAACTTTAGTCCCTCGCCAGACCCACTCGTCTTGTACATCTCGATTAAGACGATCCACTACTCCTTGTGGGAATCTGAGGGATGATCCAACTGATCAGAGCCTGCGGAGAGCGCGTCTGGATATAGATGCGCCCTGGCCCGGTCATTTGAACCACAAGCCCTTCGCCCGAAAGTAAAGTGGATTTCATCCCGCCAACTGTTTTTGTCTGAACATCTATGTTGCCATCGAAAGCCACTAAGTGCGACGTGTCAACAATGTATTTTTCGCCCGCTCCGAGCATCTTCTCATAAATCGCTCCGTAGGAAGAGACCAGCAGCTTGCCTTTTCCGGTCGCTTCCAAAATGGAAACACCCTCACCTGCCTTAAAAGCCTTCCCGCTTAATTTGGTGGCAAGATCAATACCGTCTTCTGATGCAAGATACGAGCCGGATTGGACCATTATGGGCTGACCTTGCAACTCAATTACGCTGAGGTCTCCCGGCAGGTCTGGCGCCAGGGTGACTTCTCCGCCCTGCGGGCCTGCTTTCCAAAAATTCTGAAAGAAAGACTCGCCTCCCAGGACCGCTCTTCCCAACGATTTCAAGAAGCCACCTTCGGCTTTGGTTTCAACGGCCACATCTGCTGAGAAACTTACCATCGCACCGGAGTCGGCACGGATGCGCTCATTGGGAGCTAATTTGACAATGGCAAGTGAGTAAGACGGACGAAACTGGACATCGATTTCCATGATTAATCTCCTTTTGATATTTTGATGGATATGCGTCTGATTAGGGAAAAGGTTTGGTGGCCGAGTTTGATGATTATAACCTTTATGAATTCTGGTGATCTGCCAGATATGGCCAAAAATAATTTACGCAGGGTGTTGTCGGCGCACTGGCAAGGACACCAGCACGCCAATTTCGGACAGGGTTCTGCCGTAAACTATAGGCAACCCACAGGATAAATGCCCAACAGGCTGAATAAGATCACACCAGGGATAAAATAATGAGCAGCGCCCACACCACCATGTTGTAAAATTCAAAAAACCACTCATTTATTCAGCGTTACCCAGTCAATGAAGTCTGCATGGTTTGCGCGGATCAAGCCTAGAAAAGCGCCATTATATTTAAACCAGGCCTGATAATAGGCAAGCATGTCTTTCGTTTCAGGGTTGTTTTGGTTTGGTAATTCAGTCATCTTCAAACAGTAATCAAATACTGGTTTTTCATTTTCGAATATTGTACGAGTTTGGCTGTCCAATGGGAGTACTCCCTGCACCGCCACTTGTGTCATATCGTTGCTCAACGCTGTGGTTGTAGCCTTGCCTCCCTGCCATTCAGTTTTAGAAAGCGGGTTTGTTACATAAGCTCCGTCCATGAGTTTGGTAGGGTTATTCCCATAAGCGAAGGTGTAGCGCACCCAAACAGTTCCTGATGTTGGCGGCCAAATAGTAGGAAAAAGCGGAGATTCGGTTTTCCTCCACATTGTCATGTCAGGCTGTGCCGTAGCTGCTGGCAAGTTAGTTGTGAGTTTGCACGCACAAAGAAATATTGCCAACATTACGTTGAATCCGATAACTTGGAGCAAGTCTTGGGCTTTCCAGGTAGAAGAGCGTTCTTTTATATTTGGCATCAGGCTTTACTCCTATGATAATAAATTCCGAAAAGCCAACTAAAGCCCCTGAAGAAGACCCGGACGATTAGGATCAGTACAATTTTACTGACCCAGAGTCTAGCATCATGAAGAATTGTACCAATAGCAGTTATAACCACCGTTACAACGCTCAATTAGTTTTTACACAAAAAGTCGGTTTATTGTGGCAACTTCTCTCTCCAATCATCCAACACGAGATGCAGGAAGCTGCTCCAACCACGCCCGGTTAGCCTAAAACCGGCGATTTTGTTTACGCGAAATTGTTCCCAAATAGAGATGGCTCACACTCAATACGCGACGAGATTAAGCATCTCTCCACCTCAGCCCGGATACCAAATCACCCGCGGGTCATCTACGGCACGAGGGTAATTCCAGGCCAAGTCGATCATTTTTTTCAAATCCACTTCCGGCCGCCAACCAAGCAAAAATTTGGCTTTCGTGTTATCCAACCAGGTAGAATGGTAAGGCGTCGGGACAGCGACGGAGGGCAGTCCGCGGCTCTCAGCCAGATAACGGCTCAACTCGCCATAATCGACGGGTTCATCCATACAAATGTTAAACGTTTGCTGGCGGGCTTTGGGGTGAGCAATGGCTGCCAAAATTGCGCTGGCAAGATCTTCAACATGGACAAAATTCCGTTTTACCGGTACACCTTGTGAGTCGAGCATGACCGGGACAGACTGAGTGCGCAAGTATTCGTCTGCTTTTTCAGCACCAACCAGGTCTCGCCAGCGTGGACCGCCAAAAACATCCTCGCCGAAGGAAAGCTGGTATTTAAAATCGTCCTTGTCCATGATCCAGGGCGCGCGCAGGCAGCAACCATTCAGATTGTACTGAAAATAATACTGTTCCAGCATAGTCTCTTCGAGCACTTTTGAGAGGGCGTAACAACCAGCGTAAGCGCTATGGTTCTGCGTCTCGGTCACCGGCAGCGGGTGCGGGTAGACAAAGTGTCCGACAGCTGCGTCTCCGCCAATCAGGATGAACTGCTCAAATGTTGAGCTGACTCGGCAGGTCTCCAGCAACCAGAACATCCCCTTGATGGCTACATCCATGATCTCAAGCGGCGTTTCTTTGCAGGTCGCCAGGTGCAAAATGTGCGTCATCCCCTCCAGCGCCGTTTTGACCGTCTCCAGGTCTGAGATGGACCCATGGACAACCTCCAACCTGGGCTGCGGGTCGAGGCGCCGGTGGTGACATAACGCGCGGACAAAGAAACCGTCGAAACGTGGATCGGCCAAAATGCGCCGGATAAAAGTCTCGCCCACTTTACCGGTTGCCCCGGTTACCAGGATATGTTTTGTTTTTGACATAAATAAACCCAGGTGATTCCTTTTTTATTCGCGGAAATTGGATGAACGCTGGAAATCCGAAAGGCAAAGTTTGCGGACAAATCCTTACCCTAGAAAGCCAGTACTCACTGCAATTGTACAACACTTGGAAGAACGTATTGCAGTTTTAACTATTCCGACCATCATACTCCACCAAT
>CAZHWV010000253.1:0-4124 GCA_964536185.1 uncultured Anaerolinea sp. | reverse complement strand
CCTTGACAGTTAACTCAAAACGCACCTGGTCGTTTCCTTTGCCGGTGCAACCGTGGCATATAGCCGTGCAGCCTTCGCGCAGAGCGATCTCAACCATTCTCTTGGCTATGATGGGGCGTGCAAAAGAAGTTCCGAGCAGGTATTTGTTCTCATAAACTGCATTTGCCTTCAAAGTCGGGTAGATATAGTCCGTAATGAATTCCTCGGCGATGTCTTCAATAAAAACCTTTGTGGCTCCGCATTTAAATGCCTTTGCCTCAAGAAACTCCCTGTCGATTCCAATGCCGACTTCTCCTGCCATTGCATAAACTTCGCAGTTATAATTTTCTAAAAGCCATGGGATGATGATAGAAGTGTCTAGCCCACCTGAATATGCTAAAAGAATTTTCTCTTTTTCTTGATTTTTTTCCAATGTCGTATACCTCCAAATATCTAAAGTTTTATGCGTAAAAGTATATCATCGACAAAACGTGATGTCAAAGATATTCGTGTGTGTTATTTCTGCAAAACTTGATAAATTTGAAGAAAAGCGAATTCCATTTTATAACAAAACAAACCAAATTGTCATAAACATGTAATTGATATTTGTCAGAAAAAACCTTATAATTATCTAAACATAATTATTGGGAGGAGGGTTTGCTATGAGTGCAAATTATAATTTGGCTTTAAACAGGTTCTTCACTCAAAACACTTTTAAACAAATACTATCTAAGAATGATGATTCGGAAGTATACAATACAGTAATAACACGTTTTGTTAATAATCCGTATTCAAAGAATTATAATCAAATATTTTCAGAAATTTATAGACATATGAAACACAATTATCGTAACGAATATTTTTACAAGAACACTTTGATTAATAAGTTATTATTAGGAATTCATAAACCGACAACTACTACTGCATTATCCGAAGTTCCAATTTCAAAATCTAAGGCTGATTTTGTTCTCATTAACGGCAAAGCTGTTGTATATGAAATAAAAACCGAATTAGATACTTTTGATCGGCTCGAAAATCAACTTACGGATTACTATAAAGCATTTAACCATGCTTCTGTACTTACAACTGTATCGTATCAGAAAATAATTGAAGAAAAGCTTAAAGGAACACCTGTAGGAATTTGTTTGCTGACCACAGAAAACACAATTAGAGAAATCAAAAAACCTCTAAGATTTGACGATGCATTGGACCCTAAAGTGATATTCAAGGTTTTAAATAAAGAAGAATTTGAGTCAATAATAATGAATTACTATGGATATTTACCTTCTGTAACGCCAGTTAAGTATTATAGTGAATGCCGAAAACTATTCTGTGAAATAGACTTATGCATAAGTTATCCGTTGTACCTCAAAGAGTTAAAGAAAAGAAATCGTATAAAAATTGAAGAATTCAACCATATACCATATGAATTAAAATCCTTGATATATTTTTCAAAGTATAGAAAAGAGGACTATCAACAATTAAACTGTTTTTTGAATAGAAAATTTGGAGGGTGATACATGTATTTTCCGTATTTAAGGGGTAGACAATTTGAACTCATTGCATTAAGAGAACTGGCTGAGAAACTATTACTTAGTGATAAAATAATACCTATAATAGAGCCAGTAAAACTTTCATCAACACTAACAAATACAATAAAAGCATTTGTTAAAAACGATAGGTTCATTACTGTAATTGAAAATCCCAAAGTTGGTAGTCTTCTTTTCGATGCTCAGAATGATGAAACTAACACAAAAATGAATATTTTAAAAGAGTCAATGGATAATGACCACGTAATTAGATCCATATTAGTTGATGCAAAAGCAAAATCGAATTTAGAAGCATTGTCATTAATCGGAATTAAGGCGCAAAATGTTATGGCGATTTGCCTGAACCACGATTACTTAACATATTTTGAAGATGGATTTGCTACTGGTTCACTTTATAATGTTATTCCTTATGAGCCTTCCTTTAGAAGAGTACGAGGGAAAAGGGTTTTAATTGATGATAAATTCGCAAAACAGGATAGAAATACTGACTATGCCAATAAAGACGATGAATTCTTTTCTGATGATCATTTGTATTGCTTTGAAGATGGATATATAGGTTTTTCTGACTATTCTATTGTTGGAGATGGTTACAAAGAGGGCGGATTTGCTCCTTATGCTGTTGCTATTCACATTGTATACTTTAATGAAGATAATAGTTTGCGAATCAAACATTTTGTATCCGACACTAATGAAGATATTTCTGACCCTGCTAATAAATTTTATGAAGCTGTCACAAAACTAGTTGAGTGGAATAAAACAAAGAAACTTAATACCGAAGGAATTAAGGCACTTGAGGATATGCAAAAAAGAGGAGCGTATCCAGGACTAGGAGTTGTAAAAAAGCTTACTATAATGCATCATTTAGAGCTTATGAGCAGATATTTGGATGGTTTACTAAAATGATTATTTGTAATGAGTGCTTTGTTGATACAGAAATTATTTCAATTATTAAGAGTTTGAAAAATCGTGGTAAATGCCATACCTGTGGCAGAAGTAACGTATTCCTTTATGATACCGATAATAATTATGAATTGACAAATATTTTTAATGATTTACTTTCTATATATTATACGTTGGACTCATTACCAAATGATTATCCAAAATCGGATTTGCATTTACTTAAAGACGAGTTTTTGACTAACTGGAAAATTTTCAACAATATTAGATCTGAGCATGTATATAATATTTTAACTTCACTTTCACAAGATATGTATTTAGAAACTCCTTATATGTTTGATTCACCAGTTGGGAACAAATATAAATATGATAAAGAATACCTACATGAGCATTCAATATTAAGAACAAACCAATGGGATGATTTTGTAAATGCCTTAAAGTATGAAAACCGTTTTCATACAAATCATGTCAACACACTAATGCTAGAGTATTTTTGTTCTAACATTGAGAAAAAATATCACGCCGGTACTATATTCTATAGAGGAAGAATATCTCCAGAATCTGGTTATTCAATTGATGATATGGGTGCACCTCCTAAAGAAATCGCATCAGAAGGTAGAGCCAATTCTGCCGGTATAAGCAGATTGTATCTTGCAAACGATATTGATACGACCATTCACGAAGTTCGTGCAGGTGTTTTTGATATTATAACCGTCGGGAAATTTGAACTAAAAAGTGACATAACAGTTGTTGATTTGAAAATGATAGACAGAATAAGCCCTTTTAATGATAGGCTGGATTGCTTGAAATTTGCAATCAACAAAGAACATTTAAATAAAATAGACTACGAGATGGGGAAAGCTCTACGCAGAAGTGACAGTCATCTAGATTATATTCCTACTCAATTCATTAGTGATTTTATCAAATCAATAAACAACGGAGTAGAATTTAAATATTCTGGAATTGAATATAAGAGCACGATGAAACCGGATGGATATAATTTATCAATATTTGATCCAAATCTATTTAATTGTGTCGAAGTAACAACTTATAAAATAGATGAACTTACATACAAAAAATCTGCCGTATAAATTTTTAAACATTTTAATTTAATTGCGGATCGTTTGGACATAATTGAATTTCATTCATGATATTCAAATGTGTTATAATTACAAACTGTTACCGAAAAGTTTTAGAAAATTTACCAAAAAAGCAAAGAGAAGGAAGTTTAAATGGCATATCCAATATTAGATCAGAACATTGGCAGAACTGCGGTTATCAATCACGAAATCAGAATGATTGACGATTGTTTAATTGAAGAGCTCGATAGATACTCTGATTCAATCCAGATTTATGAAGTAATAAGGTGCATTGATGGAGTTATGCTATTTTTCGATGACCACATAGAGCGAATGAGGAATTCGGTATCAGAAATTATCAGTGCAAATCATTTTTTATCTTTCGATAGCAAACAAATAAAAGCCGATACCGAGAAGCTCATTTTGTCCGAGGGTATTCAAAACGGAAATATCAAAATCGTACTTACCAGAGAGATGTCCGCAATTTTTACATCGGCATTCTATTATCCACCTGAAAGTGTATATAAAAAAGGCGTTGCAGTGGGGCTTATCGAGTGGGAAAGACCTAATCCCAATGCGAAGCTCGTGAGTTCTGAATACAAAGCAGCCATGAGTCAGA
>CAZHWV010000252.1:0-4125 GCA_964536185.1 uncultured Anaerolinea sp. | reverse complement strand
CCCAACGATTGAGCAGGCATAGTTGATGTTGCGTGAACAGCTTGCTGAAGGGATAGCCCGCACTCACTGATCAGATTTTTGAAAGCTTGCGAAATAGTTAAGGTACTTCCCGCTAGCCCTTGGTTTGATACAAGCCTTGCGACCCCATATTTAACTTCAACTGGTAGCGCACCAATGGTGTAATTACCATCGCCTTTTCCTGCTGCGGCCATCGCATCAGAAACCGTGATGATTCGGGGGCCGAAGGATGCAAACAACTCTTTAACCTTTTCAAATGAAAGGTGATGCCCGTCGACAATGAGCTCAACAGCAAGGCGAGGATCATTGATAACAAAGTTAGCGATACTTCCTTCGGTATTTTCCTTATTCATAGCGTTAAGGAAGTGGGTAACAACTGAAGCGCCATTATCTGTTGCTGCGGACGCATCCTTAAAATTTCCCTCAGTGTGGCCGACCGCTACAATCACACCAACCGAAGCAAGGTATTTGATGGTATCTAGCGCCCCATTTAACTCAGGTGCAATTGTGACCATCTTGATGGAACCCTGGCCAATGGCAATTAACTCTTTAAGTTGCTCAACTGTTGGATCAATGAGCAGCGAGGGTTCATGCGCGCCACAACGTGCATGAGAAAGATAAGGACCCTCCAGGTGAACACCAACAATTTCTCCACGATTGTAGAAAGGGATAAGCCTTTGGATCTGGATCTTCAGATCATCGATACTTTCAGAAACCAAAGATGCAACAAGTGAAGTCGTGCCTGCCTTCTTGTGTGCCTTAATTGCCGCAGTTATTGAGTCAGGGGAGGTAGCTGAGAAGTAATGCCCGCCGCCACCATGGCAATGAATATCTACAAAACCTGGGATTAACACTCCATTAATTGTTGTATCAGGGTTGCTATGAATGCCGGGGTTTACAGATGTAATGACTCCGTCGGAGCTCTCGATCCAGGTATTGCCAAGCAAAGAGCCATCAACGATTGCGCTCGATACCTGAATGATCACAAGTAAAGTTTAAGGGGTTATCACTTTCTCAAGGGTGCAGTGTGAGAAGATTGCGTAGAAATCAGGACAAACGGAGGAAATCATGGCGGCGGTAAAGAAGGCAGTTGCTAAAAAAGCTGCGGCTCCAAAGAAAGTTGCTCAGACGGTTCAAGTTGAGACCCGCCATGTTGGTGTTGATTGGCGCTCCTTGTATCTCTACGCCGTTTGTCTGATCACCTTGTTGGTTGTTTTGTTCTCAACCGTGTCACTGATTAATTCAATTATGAACGCGGTTTTCCCAGATCCTGCCTACATCGATGTTTATGCCAAGCCAGAGAATGCTCCATCTGCAGCGCTATTGGCCCAGCAAGAAGAGAACAATCAGATTCAGGCGCTTAAGAGCATCTTTACTTCATTTACAACAATTGCAATAGCTACACCGTTGTATTTGTACCACTGGCGCCAGACTAAAAAGTCTGCCTAGTTATCCGATTAGTTCGCGGTTGCGCTTAACTTCGCGCTCGTGATTGCAAGGGCGCTCGGTATGAGTGTCATAGCAAGGATCGCAGAGCAAAACTAACTGGTGGCATTCAGCTTTTTGGCAATTTCTAAACTGCTTGGTTGCACCTTTGCATTCAGCACATTCGCCAATTAACTTGGTGTGGTCGCTGAAATCAATTGTTAAGCGATCATCAAATGTATACAGAGAGCCTTCCCACAGTCCATCATCACCAAACTTGTTTCCGTAGCGAACGATTCCGCCCTTGATCTGATAAACCTCTTTAAAGCCACGGTTCTTCATCACCACAGACAAAATCTCGCAGCGGATTCCACCAGTGCAATAAGTAACAATCGGCTTATCCTTCATGTGGTCGTACTTGCCGCTTTCAATCTCTGCCACAAAGTCATGAGAAGTCTCTACATTAGGGACAACCGCGTCCTTGAACTTTCCAACCTTTGCTTCAAAGGCATTGCGTCCATCAAAGAACACGACATCATCGCCACGTTCTTCGACAAGCTTGTTAACTTCCTCAGGGCGAAGATGAACTCCGCCACCAATAACGCCATTTGCATCAACCTTGATCTCATCAGGGTTTCCAAATGCAACAAGTTCAGGGCGTATCTTGATCTTTAGTTTAGGAAAGTCTTGCCCGGTTCCATCAGACCACTTGAAATCGATCTTCTTAAACCCGGGATATGCCTTAGTTGCCTTCACATACTTCTTTAAGTCTTCCATTTTGCCGCCAAGAGTTCCGTTGATTCCATGAGGAGAAACAATGATGCGACCTTTAATTCCTAGGGATTCGCACAAAGTCTTTTGCCAAAGCTTTACGGCATCAGTATCTGCAATCGGCGCAAAGCCGTAATACAGAATTACTTTGTCCAGATCCATAACCGCATTCTAACGCTTGGGTTGGTTAGACTAAAAACCATGAAAAGGCTGCGCGGGTTAGTACAGGCTTGTCACTTCGGCCCGACCATGATGGTTTCAACCGTCGCCTTTCTGATTGCCCAAGCGCTGTGGTGGGAAGGTCCCGCTTATGTGATTGCGATAGGCGTACTTCTGGGCCAGCTAATGGTTGGCTGGACAAATGATTTACATGACTACGAAGATGATCTAAAACATAACCGCGTTGTTAAACCGTTGGTTTCAGGATTGATTACGCCTAAGCAACTGCGCACCGCAATCTTTGTAGTTACCCCATTAGCGGTGATCGTTAATCTCTTCGGTCCTTTGGGCCTAAAGGGCGGAGCAGTTTATTTACTAGGAATCGCTTTTGGTCTTGCTTATAACTTCTACTTTAAGTACACAGCGCTATCGCCTTTGCCTTATGTCATCGCCTTTGCTGCATTACCTGCATCGATTGTTTTAGCTGTTGATGAAACTCCACCGCTGTGGATGATGGCGGCTGGTTCACTGCTTGGTGTAGCTGCGCATATCGCAAACGTACTCAAAGATTTTGACGAAGATGGGCTATCAGGGATTCGCTCTTTCCCACGCATTATTGGCGAAAAAGCTTCACGACTATCAATCGCAGTAATTTTGCTAGCAACAACCGTTTTGCTGAATTCAGTGAGCCCACGTCCTGCGCTCTTGATTGTTGGCATCGCGGGCGCATTATTGACGATCAAAGCGTCACGAAAGATTTTGTTTAAAGCAATCATGATTGTTGCCCTAGCAAACTTAGTTTTATTGATCTCTGCGCTTAGCGATGAAATCGGCAATAAAGAGTTTGCCGACAGATCCAGCGTCATCATTGGCGCAGAGCGCCCAGCCAAACTGTTCCTGCCTGTAGTTAATCAATCAAGCAACCCTTCAGGTGTTTTGATCAATCTGCATGGTTATTCCGGAGATTCGATTTCGCAAACTAACTACACTTTTTTAAAGCAAGCCGCGTTAGATGCTGGACTGGCATATATTGCACCGGATGGCATGAAAGATCGCACGGGTAATCGCTTTTGGAACGCCTCCAATGCTTGCTGCGACTTTGCAAAGAGTGGCGTAAATGACGTGCAATACATCGACGGTTTAATTGATGAAATGTCCGATGCCTTTGATTTAGACAAAAGCCGCATCTATTTGTTTGGCCATTCCAATGGGCACTTCATGAGTTATGAATATCTATGCACGAGCAAGAACCAAATTGCTGCAATTGCCGGCTTAGCAGGATCTATGGATCTTGATCCTGCGCAGTGTTCAGGCAAGACAGCCAATGTTCTTCACATACATGGTGATGCAGATGCAACGATTTCATATGCGGGTGGAGCTTTGTTTGCTCAAAGCTATCCATCAGTTGATGAGGTCGTAAAGCGATGGAGCAACAACAATCAATGCACCGCCAAGCCTGAGAATCAGTTGGATGTCATCGCTGCTATGTCGGGTACCGAAACAACTTCGTACCCATTTGATTGCACTCAAGGTTCTTTAGAGTTATGGAAGTTAAATGGAGGAGTCCATGTCCCAATATTGGATCGTGGCTTCGCAGATAAAGTGGTTTCTTGGCTTACTCTTAAGCCATGACTAAAGAGATGAATACTTCAAAGCTACGCCGCTACAACATCATTGCCGGCGTATTCCACCTGGTTCAGATGATTGCAGTGCTGTCACTTGCAAATGACTTCACCCTGCCAATCGTTGCTC
>CAZHWV010000251.1:0-4131 GCA_964536185.1 uncultured Anaerolinea sp. | reverse complement strand
TTTGCGAGATATTATTAAGGGTTGAGCCTTCGCCTTGTTTGTCGCCGATTTGCTGACAGATGGCGAGGGATTGTTTGAGATAGGCGAGGGCGGTCTGGTAATCGCCCTGGGCTTTGAATATTTGCGAGATATTATTAAGGGTTGAGCCTTCGCCTTGTTTGTCGCCGATTTGCTGACAGATGGCGAGGGATTGTTTGAGATAGGCGAGGGCGGTCTGGTAATCGCCCTGGGCTTTGAATATTTGCGAGATATTATTAAGGGTTGAGCCTTCGCCTTGTTTGTCGCCGATTTGCTGACAGATGGCGAGGGATTGTTTGAAGTAGTCGAGGGCGGTCTCGTAATTACCCAGGTGATGATTTAACATTCCAGCTTGATTAAGAGCCTCTCTACGGGTTTGCAGGTCCTGGGAATCAAAGATCGTGGGAAGCCATTCAGACAGGAGGGTGACGTAAAACCCTGCCCGCGAAAGCGGGCCGACGATTTTATCCAGGGCGAGCCTGTCGGCCTCGAGGAGGCGGTCTGCGCGGCGCAAGGCGGCATGGGTGGTGATAGCCTGGGATAAGGTATGGCGTTCATTGTCATATAAATAGAGGTGGTAATCAGCAACCGCGGCGATCCAGAGCGGATTGGCGTCGATCAGATTCTGCCCACGGAGCCAATCCGACAAAAGGGGCGCGCACTGGAACTGGAGCACCTGCCAGTCTGGATCCCAGAGGGCTTCGAGAAGGGAGACGGCCAGCAGGCGTTCAAGCAGGGGCTGCGGATCGGGGGAGAGATCCAGACCGAGTTTGAGAATGCCTTCGGCGGGCACAGGCTGGTAATGGGCGGGCAGGCGTTGGAGCAGCTTCTGGGCTGGCTCGGGCAGGTGGGTGTAGATGGCCTCCAGGGACATATTGGCCTGGAGATCCAGCTTTGTGTGGGCCAGCGCTCGCAGGAAGGCGTCTTCTTCGGCGCGGTCATGCATCCCGAGCAGGGCCGCGGCAAGGAACTCCAGCCCGCGGCTGTTGCCGCCGAGGGTGTCATAGACCTGGCGCAGGTGTTGGCGCTGCTGGAGGAAGGGCCTGGGCAGCTTCCCGCTGAGCGCCAGGTTCCGGGTCATCTGCAGAAAATCAGCGTAGCTGGCGTGGGAGAGCAGAAGGTGGTCACCGCTCCAATTCGGAAGCTGGTAACGCGAGGTGGCGAGCAGGATCAGCCCCGGCGCAGATTGGGCGGCGCACAGCCAGGCGGCAACGCGGTGATCCTGCAAGGCGAATGTGTCGGGATCCTGGAGGGATTCGAGATTGTCGAAGAAGAAAACAACGCGATTGTTAAACTGCTGGAGGAGCAGGTCGAGCAAAAACTCGGCGTGTTCGCTGTCATTCTCAAAAAGTGGACTGGCGCGGTCAAACTTTTTGACCATCGCCTCGTCGAGGGAGAATTCCAATTCGGACTCAAACTTACGCCAGGGGCGCTCGAGGCGGGCCGACCAGGCGAAGACCTGGTAGCCGCGAGATTGGAGATCCTGGGCGAGTTTGCCGGCCAGGGAGGTCTTGCCCTGTCCGCCGGGGCCGGTGATGAGCAGTTTTTGAAGCTGGCCTTTGAGCAAATCGTTTTTGTACTGGCGCAGCTCGGGGCGGCGACCGATAAAACGGGCGGGCAGGCTGATGGCATTCAGGCCCTTGTGGATGATCCGGGTTACGAGCTGTTGGGGTTGGAAATCCCAGTCGATGAGCGGCCGCTGCGGGTGGGGAGAGAGGAGCATGGGCAGGCACCACTGGCCGAGGGATAATTCGGCAGAGGCGCTATGGCCAGCTTCGCGCCGGGAAATGCCGGCGAGGGGAGTCTGGATGGCGGCGCGGGCGACCTGGAGGGCAGAGTCGACCCGTTCGTGGTGGGCGAGCTGGTCACACAGGGCGCGGGCGAATTGAATGCCGGCAATATCCAGGACCATTTCGCGCATGCCGATGACGTGCGGAATGCCCAGGTTGCTGATGGACTGGGCCAGGCCGTTGGTGAGGGCATCCGAGGCGGATTTTGAACTTTCACAGGCAGAGAGAACAATGAGCTGCATCCCAGAGCCGACCAGGGCGCTGGCAATTTCATTTTCGCGGATGGGTTGGCTGCTGCCTGTTTCGCTTTCAAATAAAAACACGCCGAAGGGCGCTTCACCGGTGTGCGGTTGGTAGTCGAAACGCCCGTGCCCGCTGAGGAATAGAACATGCGGCTGGAATTCCTTGAGGTAACCCTGCAGGGTGGAAAAGCGACCGTCATCGGGCATTTCCAACTGGACCTGGCCAGAAGAAATCCAGGGCAGGAGGGCTTCCTGGACCTGGACCTGTTCCGCTTCGATGTTGAGGCGGTCTGTCTCCGGGTTGAGATCATCGGGCAGGGAGGTGAAGAGCAAGACGCGCAGGGGACCCTTCTCGAGCGGGGTGGAAGGATCGGGTGCAGGCTGGATGCGGCGGGAAAGGGTATAAGCGGGGTGGATCCCCAGAAAGCCGTGCCGGGGGTGAAAGAGGGTCTCCCAGGGTAAAGCCTGCACATCCGCAGCAGCCGATTCGATAATGATGGGCAGGATGGCTGCGCCGGCGGACTGGTTGGCAAGGTCAAGAGAATCTTTCAGATCCAGGGCAGCCCAGAGGGCGGCGCCCATGTTTTGCAGATCGTTTTCGGTGACCAGTTGACGATCGGCGTACATGGCGGCCAATTTGCCGGCCATGTGCCCTAAACCAGGCTGCTGGCGGAGCAGATCGGCGGGGGGAGTGATGATGAATGGGGTTGGGTGGATGTGACGCGGCATGAGAGGATCCCCCTATGAATGGTTATTCTGGTTTCTGGGTTGGCAGGGTCTCGGGCAGGTCGAGCTCAGAGCCGAGGAGCGATTGTTCCAGGCCGCTGCTCAAGTTTTTCAGGATAGAGATTGGTTTTTTGGGGTACGGAGTCAGATCAACCACCGCCTCGGCGTTGCAATAGGGGCAGGCGACGAACAGTTTTTGCTGATCTTTGGTTTCCCGCAAGAGGGTGTAGGTCTTTGGGCAGTTCCAACATTTGAATTTGAGTCGTTTGGCCATAGTTTCATCCGATCGTGTAGGCGGCGCTGACAATGCCGGCGAAGAACAGCAGGCTGGAGGCGATGATCAACCCGCGCTTGCGTTCTGCAGATTTTTCAAAAAAATCTTCAATGCCAAGCTCTGCGGCCATTTTTTGTGGTGTCTGCCGCAACAGCTCGGGATTGACCTTCCATTTTTTGGGAATGATGGCGACCAGGGTCAGGGCCAGGACCAGCAGCCAGCAGGCAAAGGTAAGGTAAAAGAAAGGCGATAAAGCGACGGTGGCTTTGTCGCCGGAGACCAATTTCAGGACGGCGGCGTAGAGGCCGGGGATGGCCAGCTCCAGGGTGAGCAGCTGGGCGCTGACCTTATCCATGAGGTCGCTCTGGGCTGCGAGGCTTTCATAAAACTTCTGGCGCATCAGTGTTTCGCCGACGGATGCCGGGGCGGGTGGAGATTGGCTTGTCGCTCATATTTTTTCCTTTCCTGGTCAGGTGCAGATTATAGCATTGTGGAGGTGAGGGGTGAGGAGGGGGAGAATCCTTTGCTGATCAAAACCGGATGGGCTGCTTTTGATTCGGCGCGATTTGCTGCCCCACAAATACTGGGGTCTAACCCGAAGCAAATCACGCGGGGTTGACGGTGCAGACGGTCGGTCGAGCCCCTTTGCTGATCAACGTGACCGAGTTGGACCTGGGTTTTGAGTTAGCGAGGCGGGCGCTTCGTTTCCGAGCTGGGCTGCGGTTCTCCCGTAGGAAATTCGGGACGATGGGCATCGCCGCGCTTGCGAGCGTTCTTGGCCAGCTGTCAGTCGGTAGGAGTCGCACCTTGAGTCAATTCGAAAAAGAGATTGACTGGGGCTCGGTTATTGCATCCAGCTTACAGCTTCTTCTTTTTCTGGTGAGTTTGTTATTTGCTTTTCTTGGCCTGACAAAATATTAATTAAAAAAATATCCCCGTTGGTCGCAAAAATATAATCGTCCTTGGGTGCCCACATGAAACTTGTAAATCCGCCCTGGGTAGTTACCTGATTGACTGTTTTTTGAGCTGGACTTTGGCCATTTTAAAAAAGAGGATAGGGTGACATAAGCACATTGTGATA
>CAZHWV010000250.1:0-4205 GCA_964536185.1 uncultured Anaerolinea sp. | reverse complement strand
TCCAGTGTCTCAAACTTCTCGCCCATTAAGATCGAAGCCAGCCCTACGGCCACCTCCTTCGACATGCTGTAAAAAACCGTGCCATCCACTGCGCCAACCAGCGAAATGATCACTGTCACGTCATCGGTTTGATACGATCCGTGATCAAGATGCAGCTCCCCACGCTTGACTGTCTCGTGCATCTCGAGACTCAATATGTCATAAGCGGAACTGACAAAAGGATTTAAAAACTTAACATTCATGAATACCTCCGATTTATCCTGCCGACCAGGGGCAGGCGGTCAGGAGCCCTTTTGCGAAAGCGGGGCATTGGTTACTGAATTGGATCCATCAGAATTGTCCGGCTCTACCTTGTTTTTTGTTCGCAAAGCAAGGTGCACGGTCAAGGTACCAAATTGTGTATTTAGAGGCACCACAATTCTGGGGAAATCAAGTGTGGAAATCTCAACCCCATGACCGGTCAGAACCGTGGGAGGCGAGATGTTGGATTTAAAACCAGTCTCTGAAAATCTAATCGTCGCCCGGCCGCTGATGACATTCCCCAATTCAGCCACGCCGCTCTGTGCCAGCGAATTAAGATCAGTGAATTCCTGCCCCATGATCTTTGAAACCAGGTTCAGACAGGTGTTCTTTTGCATGCCATACATCACAACACCATACACATCTCCGATCAGGTTGATCATGACGGTAATATCCTCTGAGGTCAGTGATGAATTTTGCACAGATAATTCACCCCGGGAGACATCCGCCTCCACTTCTGCCTTCAAAACCTCCACCGCAGCCTGAACGAACGGGTTTAACAATTTTGCATCCACTTATTTTCTACCTCCATAATTGATCAGGAAAAAACCTGAAAAATTTCAACCCACAGTAATGATCTCTTTTGCCTTCGCCAATTGTTCTGTAACCTGTTCGATCAGCTCGAACAGATCCTCCCAGTTCATACCCAAACGTTTGAGGGCCTGTTCCTCCAGAGGATAGCGCAAGCCATCCACCCCAACGCCAATTCCCAGGATCATCATCGAAACATCAGCCACATGGACTGCCGCAACCAGCATTTTATAATTCCCGGCCAGTTGAGGTTCATGATGATAGGCAATTGAGGTGATCAGGTTTTCGGGCAGCTGCCAGCGGCGGGCTATTTCAGCTCCCAGGGAGGCATGATCAATTCCAAACATCGTGCGTTCCAGTTCCAAAAAGGAATGATGTGCCCACTCTGAATGATTAATATCCGCCTCACGCAGAAGTTTTTCAAAAACAAGTTTACCCACATCACACAGCAAGCCTGCAAAGTAGGCATCTTCGTCGATCTTTAAGTGAAGTTTTTTCGAAATAAGTTTTGCGCCAATGGCGGTACCCAGCGCATGCTGCCAGAGTTCACCGCGCTGCAACTCATAGCCGGGCAGGGGCTTGTTCAAACGATCTGACAGGGAATAAGTCATTATTATTTCCTGGATGAGATCCAACCCCAGGACCACAATGGCCTGTTGCGCAGTCGAGATCCGGTTTTCCATTCCATAATATGCCGAGTTGGACCAGCGCAGGACCTGGGTGGTCAGGACCTGGTCCGTCTCAATAATGCGCGCCAAAGTGGCAGCATTGGACTCCGGAGAGCGGATGAGCGCAAGTGCTTTCTGAGCCGCCTGTGGAATGGGCGGAAGTTTATCGGCTTCCCTGATGAGCTGGTCAATTGTGTATTCCATCATTGGTCCATTATGCCTTCTTATAGAAAGAAATACCAAAATTTTGAAGCCCAAATTTTGAAGATCCCGAAATGATCTCTGTCCCTCCCACGAACAATACGCCGCCGGGACGCAAGGCCGCGCTGAACTTTGCATAAAGAACGTCTTTCGCTTCAGTTGTAAAATAAATGACAACATTACGGCAAATGATCAGATCAAAACCAGAATCAAACCGATCTGTGATCAAATTCTGCTCTCGAAAGGTGATGTTTTTTTGCAGACCTTCAGCCACATGATAGGGCGCAGCTGCTGTCAGGTATTTTTGGCGCTGTGACGCCGCCAAACTGCGGATATCATCCTGATTATACGGTCCGCGCGCCCTGGCTTTGAGTAAGGCGCCGCGGTCCAGGTCTGTCGCAAGGATGGAGTGCTTCTGTGTTGGAGCAGATTCATCCATCAGGATGGCCAGGGTATAGGCTTCTGTGCCGATCGAGCAGCCCGCGCTCCAAAATTTCAGCCCGCCGATCTGGTGGTTGTCCTTTGAATTTTTGATCAGGTAGGGCAGAATATCCTGGCGCACCAGGTCCCAGCGTGCCGGGTCTCGAAAGAATTCAGTAACATTAATGGTCAGGTAATTTCGAAACCGTTCAAGTTCCTTTTCATCCGTGGCCAGTATATTAAAATATTCCTTCCATGAATCAATATGAGTACGGACCAGCCATGAATCAAGGCGGCGTTTCATCTGTTCATCTTTGTAATGCTCAAGATCTATATTCAATGAGCGTTTGATCGAAGTTTTGATCTGGGCATACACATTTGCTTCCATAGGTTCCAATCCTGGTTGAAAATTATCAGTTATTCGTCATTTGTCGAACTGCCGCTTCAATGGCTTTGGCAATTTCCGGGCGCGGTAAAACCTCACTGGCTGCCCCGGCTTCAACCACGCTGCGGGGCATGCCCCACACCACACATGTGCTTTCATGCTCGGCAATTACATGTCCTCCGGCAGTATGCAAAATTGATGCACCCAGGGTCCCATCACTGCCCATTCCGGTCAGGATCACAGCGATCATGTTTTTCCCAAGACGCTGGTGCAGAGAGTTAAGGGTCACATCCACGGAAGGCCGTACCCCATGAACGGTTGGCTTCTGGTTCAGTACAACCCGTTCATTTTCATCAAAAACCATGTGAAATCCACCGGGTGCCAGCAGCACCTGCCCCACCATAAGCTCATCACCCGGCTCTGCTTCCTTGACCTTAAGCGGTGATATATGGTTAAGACGTTCTGCCAGCGAGCGCGTAAAGCCGCTTGGCATATGCTGCACGATCAGAACCGGTGAAGTTAAACCGGCAGGCAGGGCTGGGATAATTTCGTTTAAAGCGCCTGGTCCACCAGTGGATGAGCCGATCAAAATGACAGGCGTTGTTTTCCGATAAGGACGGACCTTTTTCTCGGACTTTTCCTGCTCCGGTGAGGCAGTCGGGTACCGCCGGCGGGCTACCGCTGTCTTAACCTTCGCTTTTGCTGCCGCCTTGATCTTGGCCGCAATATCGTTCATTTCAGCGCGAATATCGAGACGATTGTCGGGCTTGGCAATGAAATCAACCGCACCGAGGATCAGGGCTTGGATCGTCTCCCCCGCTCCCTCCTTGGTCAGGCTGCTAAACATAATGACCGGACGCGGATATTTTCTCATGATCTCACGCAGGGTCGAAAGCCCATCCAGGTGGGGCATTTCCACATCCAGCGTAATGACATCAGGCTGCAATTGAGGAATTAACTGGAGAGCCTCATTTCCATTGCAGGCAGTGCCGACGATCTGCAACTCCGGGTCTTCATTGAGCTGTTGGGTAATGGCAAACCGCATAAACGCAGAATCATCCACCACCATCACCCGCACAGGGTTCGGCGATTTAATATTTGCCTGGGGCAATACTTTGTCTGCCATGATTCCAGTTTATGATAAAAGTTTTGTAATGGCTTTTGATACCCGTTCGTGCTCAAACGGCTTGACGATGAAATCACGCGCGCCTGATTTGACAGCTTCCAACACAACTGATTCCTGACCCAGCGCCGTCAACATGATGACCCGCGCTTTGGCATCAAAGCTGACAATTTCCTTGAGGGCTGTCAGACCATCCATCTCGGGCATGGTCACATCCATCAAGACCACATCCGGGTGTATCTCTTTATACGTGGCCACAGCCTTGAGGCCATTTTCAGCCTGGAAGACTTCGTAACCGTCAACATCAAGCATTTTTGTCAAACGCACACGCAGAAATTCTGCATCATCCACCACCAATATTTTTGCCATACTCATTACTCCTCTTCTATTTTTATATATCTCGTTCTTTCTCGCCGATGACCCTGACGGTCACACGACTGTTGGCAACATAGACATGAACAGTACGACCGGTATGCCCCCCCACTTCTTCAGCAGAGATCTTCAGCCCCAGACGCTGGAAAATCCTGCGGGCTGTATCGATATTCCGCGTTCCAATATCAAAGGAATTCGTCATTCC
>CAZHWV010000249.1:0-4272 GCA_964536185.1 uncultured Anaerolinea sp. | reverse complement strand
ACCGGAAGCTACTTCCGGTATACGTGCTTATCCACTTTTAGCGGAAACTAAAGTTCTAGCACAAATGAGAAACCATTTACAATATGGATAAGTCACTTATGGTATGATTTGCCATGTAATGGCCTCTGCGAAATCTGTTTTGGCCAAAGACACGATGGTCACGCTTGGCACCCATTACGGTCTTTATTATCCAGACAACTTAAGCAAAATAAAGTAAAACTCAAACCTGGGAAACAGCCAATGAAAATAAAAACCCCACTCATGTTCATCATCGCGACCATAATGCTTCTGGCTGCCTGCAGCCAGCCAGCCACTACAAACCCTCAGGCGACGATCGATGCTGCAGTCAAAGCCACAACAGATGCGCAGCAAGCCGAACAGGCCAGGATCGACGCCGCAGTCAAAGCCACAACACAAGCCCAGTCTGCGCAGAATTCTTCCATAGACCAGGCAGTACAAGCCACGTTGAGCGCCCAGCCTACGCCCAATTACTCCGATATGAGCGCAGAAGAGCTGGCGGCAATGATTGACGAGGCGGTAAATAAGGTGGTAGCCGATTACGCAACCACTTCCGCAGCAGTAACACAGACCACCAGCGACGGCACCGTTACAGATGCTGAAGCCACAGCCGCCTACACTTATGCCTACGAGGTCTCCTACGAAGTCGCCTATGCCGAAGAGCTAATTCAGGCCTATTATGATTATTATGGCGCTTATGCTGATGAAGCGCTGGCGACGATGAATAGCATTGAACAAGACCTGGCAGCCATGTCAACCAGTATTAACGAGATCGCAACCATCATGGATCAGGGCGCAGCCAGCGCAACCGCAGCCATCGACCAACTGAACACAGCCGCCAGCCAGGCCCAGATAAAGGCCGGAGAGCTTCAAAGCAAGTCGCAAGGATTGCAAGAACAGGTGAAAACCAGCTTATCCACACGCGAAGAGGGCTTGCTCAACCTGCCAGCCAATAACATCGCCGATAACCAGATCGGCGCGATCAACCAGGCAAACGATTTTCTGGATGCCTTCAAAGGCGCGTTGGGCGATGGCAAATTCTCGCCCGACGAACTGGCAAACATTGGCCAATTAGCCGCCAATGCAAAAGCCAGCCTGGATAAGACCGGTGATCCCAAGCTGCAAAAACTGGGCGGTTCGATCGACAGCCTGACCCGCAATGCGGCGCGCGGCGAATGGGGCAGCGCCCGCAAGGGCATGGGTGACTTCGAGCGATCCATCCCTAAGCGGCGAAAATAGGATCAGCGCTCAAATATACTAATACTTTCGATATGGTAGGTCTGGGGAAAAAGGTCGAAGGCTGTAACCTGCTTGAGGCGATAACCACCCGCCGACAGGCGGGCCGCATCGCGTGCCAGTGTGGATGGGTCGCATGAGACATAAGCCAGGCTTCCGGGCTTGAGCCTGAGCAAAGCATCCAGCACCGCTTTATCCAATCCGGCGCGCGGTGGGTCGACAATAGCCACATCCACACTCATTTTTAGCCCCGGCAGGATATCCTGTGCCAGGCCCTCGTACAATTCCACGTTATCAAACTCATGCAAATTAGCAACAAAATCTTCGCAGGCTGAAGGCGCTGCTTCGATTCCAATGACCCGGGCAACTTGCGGCGCAAAAAACGCGCTGAACAAACCAGCTCCGCAATAAACATCCAGCATAGTGGTCGAGGCCGATACTGGCAGGTTTTCTAACAGGTGCGCAACCATTTTCCCAGCCATGCGGGTGTTGACCTGGAAAAACGAAGCAGCGGAGACTTTAAACTGGCGATCCAGGACGCTGATGACAAGATAACCATCACCGGCCAGGACCACGCTGTTGCCCCGCGAAACGTTTAAATGAACGATAGATATACCGGCTTCGATATCCATTTCGGGTGGAGAAATCTCATCAGATTCCAGCACCAGCAATAAGTCATCATTCATCCCGGCGCGCAAAGACACCCGTTCAACCAAAGAATCGGCTTCAAACTCAAGAGTCGGCCAAAGCTTATTGATACCGGCTTCCGGTAGGAAACATTCTGTGATCGGGATAAGTTCTTCGGGATCAGCCGAGGCGATAAAACCCAGTATGCCACTCGGGTCCAAATGAAATTGGACATGGTTGCGATAATTCCACTCATCCGGCGCGGCTACACTGGCCTGTACTGGTGGGTTCTGGAGCTTTCCAATGCGCGTTAATTGGTCGCACAAGATATTCGTTTTTAGTTTGAGTTGAGCTGCATACGGCAAGTGTTGATAATGACAACCGCCGCAAATGCCAAAATGCCGGCAGCGTGGCACAATCCGCTCCAGCGAGGCTTTAACCACTTCGACCAGCTCAGCGCGGGCGAAATTTTTATGTTCTTCCACAATACGTGCGCGAACTGTTTCGCCAGGAAGCGCAAAAGGAACGAAGACTGCGCGACCATCATAACGACCAATGGCTTCGCCTCCGTAACTGAGAGCTGTCAGAACAATTTCAACCGGGTTGTCCATAGACATAAAGGGGCGGTTTGCGAACCGCCTCTTATCCATAAACGCAAGGAATAATTAATAAACCGGACCGGTAGAGATACGGCGTTGCCGTGTCTCTACTTGAGGAAGAATGACAACACGATCAAAAACGCAAAAAAACTGCCGGCCAGGATGCCAATGCGCTTTAACTCTTGTTTGATTGTGGAATAATCCGGGTTGAAATCCGTGCCAACAGCGCCACGTTGAATACCTGCGAAAGTGGGGGCAGATTTGGTAGCAATGCTTCTATTTTTCTTAGCCATTTTTAACTCCTAAGGGTTTTGTAATACAGCGGATACTACGATCCGTTGATTATCAATCAAGTATGGATAACAAGAGATCAGCGTCACAACCGCATTGGCTGTGGACGCCATCACTTCCACACGGGTGGGCGCAACGATCTGGGTACCGGTAATCACATAAGTGAACTGCCGCGCATTGGTATAGAGGATGATAATATCACCAGACTGAAGTTTATCCAGATTGCGAAAAATTTCACCAAAAATATCATTGTGCGCAGAAAGTACAATATTACCATTCTCGCCGGGATTAGGCGTGCCCATGTGCTGAGCCACACCCTTCTTGAGCTGTTCCCAGCCATCGCCTTGAACAACAGGAGCGTCAACATTGATCGCGGGAATCTGAATGCGGATACCCTGCTGGGGGCTGGCGGTGGGCGCCGGCATATTTTCCAACGCTGGCACCAGCGCTCGCAGATGCTCAGGAATTTCGGCATCATTTGGCTGTGCGCCCTGCGTTGAGTTTGGCGGGGTATGCCCGGAGGGCAATACCACAGCCGTAATCAACGCCGTTGGCACAACCGTGGGCGGCTGGATGGCAGCGGCAGCTTCCTGATTTAAGGTCCGTAGAATGGAAAGACCATTCAACACCAGGCCGATGAGCACCAATACGGCCAGGACTTCCACACCCAACAGCAGATTATCTGTCCAACGACTACGCCGGCGCACCTTATTCAAGGCACCACTCTCAGAGCCGCTGGTTTCACCTTCCGGGGTATCCACGACCCGACCCTCGCTGGGTTCAGCTTCAAAATCAGGGGTCATGGATATTACCCGCCCGCTTCGACGAAAACTTTCCAACCGGTCGCGACGGTTTACCCGGCGCTTATCCAGCAAGAGGCGACGCAGTTCTTCCACCGACAAATCTTCCGGGCGCTTATCAACCATAACGGGCCGATTATACCGCGATTGGATGGGTCATCAATTGGCAGTTGCCTGGTATGTAACAGTAAGACACAGTCTAATCCTGGCCAAGCTCCAAAAAGCGCAGTTCAGGGTTTTTTTCGATGTAATACTTGAGGTAAAAAGAGGTGCTAAATAAAGCCACCCAGCCATTTCGCGAATCACGGGCAATAATCGCCTCACTGCGTTCTGGCAGTTTTTCGATGGCAGCCTCGGGGCCCTTGATCCAGCGCAAATGGGTATGTGGCATCCGTTCGAGAGTCGTCGGTACTTTATATTCCACATTCAGGCGAGATTGCACCACATCAAATTGTAATTGACCGACGACTGCCAAAATTGGTTCGCGCTTGAAGGCGTTTACATTGAAAAACACCTGCACCGCGCCCTCACTTTCCAATTGCAGCAGTCCTTTTGTGAATTGCTTTTGTTTGCCAAGATCAGTATTGCGCAGTAAAGCAAAGTGTTCTGGTTGAAAGCGCGGGATGGGCGCAAACCGAATTGGCGAACCAGTACACAGCGTATCGCCGATGGCAAAATCACCGGTATTGGGCAGTCCAAGC
>CAZHWV010000248.1:0-4420 GCA_964536185.1 uncultured Anaerolinea sp. | reverse complement strand
GATCCGGCTAGGCCTACGCCGTCTGGCACGCAATTAGAGTTTTCAAACAGTCTCTCAGCGTTGTCGGTCTGGGGCAGGCGGGTTTGCAGGTCCATGATGTCGATTTCTTCAATCGCGCCGCCAACCTTGAGGGCATCGCCGATAGACAGTTTACCTTGGGCGACAAGTTTGTTGTACAGGTCTTGCAAAGTGGCATTGGTGAACACACCAGTAGCCTGCGCCGGGTCAGTCAGATTGTAACGGGTCAACAGCAAAGCGATTTGATCCATGTGGGTCTGCTCACTGGAAGCAATATTCTGAAAAGTGGGCAGATTCCAGGTAGCATATAGGGTATTGTACACATCCCGAGCCAGTTTTTCTTCCTCACGCATGAAAAGCAGTGATGCAGCTTCATCGCTGCTGAGTTCTGATGCTGGAATGGCCAGAACATTGGTACCGGTTCCGTTCCCATTACCAGGAGTAACACCAGTTGATGTTCCCATGGTAGTAACTTGAGGGCTACCCTGTGCATTAGCACCAGAGGCTTGTCCGTTATTTCCAATCCCAAATCCTGCTACCGGTGCAGCCACACTACCGGCTGCATTGACCCCAACGACATTAAAAGCTGCCGTTCCAAGTGCCACGACCAGTACGGCCGCGAAAATCCCGATAAGTATATTTTTGAACATTTTTTCTCCTTCCCGGGCTAGATCCGGGACTATTGTGATTTGAATTTTGAGGTTGCTTGTTTGCAACCTTGGACATATTCTAGCAAGCGAGTGTGAAGATTAATTAAACATACGAACAAGTTTGTGTAACAATTCATTGCACAAATTCAGTGACAAGGTCGCATTTTTTTATACAAAATGTGGCAATAATCATTCGAATAAATGACTCCGCCAAATATTTACTTTTTCATCACCGGATCTTTACCATCCCTTCACATTAAATTGTTATTATTGCTGCGAATAAACAATATATCTCACAGTTCGGTGAGTATAAACACATAAATTCAGGAGACTAAAATGAAACGAAACATCTATCTGGCTTTTCTTCTTGCTCTGACTCTGACAATGCTGGTATCCAGCACTGCCCTGGCCTGGGGTGGCAACGGTGGTAATAGGACGGGTATTTGCGCCAGCACGGGAACTTGCACACCTGTTGGTACGGGAGCTGGTTATGGCTACAACACTGGTACGGGTAGCAACTATGGTACCGGCACGGGAGTCTGCACTGGCACGGGCTATGGTTATAGCACCGGCACAGGCACCTGCACCGGAACGGGCACCTGCACCACCGGCACTTGCACACCTGTTGGCACGGGTATCGGCTCTGGCGGTGTATTTCGCGGTGGCAGACGCTAATATCTATGCACCTCAAAAAAACTGGCGGTCATATGACCGCCAGTTTTTTTAATTTAACTGCCCCTGCCTGGCTCCAGCATAAAATCAACCACAGCCAGGCCTGCTCCGAACACATGTACCTGCCTGCATTGTTGGTGAATGAAAAAGTATTGATGACCGGATACCCCGGTACAGCGAAAGCCGAACTGGCACTCAGGCAAGTTGTGGCGGCGTAAGAATCCCTTTCTTGCGGCAGGACACCCCAGACCAGATGCCCCACCGACGTTTTTTTGGCTTATGCCATCAAACAAACAGCGCATCCGCTAAAATAACGGATGCGCTGTTTGTTTCGTGGTTACAAAAACAATTACTTTGCAATACCAGTCAGGTACTCAATGACCTTTTCAAACAACAGGGTTTTGGAAGTCATGCCAGTACCAGTGGTCAGCCCGGCGGCGGCAGCAGTGGCACGCGAGGCAGCTTTTTCTTCTTCCGTTTTACTAGAACCAGGTACCTTGGTAACACCCGGGACCGGGGTGGGAAGAACTATGCCATACTGTGCATAAAAAGTGTTCAGTTCAGCGTTTGTTATTTTCATTTCAGCCACTGCCTGGATTTGAGCAGGGGTCAGCGCCTGGGTAATCTGATCCTGCACGGCAGTTAACTCTTCTGTAGCGGTGGTTTCATCGCCGCTTAAGGCAATAACAGCCTGCCAGAGTGGGATCAGTGTTTTGGCCTGTTCGGGGGTGATGACGTTTTGGCTGTCTTTCAGCTTGAGCATGCCGTAAGCTAGCTGGCTGCGCAGGCTGGCCGCATCCGCGAAGGTGATATCAATGGCCGCTGCGGCAGCGGAAGTGGGGGCGGCCGCAGGAGCGGCTGGAGCGCAGGCGGACAGTGTTAGTGTGAACAGAGTGATTGCTAGAAAGATGCTGGATGTTTTCATGGTTACCTTTGTTTGATTTTGAGTGCTTCAAGATGTTTCAACGCGCATTGGAAAAGGCGGCAAGGCTGAAAAGAATGAGGAGCGTGATACCTGGCATTTCAATGCGTGTTTATTTTAGCGTTTCGAGATATTTAATGGCTGCACTGGTCAAGGCCGCGGATGCGCCGCTGCCTGGGCCGCTTTCGCCCGTTTTGCCATTTTCGGCCTGGCGGGTGGCGCGCGCTTCAGCCGACATACCCTGGCCCTGCCCTGGCTGACCGGAACCGCTCCCGAGCGTTACGCCGTTGGCGCTGGCCCAGGTGGTCATATCGGTGAAGGTCATTTTCATGTCCTTGATCGCCGTCATTTGCTCCGCGCTAAAAACAGCCTCGATCTGGCTGAGCAGTGCGTTGACTTCGGCGCTGGCGCTGTTACCGGAAGTGGTCATGCTCTGCAAAGCCTGCCAGAGCGGCAGGAATTTGGCAGCCTGTTCAGCGCTGACAGGCGTGTTTGTGTCAGCCAGCTTCAGGGTGCCAAGGGCTAGCTGCATGCGCGCTGGCAACGCATTTGAATAAGTGACATCCAGGTTTGGGCTGGTATACGTGTCGGGAGATGGTGCTGAAACCGCCGGTGCGCCTGCGCCGCAAGCCGAGAGAGCGATTGCAAGAACAACGAACAGCGTCAGTAACGAGAAACGGGACATGAGTTTTTTTCCTTTTTATGAATTGAAATGCTTTATTCGTGGCGCAGAGCAACGATCGGGTCGAGTTTGGCAGCCTGCGTGGCAGGGTAGTAGCCGAAGAAAATGCCAATTGCGGCGGCTGCGCCAAAAGCCAGAGGCACAGAGAGCGGCACAATCTGGGTGCGCATATCACCCAGCGCGCCAAATAAGATTGACCCTCCCACACCGATCAGAACCCCGACCAGTCCACCCGCCAGGCTGAGGATCACGGCTTCGAGCAGGAATTGAGTCTGTACATCCGCCGGATGGGCGCCAAGAGCCATGCGCAGGCCAATTTCACGGGTGCGTTCGGTAACCGAGACCAGCATGATATTCATGATGCCGATCCCGCCCACCAGCAGCGAGACACCTGCCACCCAGGCCAGCAGGTTGCGGAAGGCAGCCGTAGTAGCCTGCTGTGTAGCGATGATATCTTGCTGGGTCTGGATGCTGAAATCGGGTTTGGTGGCATCCACATCATGGCGCTTGGCCAGCAAACTGGTGATCTGGGTCGTGACGCTTTCGATCTTGTCTTGACCGGTGACTTTTACATAAATAGTGCGCACCGCATCCGCGCCCATCATCGTGGTAGCCATGTATTTTTGAAAAACCACATTGATCGGCAGGTAAACACGCCCATCGTAGTCAATATCTGCGACAACACCTTTGGAAGCCATCACACCGATAACGGTCAGTTTGGTGGAGCCAACTGTGACGGTTTGTCCAAGCGGACTGTCCGTACCAAACAAGTCTTTCGCCAGGCCTGAACCCAGCACAGTCACCTTCAACTTACGGTTGTCTTCATCCGCGGTGAAATAGACCCCCGCGGCTATCGGGTAATCACGCACCGCCGGAAAATCGGCGCTTGTACCCACCACAGCTATCGCATCAAGTGTCACACCGTTCGCCTTGACGGTTTGGGCCGCCGGGGACTGCTCGGCAGAAACACCGCTGATTCCCACGACCTGTTCATTAATTGCCAACGCATCATCATACAACAGCGTTCGCCCGGCTCCAGGCACACCGCGCATGGGCGCGACTATCAGCAAGTTTGCGCCCAGGGCGTTAATTTGCTCGGCAATTGCAGCCTCAGCACCAGCACTAACTGCCATCATCACAATCACGGAGGCAACACCAATAATCACACCCAGGGTGGTCAGAAAGGAGCGAACCTTGTTGAGCATCAGGCCTTCCCAGGCCACGCGAAAAATCTTATTCAGTTTCATAATGTTTTATCCGAGCAGTGCCCATCGGCTACTGTTTTGCCATCGCGCACACAAATGATCCTACCGGCGTGGCTGGCGATATCCGGTTCATGTGTCACCATTACTACAGTCACGCCTTGCTGATGCAGTTGGTGCAGCAAGGCCATAATTTCGACACTGGCTTTTGAGTCCAGATTGCCGGTCGGTTCATCCGCCAGGATCAAAGGTGGGCGGTTGATCAGCGCGCGCG
>CAZHWV010000247.1:0-4430 GCA_964536185.1 uncultured Anaerolinea sp. | reverse complement strand
GCTTCAAACCGTGAACGGCGCCATGAATACAAAGGAAATTATAGAATTGAAGTAGTGGACTTTGCCAGTCCTTCACCTGGAGGTCATGCACACAATGCAAAAGAGCATTCGATTACTCCACGAAAGAATCGGTTTTGCGCTGAAATGGAATTGGGCTATTTTCATCTCCGCCAACTTGATCTTTCTGCTCATGTTTATCTGGATGAATATTCTAAACCTGAAAAACTCCTCCGCGGTCTGGAAAGAATTCTTCCTGCATCGCCTGATGCAGGTGGAAAATATTGACGTTGATAGCGACCAGGATGCGCCCATTCCGGTTGTCCACACCCTGGTCATTGCCGCTGATGGAACCATCCGAAAATCCCCATTTGCAACCTTGCAAGGCATGCGCCTGAATGCCAGCGGTTTCTTTGGCAAAATTGATCACCTGCAACCAGGGCAGAATACGATCATCTTTTTCCCGGATATGGTGGATGGTGTTCAACGCGTGCACTTTGTTAAACGTCTGGCAGATGAATTTATCATCAAGTCATTTGAACCCAATGACTTTTTCCCTATATCTCTCTCTGGGGATACGAATCTTTCCGTGGTTACCGGCGGGGTCATCTGGTTCTCGGATGACCCGAAACAGATCGGCGACCTTTACAAATATGCCCCCATGTCTATCGACTCCGGTCATCTCCAGACTGCTTTTTCAGATCAGATTCCAGAGATGCCGGATGCATCCTTGGTCATCAGGCAGGACATCACCAATCAATTGCAAATCCTACTTCTGACCGCATCCAGCTTAATGATCGTATTTGGTGGGGCCAGCTTGCTGACGATGAAAATCCAGAAAGATTTTACGATTCTGCAGGCTGAGCAGAAGGAGATTACTCAGTTTATCCAAACACTCTCGAGGGTCATTCTTCGGTCCGATGAAACGTTATCAACCAGATTCGCGGAGCGGTCTTTCCGTCATGAGAACCTGGCGCCAATTTTGCGCCAATCATTCAGCGCATCGCATGCCACGGGAAGTACAACGCTGCAGTTCGAAGAAAACCAGCAGGTGCGGCTTTTGGTCCAAAAATTGACCGAAGATATCCTGCTCCTGGTGGAGACAGTCGAAGAAGACGGAGCAAGACTGCGCGAGAGCGAGGCGCGTTTTCGCGCTGTGGTCGAACACAGCAGTGATGGCGTAATATTTATGAGCGCCGAGCGCGAGATCGGTTATGTCAGTCCCGCGTACGAAAAATTTCTCGGATATACACCGCAAGAGATGGTCGGGCATTTCGGCATGGAATACATCTATCCCGAAGACCGGGTCTTCATAGCGCAAACATTCCGCGAAATTTTGCAAACACCCGCTAAACCTGTGACAGTTGAGTACCGGCTTCAGCGCAAAGACGGTTCCTATTGTTGGGTCGAAACGACCACGGCGAATTTGTTGGCTGACCCGCATGTGCAGGCCGTTGTCTTGAACCAGCGCGATATTAGCGAGCGTAAAGAGGTGGAAGATGCGCTGCGCGAGAGCAAGGATCAGATGGAAATGGCGCAGACAATTGGTCATACAGGTTCGTGGGTTTACAATCTTGAGACGGGTAAAATTTGGGGAACGGTCGAGGCGCATAGAATATTTGGCCTTGCTGCGGTGGCTGGAGATTTTCTGCTGGAGGATATCGAAGCTTGTATCCCGGAACGTGAGCGTGTTCACCAGGCGCTGGTTGACCTGATTAGCGAGGGACAAGAGTACGATCTTGAATATGCTGTCACGCCAGCAGATGGAGCTCCTTCACGGGTAATCCATTCAATCGCCAGGCTTGGAAAGTTTACGCAGGGAAACCCGCTAAAAATTTTTGGATTCATCCAGGATATTACCGAGCGCAAGCAGGCTGAAGATGACCGTATCGCCCGCGAAATCGCCGAACAAGCCAACCGCGCCAAGAGCGAATTCATCTCGCGCATGAGCCACGAACTGCGCACTCCGCTGAATGCCATCCTGGGTTTCTCTCAACTCTTGAAGATGGACGAACTCAAGCCGAACCAGGCGCGCGGCGTGGATCAGATCCATAAATCGGGCCGTCACCTGCTCAACCTGGTCAACGAAGTGCTCAATATCGCCCGCATCGAATCAGGTCGGATGCAGATTTCACCCGAGCCGGTGAGGTTGGCAGACACGCTGCAGGAAGCCCTCGAATTGATCCGCCCGTTAGCCGAAGGGCGCGGCATCTCCATCGGCCTGGAAAATCTGGCAGGCTCAGATATATTCGTGCAAGCCGACCCGCAGAGTCTTCGGCAGGTGCTGCTCAACCTGCTCTCCAACGCCGTCAAGTACAACCGCGAGGGCGGCGAGATCGCCATCACGTCCAGCCTGACCAACGACGGTCACCTGCGCCTGCAGGTGCGCGATACGGGCGAAGGCATCCCACCCGAGAAAATGGAGCGGCTATTCACGCCATTCGACCGGCTGGACAGAGATTCAATTGAACAGGACGGCACCGGCTTAGGGCTGGCGCTTTCCAAAGGCCTGGTGGAAGCCATGGGCGGGCGTATCGGCGCAGACAGCCAGCCGGGCGTGGGCAGTACCTTCTGGCTGGAACTGAAGCTGGTCACCGACGATGGTACAACACCACAATAGCGAATTTCTTAGCAAATCGTGTCTATCTCGACCGCTTCTTGAAGCCTGAATATGGTCAAAGATAGAACAACCGCTGCGCGTGCGAATGGCCAGAAGTCAAAAAGCAAAACAACACACGTGAAGGAGCAAGAAGCAGATGCGCTAATGTTTGACACTGCGAGGAACGAGGCAGTTTCCTGTTGCGATGGAATGCTTCATCGAACAGATCCTTCTCATCATCACTGCATGGCAAGTTTTATTGCTGCCTTTGGCTTGGATTGGATTCGCCCTTCCATCCCTTGATTCACCACTTGCGACAGAACCGGAGCAAAATCATGCTGGACTCACACACTCGTCAAAGTTTTCATCCATTGGACATCTACGGAGACAAGCAGCGTATTAAAAGGATCTTTTATCAGTTTACGACTGCGATCCTTGCTGGGCAGGTGATTGGGATATTGGCTGCCATCTCCAACCATGATATCAAGTTTGCAATCATTCTTGCTGCTGGCATTCCACCTTCCTTTTTCGCGTTTTATTTCATTAACCGCCAAAAATTCGAATGGGCAGCTGTGTTCCTGTCCCTGCTCATGTTTTCCATACTCACTATACTGGCAACTCTCAGCTTGGGTATTCATAATATCAGCAACATCGGATTCCCCGCCCTGCTGATCGTTGCCAGTATGGTGACGAGAAAGCGAACAATGGTTTTTCTAACTTTTTATGCTGTTGCCTGTGTTGCCTGGCTATGTTTTGGAGAATTAACAGGCGCGTTTACTCCCCAAGTCCTGGTCAAAAGCGTGCCGGGTGATTTCGTAACAACCGCCTTGCTGATCATCCTGGCGGCATTCATGTCCCGCGTGTTGTCGGAGAACTTGTTTAAAAACAATTTTCAATTACAACAGGAATTGGCGGAACGCAAACGCGTTGAGGATAACTTGAGGGAAAACGCTATTCGCTACCGTACCCTATTGGATAACCTGCCCCAACTCGTGTGGCAAAGGGACCTCGATTCCGTCTTCATTGATGGCAATACAGCCTGTGCGAGGACGCTTGGCACCACAGTGGAAGAATTGGCAGGCAATACGGATTACGACTTCTATCCTGTCGATTTGGCTGAAAAGTATCGCGCCGATGACCGGCGTGTCATTGACAACGGCGCAACCGAAACATACGAAGAACGGTTTCTGACAGGGGACAGTGAGCGTTTTGCCCGCACCACGAAAGTGCCCCTGCGTGACGATCTGGGCAGGCTGTATGGCACTTTGGGTATCGCTGAGGACATTACCGAGCGCAGGCTGTCAGAGATAGCGCTGCGCGAGACCGAACAGCGTTTTCGGGAGGTATTAGAAAACTCCCTGGATGCGTCCTACAAACGCAACCTGAAAACCAATTCCTATGATTATCTCAGCCCCGTTTTTGAGAAAATATTCAGCTATACCCCGGAAGAGTTTGTGAAATTGCCCATTGAGACGGTTTTGGAATTAATTCACCCTGACGACCGGGCGAAGGGTGATCGCGTTATTGCCGATTCCTTGACCGGCGCTCACGGCTCGATCTATCAATGGGACTATCGTTTCAGGCACAAAAATGGTCAATACCGCTGGCTGCATGACCAATTCATCATGATGCGGGATGCGCAAGGGCTGCCTGCTGCATGGATTGGAAGCGTGAGCGACATTACCGATCTCAAGCGCGCTGAAGAAGACCGCATTGCGCGTGAAATCGCCGAACAAGCCAACCGCGCCAAGAGTGAATTCATCTCGCGCATGAGCCACGAACTGCGCACGCCGTTGAATGCCATTCTAGGTTTCTCCCAACTCTTGAAGATGGA
>CAZHWV010000246.1:0-4435 GCA_964536185.1 uncultured Anaerolinea sp. | reverse complement strand
AAATGAGAAGTATATGGATTGCAATCGGGCGAGACCCCGACTTTGGTACGAGCACAACGGTCGAGCACATCTATGTGTTCGAGTCATCGTTTGATGCGTACAAGTTTGTCAACAGGATACAAGACTATGACCACTTGCCCGCAGAGGCGAGAGCCGTTAAATGGTCTGTTGAAGAACACCCGATCAACCTTAACAAGGTTCCTGCGCTGAATGAATTTAGCGCAATCTACTTAGACAACGAGGAGGACTTAGATGACTGATAACGACTTACTGAATTTCATCCTGCTCGTATGGGCGGGCGTGGCTACGGGTCTGTGGCTTGACGCTAGGCGTGATGCCAAGCTGACAAAGCGGGTCGTGATTCACCTTGTCGAGAACAAGGCGGAGCGCGAGAAGTTCTTTGCGGGTGCTGATCTTATGGTGCAGTCGAAGGGTAGATTCGATGAGTCACGATAAGAAAACATTGAGCAATCTTTACCACGCGGGCATGGCGTTCGCGGCTCAACTACGACTGGTCGGTGAACACGAAGCCGCCCACGACATCGAAGTGTATGTGTTAGATATTAAGAAGGAGTTAGAAAATGCTAGTACTGAAGAATAGATTGACTGCTGAGCAACGCGTCGAGCTTGTTCATGTGAGCCTTATGCGTAACAAGATGTTTGCTTTGTTCGCTGGCTTGTTCATGGTCGGCAAGACGACTGTCGAGGACAGTAGAATAACTGCGGCTACCAACGGGCGAGACGCCAAGTATGGTCGGGCGTTCGTTGACTCGCTGACTGACAAAGAGTTGGCGTTTCTTATCATGCACGAGAACCTGCACAAGTGCTATCGGCACTTAACTGTGTGGCGTTCCCTGCACGACGAGAACCACAAGCTCGCCAACATCGCGTGTGACTATGTCATCAACCTCCAGTTGGTTGATATGGACCCGCACGAAGAGATCATTGCGTTCCCACGCGACAAGAAAACGGGTAAGCCCATGGGCGTACTCGACGCACGATTCCGTGGCATGGACAGCAAGCAGGTGTTCGACATCCTCAAAGAAGAATGCGAGGGTGAGGATGAAGGCGAGGGTGATGGCGATGGCGATGACGGAACTGGCATCGGAGGCGAGCGTGGGAAAAACCCTGACGGGCAGGGTAATTCCCCTGATGGCGGGCTTGACTCCCATGATTGGGACAACGCTACCAACGGCATGACCGAGGATGAGAAGAAAGATCTCGAGCGTGAGATTCAACAAGCTCTGCGTCAAGGTAGCATCTATGCGGGCAAGGTTGGTGCGGGTGTGCCACGCGAGATCGGTGATCTTCTCAAGCCAAAGGTCGATTGGCGTTCAGTCTTGCGCAAGTTTGTGCGTACTTCACTCAAGGACAGGGACTCTGTGTCTTGGCGTAGGGCTCATAAGAACTTCTTGTGGCAGGATGTAATCCTTCCTAGTATTCTAGGGAAACGGATGAAGCATCTTGTTATTGCCATGGACACATCGGGCTCTATCCAAGGTGAGTTGTTGACGGCGTTCTTATCTGAGATGAATCAGATCATCAAAGACGTGGGCGCTGATCGTATCGACATCATCTATTGGGATGCCGCAGTTGCGGGTCACGAGACGTACAAGGGTACAGACACAGCCATTGTGCATCGCACCAATCCTAAAGGTGGGGGTGGTACTGACCCTGATGTGGTGGCGAAGTATTTGAGCGAACATAAGCTGTCGCCTGATGCTCTTGTGGTTCTGTCAGATGGGTTCATGCACACCAACAAGGCGGCATGGGCTCATATCACCAAGCCCACTTTGTGGTGCATCTTGGGCAACGATGGGTACGAAGTACCTTGTGGTCAGAAACTTGTTATCAAGGAGTAACTATGTCTGATGAATTTATCTTGTTTGTCGGGGACTCTAAGTTCCTGCTCGGCTTGAACGAGGCGATGCAGATCGCTACAGTTCTTAACTCTTCTCAGCGCATCGGGACTGAGTGGCTCAATGGTGTATCTAGCGGGCGTAACAACGTCGTGAAACAACCTGACATCTCATCGGCATTTGTTGCCCCGATGACTGCGATCTTTCGCATGGAGCTGGACACTAACCAAAAACTATTGGAGGCTAAGAAATGAACAAAGCAGCGGGTTATTCCGTGATCCTTAACAAAGAAACCTTTGATCTTCTGCGTGATGTCAAGGTTGACTTAACAAAGCGCATGGGCTTTGAACCTACCAACGGTCAAGCGATTCGTCACTTGATCGCTGTGTTCTACGGAGAGGCGGAAATATCCTCCAAGTGAGGGTAATTCCGTGGACTTATGCCATTAGTTGTATTAGCTAGAGGTCTGGTCGCGCACAAGCGTGAGCCACTTCCACACATCGGTTGTCGTGCAAACGAGAACCCTATTACACAACGGAACAATCATCTGTTGTCATCCCACATGCTCTCTAAGAGTATGTCTCTTATTCAGCAATCTTTATTGAAGGAATCAAAATGAGTTACAACACAGTAGGCGTAGTGCCAATCAACAGTTACGTAGAAGCCGTAACACGATACCAAGGTATCCGACCCATCCGTGGCAAAGATATTCGCCCTTTGGGTGAGAGGCGGTATCACAGTCGGTCTAACATCGTGGTAGCAGAGAATAGAGTGTTCCTTAACTACTACGGCAAAGCTTTCGTAGAGTGGTATCCCGACGATACATTCATTGTTCACCCACCCGTGTACAACTCTGCGTTCATGGTCGGGGACTTGACTCCGTACTTGCCCCTCAACATCGGTGTGACTTGGGACAAAGGTCGATACGTTCTTACCATACGGAGTAAGGATGGGATAAGTAAATACTTTCTTGACCAGCCGTTGAAGTTCAAACCCGCACCGAATGGCGATAGGTACACCGCACAGTTTGAGCTTGCTGAGAAGCCCGAGGCTTTCCATACTCGACTGCGCCCACACGCATACAAGAAATACGTGGCTGAGTTTGACCCATTCTTTGCATGGTGCGAGCTTGTCCAAGACTTTGAGAACAAGAACAGCAACATCATCCAAGAGGGTAAAGAAGCGCAATCGGCTTTGCGTGAGGCTTGCGGGCTTCCCGCTAGTGATGCATGGTGGGAGAAATTTCGCGCCAAAGCCACTGCACTAGATTGGTCGCACCCCGATAAGGAGACGATGCAGTCGGACTACAACATGCACGATATGTTGCCACGAGGCGGGCGTTATAGAACTAACAAGTTCCACACGCCTAGTTGCATAACCCTTTTGAGCTGGTTGAAAGATACATCGGGCGTGAATTGGGTTAAAGCCAGAACCCTAATCATTACGCAGGCGGGTCATTACGACCACACTGCGGGCGGTATGGTCATAACTACAAAGATAGCCAAGGACTTCTTGCGTGAGCTTGTGCTTCATGTGCATAGAGACGAGTGCTTCAAGCGCACTAAAACCAAGGATGGCGAAGTGCCTACAAAGCGCAATGCCGAATACTTCAAGAGCTTTACTTTTTCAATGGAAAAACCCTTAGCTCAAGGGTAATTCCGATCATCAAGGAGAACACACTATGTTAGAAAATACAACACCAATCATGTCGCTATCTTCAATGGCGATGCTTGTCGAACTGCGCATCAGCACATGGACTGCACGCAAGCGTGACAAAGAGACAACCTCTGATCTGAATACATCTAAGAACGCAGATCAGGATGCATCTTCTGTTTACAAGTACCTCATGGCGGGCAGTAATCATCTCGAGAAGATAGAGAAGTACGCGGCTAAGTGTCGTGCGTGGAATGGTCAGCAGACCTTGCCGTGGATGAAGGGCGTAGGCTTGCTACCCATGGAGAACTTCTTCAAGTATCGAGAGCAACTAGGCACGATGGAGGCTAACTTCAACACGCTAGTCGATGACTTCGTAGTAGCTTATCCGTCGTTGGTTAGTGCGCAGGCGTTCAAGCTCGGAGATTACTTCGATGCTACAGAATTCCCTGACGCTGAGTCGCTGCCCCGTCGGTTCAAGTTCGGATACAACTTCTTGCCTGTGCCTGAGAGCGGTGACTTCCGCATCAACTGCGAGGCTAGGGTGAAGGCTGATCTGCAAGAACAGTACGACAAGATGTACAGCGAGAAGCTAGTGGATGCTATGCGTGACCCATGGGACAGACTGCACAAGATGCTGACAAAGATCAGCGATACCTTGACAGACGCACCTGATGGCAAGCGTAGCGTATTCCGTGATTCGCTAGTAACCAACGCAGTAACCCTGTGTGAGCTACTGACTGTGCTTAACGTAACGAAAGACCCCGAGCTTGAGAAGGCTAGGCGTTTGCTTGAGCAAGCTATCACAAGCATAGATGCCGATGACCTACGCAAAATGCCCGAAGCACGACTCGAGTTGAAGACATCCGTCGACGACATCCTTAACAAATTTAACTTCTAAACAACATGACACAATTTACTAA
>CAZHWV010000245.1:0-4449 GCA_964536185.1 uncultured Anaerolinea sp. | reverse complement strand
GTCAGCGGGAACATTATCGGGAGCCTTACCACGGCAAACAGCATACAATCACAGGCTAATACTACCCCGCCGGTGTATTTTATTGGAATAAGTATACAGTCTACTTCTGGTAGTACCACCATGACCGTTACCAACAATACCGTTGCGAACCTTACAAACCTGAACACCAATGCGACTTCGTATACATACGGGCTTTATACTGGCATGAGGTCGGTTGTACTCACCCTGTCAGGGAATACGGTCAGGGACATCACCGGCGCGAGCCAGAACCTTACGGCTACGGCTGCCTCTGTCGTGGGTCTCTACTCAAACAACCCCGTTCCGGGGTCAATCGTACGCGGCAACACCATCTACAACCTGAAAAACACCGAAGCAGCGCTGGGTATCAGTGTTAACGGGATGTATATCAACCATACGGATGGAAGCCTTTTGCTTGAGAAAAATTACGTTCACAACATTGAGACGGCAACAACAGCAGTAACCGGACAGGTGAACGGGATCTACATTAACTGCGCCGGAGCCAGGGTCACAGCCAGGAACAACATGGTCCAGCTGGGCGTCAATGCGGATGGTACACCAAATACCGCCTGCAACATCATTGCCGGGATTTATGAGACCGGCGCCGCCATCGACAGCGTACTGAACAATAGTGTGTACATTGGCGGCGCTCCTTCGTCAACCACCGGCAACACCTATGCTTTCCAAAGTACGATCACTCCTTCCCTTTCGTCTCCAAGGGTTTACCTGAACAACATCTTTTACAATGCCCGTTCGGGTGGAGCTACCGGACTGCATTACGGGATCGCCGTAGGCGGTACTACCATGTTCCCGTCCGGACTCACCAGCAATTATAATATGATCCTGGCCAATGGCACGGGAGGGAATTTCGGTCTGTTCAACAGCATTACACAGGCAACCTCTGCCAATTGGAAGAATACGGTGGGAACGGATCTCGCCAGCGGCAATGCCGACCCGAACTTCGTCGCGCCGAACGGTTCAGGCGCCACCTGCGACCTGCATGTGGCAAACCCGACTCCGATCGAAGCAGCCGGCCTCACCCTGGCAAACGTCACCGACGACTTTGACGGTCAGACAAGAAGCACCCTGACGCCAACGGATATTGGTGCCGATGCGGGTAATTTTACGCTTTCGGCTGATGTTGTTGGACCGAACATCAGCTACACCGCGCCTGGTAATGGCCTTGTGGCCGTAACACGGACGCTGACCAACTGGGCCACCATCACCGACAATGCGGGTGTATCAACAGGTGCAAACCTGCCGAGGATCTATTACAAAAAATCGACAGATGCCAATGCTTTTACGGGTAACACATCCGCTGATAATGGCTGGAAATATGTGGCTGCAAGCAACACAGGCAGCCCGTTCAGCTTTACCATCGATTATGGCTTGCTGCAAACAGCCGTGGCAGCCGGGGATATAATCCAGTATTTCGTTGTTGCGCAGGACGATGCCAACAACCTGAGTTCATGGTACCCGATGGCAGGATTCAGTGCAGCACCCCCGGTACAGAATATAAATACCGCCCCAACTGCGTTCCAATCTTATACCATTTCTGCCAACTCCATCCCGACGGATATCACAGTTCCGGGAACGTATGCCACGCTTACCGGTACAGGTGGCGCTTTCGATGCAATCAACCAGGGCGTGCTGACCGGCAATACGACCATCAGTATTACTGCTAACGTGGTTGAGCCGGGTACGGTCGGACTGAATGCCTGGGCGGAAGAACCTGCATCCTCCAACTATAAACTGATCATCAGGCCGAATGCTGCAACCATGAGAACGATCAGCGGCACCGCTGCCCTCGCCGCCGGAACGGGCCTTATCAGGGCCAACGGCGCCAGCAGGCTTACCATCGACGGTTCTTTCGGAGGATCCGGAAAATACCTGACCTTTCGATATACAAAATCGTCTTCTTCCACCTGCAGGCCCACGATCCAGTTTACCAACGGAGCTACCAACGATACCTTGCAGAATTGTATAATAGAGAACAATGGCGTTGGCAGTGTTGACGGCAGTATAAACATCGGCTTCAACACCACCACACCCAATACGGTTGTCATCATGAACAATGACATCCGGGGCGCCACGGCAGGTACTGCCGGCAGGCAGGGCTATGCGATCGTTGCCCAGACCTTGCCGAATAACGTTAAAGTGATGAACAACAACATCTATAACTTTAACGCATACGGGTTCTATTCCACCATCGTCGGAGTTGTAGGAGGCGTAGCCGACGGATCCGTGATTACCGGCAACAGCTTCTTCGATAACTCGGCGGTTGCCCCTACTGCGCACCAGTACTGCATCTACATCAAAAGCAACCTTAACAATCACACCATCAGCGGCAACTACATGGGCGGCACGGCACCATTATGCGGCGGTACGGCATGGACCAATTCCACCACCTTCTATTTCTACGGAATTTATGGTTCGGCCGGTGTGGTCACCCCGACAACAATTGCAAACAATACCATCCAGAACATCAGCCTCACGAATATCGATGCCTGCAACTTCTATGGTATCTATATGACGGCCGGCGTTCTTAACGTGACGAACAACCTGATCGGCAGTACCTCGGCAGCAAACTCGATCACCCACAACGGAACTGGACACTTTTACGGTATCTACCTGACCCCGTCGCCGATCGCTGTCACCAACGTACAGGGGAATACGATCACGAGCCTGAATTACACCCGCACTGATGCATCAGGTAACATCTACCTGATGTACCTGTCCGAAGCGGTTTCCAGCAGGGGTTTCTTCAATGTCTCGGGAAATATTCTCGGAAGCGAGACGGTTGCCAACTCGATATTATACAACGGACCGGGAAATTTTTACGGGATATATTGCCAGTCCTATAATACGAACAACATTATTGAGAACAACATTATCGGAAATATAACGCTGGGGTCAACATGGCCTAGTCCCAATACTCCTACCGTCAATGCCATGAACCTTATTTCAGCCCGGAAGGTGTCTAAAAATAAAATATTTGCAATAGGTTCATCATTTGCAGCCGGCAAGCCTGTAATTTATGGGATGCAGGTGAGTACAGGCGCCCAGATGGAGGTTTCGAACAACCTGATCTCCCTGGACGGCGGTGCCGCCACAAACCCGACCCTTTATGGATGGCGTGACCAATCGGTTACGGGTGGTTTCTTCAATTTCTACTTCAACGATATTTACATCAGCGGACCTGCCACCTCTAACTCCACCACCTGCGCAATGAACCGTCGAGGCGTAACCTCCTTCTACACGATGTACAACAACCTCATCGTGAACATGAGGGCTGCAGGTGGCACGGGGAAACATTACGCCATGTATGTTAACGACACCACGTGCAGTGGGTACAGTGACAACAATGACATCTATTCGCTGGCCGGGCCGTTTGGCAACTACAAGGGGGCGGATCTGTCAACGTATGCGTCATATTTGGCGGCGACAGGGCTGGATATCAACTCCCAGAACGTCGATCCGAACTTTGTTTCCACAAGCGACCTGCGTACCAGCAGAGTAGAGCTGAACAACCAGGGTGTTTCTGTCCCGGCTGTCACGACCGACTTTAGAAATAATGTCCGTACGAATCCCCCCGATATGGGCGCATATGAGTTTACAGTACCCATTGCATCCATCCACACACTCGCGGCAACAGCTATCGGGTCGTCAGCGGCAACGCTTTCAGGGGATATTAATACAAGCGGTGAAGTAGTCGGAGTAAGTTTTGAATATGGCACCAGCCTCTCTTACGGCAACCTTGCGAATGCCTTGCCATCACCGGTGAGATCGTTCACCGGTGCATCTTTCAGTGCAACGCTCCCGGGGCTGGCAGCAGGTACACTTTACCATTATCGGGCAAAGGGTGTTTCCACGACATCCGGCGAGACGATCTATGGCGCCGATATGACCTTCACCACGCTGGCCGTCCCTGCCAATACGACGGTTGAAAATGTTACCATTGCAAATGGTGCGGATACCTGCTTCAATGCCACCAATACCATCACCATTGCGGGCAACGGAACCACATTTGTTGTTCAGAACGGCGGCAGTGCCACCATGATAGCCGGGCAGAACATCCGTTACCTGCCGGGCACGATGGTAGAAGCGGGCGGTTACATGCACGGGTACATCACGCTAACAAATGAGTACTGCGGCAGCATTCCGCCTCCCGCGGTCGCCGTGAAAACAGTTATGGAAGAAAATTCCGCTGTTTCCTTAAACCCGGCCTTCAGGGTCTATCCGAATCCCACCAGCGGCAACTTCACCCTGGTGAGGAAGGGTGACCTAAGCTTTGGAAATGTGCATGTTGAAGTGTACAACATGAATGGCGCAAAGGTTATGACTGAACCTGTCACCGGCGCGAAGCAGGAACTGCCCTTCGCCGGAATGCCGGGCGGAATCTATTTCGTTAAAGTAATTGCTGATGGATAT
>CAZHWV010000244.1:0-4602 GCA_964536185.1 uncultured Anaerolinea sp. | reverse complement strand
ATCGGGTTTGCGGCGCCTTTTTTCTGGTATTCATCGGGCATCACCTGAGAAAGTGCAAAGTGGTTCTCACGCTCTAGCAGGAGAGGACAAAGACCGCTGCATCGTTGGCCGGCATGTTGATCTGACCCGACTCTTCTGGGAGCAGACCGTACCACGCCTCCGTGACGTGCCATCCGATAGGTAATGTCAACTTCACAGGCTGGGGTGCCGGGCTGTAGTTTATCAGCACCACAATATGCTGATTGTCATCCATGGGGTGTTCCGTCAGCCCAACCAGCGCATTATCTTTACCGGCTGCGCGGGAATGGCTGGAGATTGAAGCTTCAGCAATATGGCGGTAAATCTTCCAAAAAGGCTGCGCATCAGGCTCAATGAAGACGCCTGGGGTATTGGAAACATGCTGCTCAATCGGTACGCTTAAGAAGAAGATGCGCCCCTGTCCCCAGGTGTGACTGGCAAAGGCCGGGTTGTCGTCGTTTTCTCGACCTAGGATTTCGGCGCCCGCAGCGGCGAAGCCATATTGAGCCGGGGAAGCTACCTGAAAGACCGGGCTGCCCTGGATGGCAGGTATTTGCAGGTTGGCCAAAGTTGTGCGTTTGCGGCGGGTTTGTACTTCCAGCCCAAACGGTTCTTTGAATGGGGAAAGGATGCCATCGTTCATCGAAAGATAAAGTGTGGCTCCGGCGCGTACTTTCGCATCCAATTCAACCCAGAAGTGGCGCGAGAACGGGCTGTCACCGCTTACAGATGGCAAAAGATACAGTGCGGCTTCTTTGAGCGGCTGGTCGGCATATTGGAAAATCAGATCGAAACCGGCTTGTTTGGCTAGGATGAAGCTGGCATAAGCGATGCCCCATTGCTCTTGCCCGTGGCTCAGGATGCAAACGGCCTCTGTTATGCGCTGCGGAAGCGCTTGAGGCAAGGCATCCAGAAAGGCGCGGAATTTGGTGAACTCGGCTATGACCGGTTTCAAACTGCGGTCTGCGCGGATCAGGCCGAGTTCGCGCTCGATGGGCGTCCAATCGTAGGGGGCCTGGGTCAGCAGATTTTGGTCATAAGCGCACCACCACAACAGGCCGCGGCAATCGTTGGCCCATAGCGAGAAAAGTGCCGTGCGCAGGTAGTCGGCGGCGATGGCTTCGCAGGCAAACATCGGGCCGAGCGTGCCAACCTCTTCGGCCAGGGCGGCCGTGTTGCCCACATCCCCATACCATCGGGTTTGGGCAGTGGCATGCAGGCCGTTGCGCAGCGTGTTCATGGGTTCCTGATCGCAGTGCGGGGTGAAGTAGGGATAGGGGTGCGTGGTCAGAACATCCGTCAATTCGGCCTGGTGAGAGATGCGCCAGAAGCCATCTTCATTCGGTTCATCGAGCGAGTGCATCCCTGAAACCACCGGGCGAGTGGCGTCCTCGACGCGAATGGCATTACTGATGGCGGCAGTCCAGACCCAGGCGGCTTCAGCATTGGGCACCGGAGCCATGCAGTTGCATTCGTTGCCCAAATCCCATGCCAGGATGGCCGGATGATCTTTGAAGTTCCGTACAAAAGCCCGTACGAAACGTGTTTCCCATAAAATGGCGACTGGATCGGTGATGACGTTGCGGCTCTCGAGGGCTGGGGGCACAAACAGCCGTCCACTCATCCAACCGGTCAGCAGACCAACGATCAGTTTGAGGCCGTTTTGTTGGGCCAGATCGGCCAGGGTGGCAAAATGCGACATCGCGGTAAGCGAGACGCCCGCGGTGACCGCATAGGTTGCGTGACCAATGACGTATGAATTACTCGCACTATCTGCAGCGTTCGACAGTCCGTTTGCCATTTGCGCTTCAGCCGCTGTTATGAACAGCTCTTCACCGTGACGGATTTCCTGAGAATTTCCTGTGGCTCCATAAAGTTGGGTGATGGGTTGAAAGTCTGGCCAAAGCGGGAAGACTCTCAATACTTGCATGCCAGCTTCGGATAGTTGTTTCAAATCGGCGGCGACAATTTCTGGCTGCCAATCGCGCCACATGCCGGCCCCGGCGTGTGATGCCCAATAATTGCAGCCGATTACAAACGAACCGGGAGTGATAAGTGGGGATGAAATTTGGGAGGGTCTCATAGGTTTTCTGTGGTGTTGGGATTGACGGTTTGATCTTTCATTTGTGTACATTCACTTTACCGATATGCCGAAACTTGCCTGGCTCGAACCCGCTTCGCTGTGCCATGATGATCGTCTGCATAGGTAAAGGCTGGTCATTATACTGCTGTCATAAATTTCTACCAAAACTCTGCATCGGGTGGGCATCCTATCTCCTGCTTAGCGCTGACCACCATTGAGTTGATCCAAAAAATATAGTTTGATCAGATGATACACAGGAGAAAGATCACGACTATGGTTCATGGGAGAACTCTCACTTCCAAACTTATTATAATGTTTTAACTCGACTTTTGCGATGGAATGATTGAACCGCAGCAAAAAAGCAAATGGCGAGCCGCAGCCCTGACTGAATCGAACCTTACCAATGCTAAAGAAAGCCAGCTGAGGTTTGAAAGGAAATAATCTTTCATTCGCTTGGTCAGAGTAAGGCGTAACTGTTTCAGGCGTGTTAGGCCAACAGTGTTTGTGAGATTATTTTGGTTGAGACACCATCCTTTACCTGCTGGGCAATCCACTCAACCAGATGTCCCAACGCCTCATCCATTACCGCTCGACACCTTTGTCCCGTCGACTCAAACGGCACTTGAACTCCCTGACGAGAACGTCCTGGGCAGCCTTGTTCACCGAGAAGAGAATACGCTGCCAAGCATAGGTACCAGGGGATTTTTTTGACAGGGGATTTTTTCGAAAATTTGGACGGCAGTGTTGTAATAGCTGAACGGCTGCAGGTGCAGAAAACAATACAAACAGCCTGGAGATTACGAAGAGGTGGTCGCTGGGCTGATGAAATTTATTCCAAACACGCAATGTTCTATAATGCCCCTTGTCACAAACTGCAGTTTTCCACATCAACAAAAAAGCGGAATTTGTGGTCGTGAATGGTATTGCGTGGTAGCGATAAATCACTATGGCATGGTCGGCGATCAGTTTCTGTGACATAAATCGGTGTACAATAAAGCCATCCGAGGAGCATGGCGATGGTCTTAAAAACAATCGAAGCAATGTATGATGGTCAAGTAATTCGTCCGGATGTGCCGCTGAAACTCGAGCCAAACACACGCATCCGCGTTACGGTCACACTGGTCAAGCCTGTGCGCAGCAAGAAGAATTCGTTTTTGGTGACCGCCCGCGCGCTCAAATTAAAAGGCCCGACTGATCTGGCTGAAAACCTGGATGAATATCTTTACGGCGGGAAAAATACAGATGAAGCCTGAAATTTTCCTCGATAGCGCCTTTGCGATTGCTCTATCGATCGAGACAGATTCATTCCATGAAAAGGCCATCCAGATTTCCGAAACCTTAGACAATGCTATTTTGGTCACAACGCGCGCAATTTTGCTCGAAATTGGGAATGCGTTATCGAAACGTCCATTCCGAAAAGCAAGCGTTGCATTACTTCAATCGCTGGAAACAGATGAAAACGTCGTTATTGTCCCACTCTCTGAAGAGTTGTACCAAAAAGGGATGACTTCGTTTGTCAAACGCGTAGATAAAGAATGGGGCCTGATCGATTGCATCTCATTTGTCGTCATGCAAGAACGCGAAATTACAGAAGCATTAACCACAGATGCCCACTTTCAACAAGCAGGATTTCACGCTTTGATGCGGGAATAAAGTAGATAGGCTAAGGATAGGATAAATATAAATGCGGTGACCGCTTCATACACTCTCAGGATGGAAATAATATTGGTTCAACTGTGCCCATCCTGACCTCAATCCCCAATTGTTCCATATCCACATGCCAAGACCAATGTGAATCAATTTTGTGAACTTTTCAGCGCCGTGGGTCGGAGAACAAGCGCGCGGAATTAGATTAATTTTTGGCGTAAAAAATCTCGAATCATCCCTGCTGTTTGCATGGCTTTTTCGGCTGCGCCAGAGTCAATGCTGATGCCCGGATAACGAATGGCCACAGCGTAACTTTCCAGCGCCGGCATAATTGGCTGATTCCCAGGAAAGAAACGTCCAACCCGGCACATAATTCGAGCAAAACCATCAATTGATGCGAGCGGGGAAAGTCAATATTGTTTTCCACAAGGAAGGCTTTGAGATATTTTTCTCCACATTGCTGCGAATGAAAACAGGAATTACCTGGCATAGGGTGCTCGCCTGCTCGAAGGAGCAATTCGGCAGAATAAAAATCGTCCTCAGCTTTCTCAACCCATTCTTTAGTGATTGCGCGCATAAAGGATTTTCCCTTTGCTGGTAATTTCGCGCATAAATGTATCACCCATTGTATTACGATGCTCAATCGTTTGGCGGTCACGCGCCAAAATATCAAGACTAAACATGGTTGGTGGCAAGGAATCTACAATATCCAGGGATGTTTCCAATTCTCCTTTGGGCGTCTCCATGATGATCAGTAAATCTACGTCGCTCCAAGGGGTAGGCTTGCCATAAGCATATGAACCAAAAAGAATGATCTCATCAGGAGAAAAATTATTAACGATGTGATTTACCAG
>CAZHWV010000243.1:0-4607 GCA_964536185.1 uncultured Anaerolinea sp. | reverse complement strand
TCGCCGACGTGTCGGCAGACGAGGACGCCCAGTCAACCGCGATCGATCTGACGTCCGCCTTTGCAGATGTTGACAACACCTCGGCTGAGCTTACCTACACGATCGTCGCCAACACGAATCCCGACCTGATTGCCGAAACCACGATCGACCCGGCCACGGGCGTCCTCACGCTGGGCTACGGCGCGAACGTGAGCGGCACGGGCAGTCTAACGGTCCGTGCGACCGACGGCGGTGGACTGTTCGTGGAAACGACTTTTGCGGTGAGCTTGGCCGCGGTGAACGACGCGCCAATCGTCGGCCGTCTGCTGGACTCGCCCGACCCGGTCATCAACGGGGCCGGGCTACGGTTGGAAGCGGCCGATGTCACGGATGTTGATAGTGGCGTGGACTCCGTGGCGTTCTATCGCGACTCCGATCGCGATGGGGTTTTCACCCCGGGAACCGATCAGCTCTTAGGCACGGACACCAATGGCGCGGACGGCTGGACGGTCTCGGTCTCCACCGCCGGATTCGGCTCCGGAGCACAGCGCTACTTCGCTATGGCCACCGACGATCAGGCCGCCACAAGTGCGGCGGCAACCACCACCGGCACGCTGGGGTTAATGTCGGTGGTCGACAACTCCGACACGGGCGTTGTGGAAATCGGCACGGGCTGGACAGACGGCCCGACAGGCAGCGGCCTTTATGGCAACTCGCGCCAGTGCGCCGCCGGCACCGGCGATCAGCGCATTCAGTCGGTCCTGACCGGTTTGGCACCTGGTTCCTACGAAGTGCAGGTGGCGTGGGTTGCCGGCAGCGATCGCGGATCAAATGTCAGCTATCGTATAACGGACGGGGTGAACACACTAGGTACGGTCTCGGTAGACCAGACAGTCGCGGCCAACGGCGTCTTTGACGGCACGACCTGGTGGCAGAGCATCGGCACGTACCAGACGGCGACCGGCACAATCGCGATCGAACTGTCGGACAATGCCAACGGCGTGGTCAGTGCTGTCGCCTTTGCCGAAATGCTCAACTAGAAATTGAGATAAAGAGGTAGAGTAATTGCCTCCTCCTAGAGCGGTTAGACCGCAAAGGAGTTAGGCATGTTTGAGAGAGACTTAGAGCAAGCAGAGAAGACGCTGGCCGCGGAGCGAGGGCGTAGCCCGAGCGACGCGGCCAGCGTCTTCGGCGGAGCGGGGGAGCCTATTCCCCAGCCCGCCGCCGGGGACGGTCCCCGGGTTGTTCCCCCCACCGTGGAAGCCGGTTTGCCGATCGGCGCCGTGGCGGCCGCGGAGCGGTACGCGTCCGATGCGCTCGCCGAGGCGCAAGCTGACGACGCCTTCCAGGACGAAGAGCCGTTCCCCGAGGAGCCCTTTGAAGAGATGCGCAGGCCACGGTTGGTCGGCACGGGCAAGAGCAAGGGGCGGCGACTGGTCAAGCCCGAGGCATCATCGCAGCCGCCCATGACGCCCGAGCAACGCCTGCTGATTCTGGACACTTGGCAGCGGAGCGGACTGCCGGCGGGCGATTTCGCCCCTCTGGTAGGCGTTTCCAAGCACACGCTCTACGCCTGGAAGAAGAAGTTCGACGAGGTGGGGCCAAGCGGCTTGATGGATACGCCGCGGGGCGGTGCCAATGGCAGCCGCATGCACGAGTTGACCAAACGGACGATCCTGATGCTCAAGCAGACGAATCCCGAGTGGGGTTGTCAGCGGATCAGCGACATGCTGCTTCGCGGACCGGCGCTGCCGGCCTCAGCGGCAGCGGTGGCGCGGGTACTGCACGAGGCGGGTTACCAGATGGAAGAGGTGACGACGCGTCCGCATCCGGACAAGCAGCGGCAGTTCGAGCGTGCCGTCTCCAATCAGCTCTGGCAAACGGACCTCTTCACGTTTACGCTGAAGCGGCAGAACCGCCGCGTTTATATGGTTGCTTTCATGGACGACCATAGTCGGTTCATCACCGGCTACGGGCTCCACGCCAGCCAGTCAGCGACCTTGGTTCTGGAGGTGGTTCGGGCGGCGATCGTGGCACACGGCACGCCCCAGGAGATTCTCACCGACAACGGCAGCCAGTATGTCACATGGCGTGGTACGAGCGCCTTCCATCGCGAGATGGATAAACGGGGCATCAAGCAGATCGTGGCCAAGCCGCAGCGTCCGCAGACCCTCGGCAAGATCGAGCGGTTTTGGGGAACATTGTGGCGGGAGTGCATCGAGACGTCGGTGTTCCTCGACATGGAGGACGCCCGTCGTCGGATCGGGCACTTCATCGACTACTACAACTTCCAGCGTCCGCACCAGGGGATCGAGGGATTGGTGCCTGCCGACCGCTTCTTTGGCGCGGCTTCCGAAGTCTTGGCCACCTTGCGGAAACGCGTGGCTGCCAATGCCCTGGAGTTGGCCCGCAACGGCGTGCCCAAGGCGCCGTTTTATGTGACCGGGCGGATTGGCGAACGGGCCTTCAGCGTGCATGCCGAAGGTGAACGCATGATCCTCAAACGGGAAGGGCAAGAGCGCACCGAGGTCGATCTGACGGCGTCGGAGAACGCGGCGGTACCCTTGGTCTCGGTGGCGAGCGACCAGCCGACGCCGATACCAATGCCGGTCTGTCTCGATGGTTCGCCACCGTGCGAGGTGCCGCCGGAAGAAGAAGAGCCGGGCGCATCGCCCTTGGATGCGGGGTTACGTCGGCTGGACGCCTTCACAGAAAGCCTTAAGGAAGAGGCGGCTATCGACGGACGTCCCGAGGCCGTCGATGACCAGGGAGGTGAAGCATGACGAGCACTGTGGTTCAGGCCGATGCGACAACACCGAAATCCCAGGCGACGGCGACTGCCGTTTCCAAGGGTTCCAAACGCGGTCGCCCGGTCCAGCAACAGCAACAGCCGCCAGCCAGCCGCGAGGCGCAGCGCCTTGCGGCGGCCATCCTGGAGGTACTCGCAGGCGTTCGCACGCCAACGGATGCCGCAGCAGCCTTGGGGCTGTCACCGCCGCGGTATTACCTGTGGGAGCAACGGGCCTTGGCGGCCTTGGTGGCGGGCTGCGAACCGCGGCCGGCGGGTAGGGCCGTAAGCGAACGGCACCAGTTGACCGTCCTGCAGAAGGAAGTAGCACGGCTCAAGCAGGACTGTGCCCGACAGCAGGCGCTGGTACGAGCCGCGCAACGAACGATCGGTCTCGGGCCGCCACCGGCGGCCAAGCCCATCCCCAAAACCGGCGGCAAGGCCGCGGGAAAACCTGGTAACCGGGTTGCCGGCAAGGGGAAGCGCAAGCGGCGGCCGGTGGCGAGGGCGTTGAAGGCGGTCGCGGTCCTCGAAGCTGCTTCGGCGGCAGACGTGGCCGCCCCATCTTCAACGGCCGCCCTCGACGTGCTACAACGGTGTGTTGAAAGTAGTTCACCCCAAACTGCCGTATCTGCACCGTAGTACAGGAAGGACACGTCATGGCCCGACGAGGACGTAAACCGACCGGCGCACTCTTGGTCGAAACCCTGGAAGGTTCCGAGCATGCGAAGGCCCGCTTGAAAGTCATCCTGGAGACCCTCTCCGGGCAGCGGACGATCGGTGATGCCTGCGCGGAATTGGGAATCCACGAGTCGATGTTCCATCGTGTGCGCAGCGAGGTGCTCCAGACGGCCCTAAATCGTCTGGAGCCACGTCCTCTCGGGCGTCCTCCCCGTTCTTCCTCGGCCGAGGATCAGCGCGCGGCCGAACTGGAAGCTGAAAACCGCAAGCTGAAGGTTGAGTTGCATGCGTCGGAAGTTCGCCGGGAACTGGCCGAGAACCTGCCGCGGTTGGCCTCGCGGGGTACCGCGCCGGGGAAAAAAACGACACCGTCCACGACTCAGCCTCGTCGCCGCAAACGCCTAAAGAGATCCCCGTCGTAAACCAACAGCAGAAGCCCATGAATACCACTGCCCGCAATCCATGGAAACGCGGATGGCCTGCCCAGCGTCCGCAGCGCGAGGCGGAGCGAGATGCTCGTTGCCGCGTGGTGGCCTTCGATCATTGGGCCGGTCACTTGGGGCTGAAGCATGCCGACGTGGCCTCGCAGCTTGGCATGGCTTGCGGCACCTTGGCCTCCTGGTGGCACCGCTGGCGAAAAGATCAACTGGTGGCCCGTCCTCTGGGCCGCCCTTGCGGTCGTAGCGACCCGCGGATGCGCAATGAGGCCATCGGCCTGATGCGCTGTGGGCAGGGAATCAGTGCGACCGCCGTACAAGCGGCCTTCCCATCGATGCCCCGGCGTGAAGTCCAAAACCTGCATCGCCGCTTTCAGCGGCACTGCCGACGCCACCAACAGCGGCTTCTGCACGTCCTCCATTGGCATCGCCCCGGCTCCGTGTGGGCCATGGACCATGTTGATCCACTGTATGCCATCGACGGCCGCTGGCCGTACATCCTGGCCGTTCGTGACCTGGCCAGCGGCTACCAACTTGCCTGGCTGCCGGTGTTCGATGAGTCGGCCGAATCCACCGTCGCCGCCCTCGAAGGGCTCTTCCTGGAGCATGGCCCGCCGCTGGTGTTGAAATCCGACAACGGCCCCGGCTTCATCGCGGAAGAGACTCGCCGATTTCTCGATCGGTGGCAGGTCAGGCCCCTCTTCTCACCACCCTATACGCCG
>CAZHWV010000242.1:0-4610 GCA_964536185.1 uncultured Anaerolinea sp. | reverse complement strand
AACGCCGCAAATTGCACCAGCAATTTAGACCGGCTGCTTTCCAGCTCTGCCAGTTTTGCCTCAGTTGCAGCGATCAAGCGATTAATTTCGTCCAGAGTTTTCATAAGTGAATATTGCAAGAACAAGTGAAAGTATTCTCGTAATTTGTATTATGCAAAGCTGTGTTGAGCAGAATACTATTACAAGCCAATCAAGATGTGCATGTTTTGATTTCACAACCCAGCGCGTGTAAATCTTTCCAATAAGGTTGGTCGGCTGCGGTACTTCTCTTTGATGACCAAAAAGCGTTCCTGAAATTTGAGCAACTGTTTCTGGTATATCGCCAGGTCACGCAAGTTGACCAGCAATTGCGTCGCTTCATCGTAAGGTTTGGCCTGTTTTTTCTCAAGCAGGCTTTCAACCAGGTTCCAGGTGGTTTCTTCACGCTCTGCCAGATCGAGCAATTTCTGGATGCGTTTCTGTTCGGCCTCGGCCTTCCGCTGGCGCAAATCTTCCTGCTCCATGCGCCCGGCTTCCTCAAATATACTTCCAACCTGGCGCTGGCCCTGCTTAACCTTGGCGGGTTTGCTTCCTGCCAATTCTTCCAGCCGCCTTTGCAACGCCATACGCACTTGTGGCTCGTTATTTAACACCTGGCGCAGAAAAGTGACACATTCTTTACGGGTGAGTTGCAGCAATGCTTTTTCCAAGGGCACCGTGGATGTGGGTTGAAGCTCCGGGCTGGCTTTGGCTGCGGCTTTGACAAGATGCTCATCCAGATCAAAGAACTCGATAAAAGCCTGGTGACTGCTGTTCAATTTGCCCAACCCGGCCGGGATGGGCGGCTCTGTTTCCGGGTTATCTTCCTCCGGGTCTTCGCTGGAGACGGCTTTCAGCCAGATCAGATAAAGCGCGCGGTAATCGCCTTGCAGGATCTGTTCGCGGATGGGGATCAATTTGCCGAGGTCGCCTGTGGCTTCCAGCCATTCGTCACCGGGCTCTTCTTCATCCAGCGCAAACTCAAGGGTGATAAAGTTGCCTTCCAGTTCCAGTGTGAGAAAATTTTCTCGGCAGTAAGGCTGAATGGCGTCCGGATCAATCGCGGATTTGGGAAAACGGAACATGAGTCTGCGCGTGCCCCAGTTCGCCAGGTAGAGATGCGCATCAAAATATTGCAGCAGCACCTGGCGCGGATCGTGTTTGAAATCTCCCCAGGAGTAAGAGACGGCTGCCTGAGTGGATGTGACCGTCTCCATGTGACTGGAAAGCAAGGAAACCGCTTTCCGCTCATTGGGGTCGAGAGGCCGGTCAATGGTTTGCCATTCGTAATATTGGTATTCGCTCATACTATCACCATGATTTTTCGAGCTCCTTGCGAATGGCATCTGCGGCTTCCTGACCACGCCCGCGTGAATTTTGCAAGTCCAAATAGGTTTGTACCAGGCCAACGATTTGTGATCCGCCCACGTTTTTTGCATCATGGAAAACACCGTTATCGTAAGGCATCAATAAGCTGATGTTTGCGCCGCTGCTGACGTGTTTCCAGCCTAATGAAGTTACGATTGGTTCGATCTCTCCGTTTATGAAAGCCGATATACGCTGATAGCGCACCATCGGCGCGATGCGGTTGGCTGCCGAGAAACCGGTAAGCGCATAAGAAAAGCCAAGCTGCTCACAGGCTTCGCTGAACAGAGCTTCGGCCTCGGCCACACCTGCCAACGTATAAAATTCCTTGATCTGGTTGCGACGAAAATCGTAGCGCTGCGCCCATTCATCCAGCAAGGCAGATGGATTGCTCAAGCTCATTCCAGCAGGGTCGGTTTTCAGCCATTCGCGATCGGCCAGCAGTTTCTTGACATTGGCGACCTGTCCCAGACTGACCTGCGCAGCTTGCGCCAATTCCTGGGTTTTCCAACTTTGCCTGGGCGCAGTCAACAAAACACGTAAAATTCGCTCGGCTTTGGGTGAGTAAAGCGAGCGCAGGTCACGTTTTTCACCAAAAGGATTTGCTGATCCTACCTTGTGGATATAGACCCCGCCAAACGATAAATAACAATTGCCGGCCAAGTCAAAATACCCGATGCCCGCATCCCGGCAAATCGCTGCGGCTTGCGGTGAAATATAGGGAGCGCTAAAAACCCCATACGTATCGGTCATCTCCGACATGGCTGCTTTTAATTCATAAACAGCCAGACGCGCCAACCTGGGCTGGCCACTGCTCTGAAAGCGTACCAACAGCATGAATGGGCTGCCCCGCACCAAAAGGGATGCACTTAAGCCTGGCAAATCCGGATTGGGGCGAATTAAAGCAACTTCAATGAAAGGAATCTGTTTTAGACAAGCTTGAAGTGCCGGGGAAATATCTCGGAGATGGGTTTTCACTATAAATGGCCTTTTCAGCATTTGCTGAAAATAATTATAACAGTGAAAGTCATTTCGAGCATTTGGAGATTTTTACAAGGACGCGTTGTTCGCTAATGATTTCTGGCCCACCTGACCCGAATCAGCAAGTTATTCAAGGCGTCATGGCCTGCCGGCGCTTCGGGCAGGCTGCTGTGTTCCCCGGCTTTCTCCAACTCCTGAACCAGGCGCTCAAATTCGCGGCGATGGAATTCGAGATCCACATCCGTCAGAGTCGAATGCTCCACGCCGGATAACTTGCGTTCGATCAATTCGGGAATATAAGGCAGCCGGAAGGCCTCGTTCAGGGTCACCAGGTTGGCCTGCACTTGGCCGGTTTGCATCAAGTGGATGCCGGTCAGCAGAACGCGGTAAACATACAACAATGGTTTGACGCGAGGCGGTGATTCCTTTTCAAACAGGCGCCACTGTGTATTGGCAAAGCCCAAGTAGTGATACGCGTGATGCCTGGTAATGCAACCATCCGCGATGGCCTTTAGTTCATCATGTTCAGGCGAGCTTAAGACCACCAGGGGCGAGTAAATCTGCTCCAGCACATAACCGTTTTTCTTCAAAAGCATGCCAAAGAATTTCTTGATGTCGTGCGTCACCAGGTCGAATTCCAGACTCTCGCGCACTTCGGAAACTTCGATGGTTTCCTGCCCAGGCTCCAGGCCGATCACATCATTAATGGGCAGAATGTGAACACCGCGCAAGTCGAAATCCGAGTCGGGGGATGGAAAGCCATATAAGTGCGCGCCGCTGACGGTGATGAACAAGTGTGGATAGGGTTGGCGATTGGCTTCGTCAATCAGGCGCTTGTCAAGGTGGATCATTTCAGCATGCTCCTTCTGGCTCGGAGTAGAAAATCGTTGGCCTGCCTGTAATCGGGCTGCTCCGGCAGATGGCTGCCTTGAAAGGCAGCGTCAAATTCTTTGTGCAGATTCAATCTCCAGACGTTGAGATCGTCCCAATTCATCTCGCCGGCCCGGATGGACAGCAAGCGCTCACGATGAACATCCACCCTGACGGGCACAAAGCCCTCCTGCAAAACGGTGATCCCCGAAAGTAATAAGCGGATCAGATGCATGGCATGTTTCCAGCGGATCTCACCCCGGGAACGCAAATCCTGCTCCAGTTTCTTAAATTGGGACATGACATAGCCGTTATAGGTCTGGTAGATCAACTGCGAAAGGAAGATGGCGCGCAAGTCGAGCAATTCCTGCGCCAGGGGCATGGCGGTTTCGACCAGGGGCGAGTACAGGCATTCCAGGATGTTCGGGTTGGCGCGCAGGGCCAGGTTGATGAACTTCTCCAACTCCCAGTAACATTGCTGGGTGGCTTCATTCTCCAACTGCTCCGGGAGCGCAAACATCGACCAGTGCAGTTCAGCCGGAGGCAGGTAAATCCCGCGCCGGTCGGTATCCGAGCCTTCATGATCCAGGCCATAGGCGCGCGAGCCTGTGACACAGCTGTAAATGATAAATTCATCCAGGCTGGTCCGGGCAAGCACATCCCGCCCGAATTGCTCGATGCCGTCCTGCTGAAATTGTTTGCGCACCGAGAACTGTACCCGCGCCAGCCAGGCTTCGGCGCCGTTAGAAAAACTGATCAGATAGGGGCTGTGCTGGTCGGGCGGCGCTGCGATCACCACCCCGACCGCGCCGGCGATGCAAACCACCTGGCCGGTCTCATCGAGGATCGCTGAGCGGGTGACGATCTGGGTGCCGTTTGGCAGGTCGAGGTGCGGGGTAATTTTCATGTTTGCAGCAGCTTTCGGATCAATTCGTCGTAGGCATCTTTCATTGGCAGGTCAAAAACCACATGAATGCGCCGGCGCTCCGCCACAACGGTTTCTTTAGTGATGGGGTTCAGGCCGGGTTTCTCGTAGCTTTCCCAATACAGGCCGATGCCGCGTTTTTGCCAGTTGGGCAAATCGTTGAAGTTGATCCCGTTCTGAAAAAGCAGCTCGTTCTTGGCCGCCACCGACAACCTGAGCATGGCGCTTGTGGCCAGGTCAACTGTTTGGCCCTGTTTGCGCAGCATCCAGTAGCAGTGGGCGTTCAGCGCATTGCGGTGAGCATCCTCATTGCGCCAGCGGAAGTAATCCAACACCAGATCTTCAGTCGGAAGCTGGGAGATGCGGCAGTCAAAGGCCGCCAGATCGCCCAGCAGCAGCGAGAATTTGGCGCTGGCTTCGCCGGCCAGGATGGAATTGTATTTGCGCATTT
>CAZHWV010000241.1:0-4627 GCA_964536185.1 uncultured Anaerolinea sp. | reverse complement strand
TCAACGGTGCCATGCCACCATAGGGATGGAGATTGCTCGCTCCACAAAGGATGGGGGGTCTCATATGAATATTCATTCGAAGCCACGCCTAATACTGCCCCATGCTCATTCATCAACAGGGCTTTGGTGGCAGTGGTTGATGAGTCAATGCCAATAAAATATGTCATTTTGATTCCTCCAATTTTAGAATGGGTTTATACCTGCGAATGTTTGTGTTTGTTGGAAAAGTCAGTTGGAGAACCCGACCTGCTGGTCCATACAAATAAGCAAATGCCGCTAATTTTCCAAGGATCGATCGTGCAACTTGTTGGTTAGCGGCATTTGCTTAAAAAGTAACGGTTTTATTTATGGAACTTATCGAGTGCCCAGTAACAAATCAATTGTGAGTTGGTCGAGGCGCTCGTATTGCAAGCCGCGGGAACTGATGGCTGCACGGTCAAAAGGCTGAGACATGAGTGACCTGGCTTTTTCAGTGGAGTATTTGCCAAAATATTGATCCATTGAGCCATCGTCAGCATTGACTTCCGCCAATATTGCCTGAATTTCCTTGCCGGCATTGAACTGGGCGGCTTTATCTTTCAGCATCAGATAGGTGCGCATGCAGCCGCGGGCGAAGTCTTTGACGCCCTCGTAATCTTCCGTGCGGTAGGCGTGTGCATCAAAATGGCGGGAACCGGCGTATTTGACATCCTCAAGGAATTTCACAAGGTAGAAGGCGGCTTTGATATCCCGGGAACCGAAGCGCAGATCCTGATCATAGCGTCCGGGATACTGGTCGTTCAGATCAATATGGAAGAGTTTGCCCGCTTCCCAGGCCTGGGCAACTCCGTGCATAAAGTTGATGCCGGCCATGTGTTCGTGCGCCACTTCCGGGTTTACACCGACCATCTCGGGGTGGTCGAGGGTTGAGATGAATGCCAGCATGTGACCAGTTGTCGGGTTGTAGATGTCACCGCGCGGCTCGTTGGGTTTGGCTTCCAGTGCAAATTTCAAGTCATATTTTTTATCAAGCGCATATTCACAGAAGAAGTTCATGGCTTCGCGGCTGCGTTTGATGGAATCCACCGCGCTCTTGCTGGAATCGGTTTCAGTGCCTTCGCGTCCACCCCAAAAGACGTAGGTTTTCGCACCAAATTCCACACCCAGATCAATGGCATGCAGGGTCTTATGAATGGCGTAGGCGCGCACTTTGGCATCGTTGGATGTAAAAGCACCGTCCTTGAAGATGGGGTCACCGAAAAGGTTGGTGGTTGCCATTGGGACGACGAGTCCGGTGTCAGCCAGCGCCTTGCGGAAGTCCTTCTTGATGGATTCGGCTTCGGCGGGGGTAGCGTCGATCGGGATCAGATCATTGTCGTGGAAGTTGACGCCATACGCGCCGACTTCTCCCAGCAGATAAACGAGTTCAGCGGGTGTTTTCGGATCACGCACTGGACCACCGAATGGGTCTCTTCCGATACTTCCAACAGTCCACAGTCCAAAGGTGAATTTATGTTCAGGTTTAGGTTCGTATATTTTGCTCATATCCTTTTTAACCTTTTCGTTTGAAATAGACATCTGCCAATACGGCAAGCACCAGCACGATAGCCTTCAATACATATTGCCAGGCAGGTGCCACGTTCATCATCTGCAGGCCGGTGGATAGACTGGCAATGATAAGAGCGCCGATCATCGCGCCTTGAATTGTGCCAATTCCGCCCAGGGTGGATGTGCCGCCAAGAATACAGCTGGCAATTGCATCCAGTTCATAACCTGCACCTGCGGCAGTTGTCCCATACCCCACGTAAGACGCCAGCACCACCCCGCCCACTCCGGAGAGAAATCCCATCAGAACGAAGATCTTGAAGATCATGCCGGAAATGCTGATACCAGAGAGCCGGGCTGCGTCCCTGTTTCCCCCGATCGCATAGGAATAACGACCAAAACGGGTGTTATTCGACAGATATATCATGATCATCGCGGTGATCGCAAGCAGGAGTACCGGATTCTGAATCCCTTTGTAATTATTTACGTTGTAGACATATACCAGGATCACGAGCGCGGAGAAACCAGTGGATAGCAGATCAATGTAAATACTTCTTAATTCAAAGCCATGCTTGCTTTTACTTTGGCGGCTGCGGAACATATTCCAAAAAAGGAATCCGATCGCCACAACGCCAAAAACCCAGCCCCAGGTGATCGGCACATACCCCTGGGCGATGTCAGAAAACCAGGGTTGGTTGGCAGGGATGGTTTTTCCCTGGGTGACCAATAGAATGAGCCCATTAAAAAGCCACAAACCGCCCAAAGTTACAATGAAGGACGGTACCCGCAAATAGGCGATTATGTATCCTTGCAGTGCGCCAAATGCCGCACCAACAGACAGGCTGATGATCACAGTCAGGATCGCGGATAAAACAGGCTGCTCGGGCAGGTATTTAAACCAGATATTTGCCTGCAAATAAGCTGCCACCACCGAAACAAAGCCTGCGAGCTTTCCCACAGAAAGGTCGATGTTGCCGGTAACGATCACCAGCACCATACCGGCGGCCAAAAAGGCTGTAACAGACATTTGACGGAAAAGGTTCGAAATATTCTGTGAAGCCAGGTAGGTGCCGTCGGTCGTGAAGAAGAAGATTGCCCAAATGCCGATCAACGCCAGCAGGATGGTATATGTTTGGACGTTCAGACGTAAAACCTGAAATAACTCGGACTTAAAATCAGTTTTTTTCAATACAGTTTGGTTGGAATTATCCATGGAATTACCTCGCTTAAAATTTCGTCAATTTTCTTCAGGATGACATGCCAGTGGCTAACGCCATCACACGTTCCACTGTAGCATCAGTGACAGGCAAAGTAGTCGTGGAATGTCCCCTGCACATGACCATGACCCGGTCGCTCATCCCGAGCACTTCTTCCAGATCGCTGGAGATCATGATGATCGCCACACCCTTCTCAGCCAGATCGTTCATAAGTTTGTAAATCTCATACTTCGCTCCGACATCAATACCCCGGGTCGGATCATCCATAATAAGTACTTTTGGCTTTGATAACAGCCATTTTGAGATGACCACCTTTTGTTGGTTTCCACCAGAAAGGGTTTCCACAGGCACTTCAAGGGTGGGCGCTTTAATGGTCAAACTTTTTGACTGTAACATGCTGGCTTTTAATTCTGCATCCGCATCAATTCTAAAGAAACTGGCGAATTGATCCAGATTTGGCAGGGAAATATTTTTCAGGATGGATTGGATCAATACCAGTCCCATACCTTTGCGATCTTCTGGAACCAGACTTAGCCCTGCGTCAATTGCCTGACGGGCATTGGCTGGTTTGATCTCCTGTCCATTCAACAGAATTTTTCCATTGATAATTTTTCCGTATTCGCCAAACAGGGTCATGACAAGTTCAGTTCGCCCTGCTCCCATCAATCCGGCGATTCCGAGGATCTCTCCCTTGCGCACATCGAAACTAACTCCATTTAACACCTTGCGGGTTGTTTCATTGGGATCAAGCGCTTGAATATCTTCCACTTTAAATATGACATCACCCGGGGAGCGCGTTGCCTTTGGAAAACGCTCCTTCATTTCCCGTCCCACCATGTACTTAACCAGTTTTTCCTGGGTTAATTCTTTTGTGTTTTCAGTAACGATTTCCTTGCCATCCCGCATCACAGTGATCTTGTCTGTGATCCGGAAGAGTTCTTCCAGTTTGTGCGTAATATAAATACAGGTAATGCCATTACTTTTAAGGATGCCCAGAATGTCCATCAGTTTATCAATTTCAGTTTCACTGAGGGCGCTGGTGGGTTCATCGAGGATCAAGACCTGTGCCTTTTCAGAAAGGGCCTTTGCGATCTCGACCATTTGCATCTTGCCAACCCCAAGGGTTTTTACCATCACGTGTGGAGGAACATCCAGTTGATATTTCTCCAGGATCTCACGGGTATTCGCATATAACTTATTCCAGTTGATCGAGCCGTGTTCCACGGGTTCCCGCCCCAGGAAAACATTTTCACCGACAGACATGGTTGGCACCAATGTCAATTCCTGATAAACGATTGCGATCCCTTTGTTTCCCGCTTCCTGAATGGCACTTTCGCCCAACAGCAATTCCTCGCCATTAAAGATCACACTTCCTTCGTATGTGTTTTTAGGATATACACCCGAGAGTATTTTCATTAACGTGGATTTGCCCGCGCCATTTTCCCCGCATATCCCATGGATTTCGCCGCGACGAATCTTAAAAGAGACATCGTTCAACGCCACCACACCTGGAAATTTTTTGGTTACGTTCTTGAATTCGAGAATGATGTCATTATCCACTGTAAACTCCTTTGATCCATTAAATGCGGGACTTGCGTAACCCCAATAAATGTCCGCGAATTTCCGCTTATTTTAAACCAATTCACGTTAATTGGCGGCATTATATTTGGAGACAAATTTCGGGGAGAAAATAGTTTACGTAAGCGCTACAAAGGATCTGCTTCCATAATAAGTTTGCTTATGGGTTTCCCGGTCCCCAAAAAGCTGGAGACCGGGAAATAAAACGATATTGAAATTATTAGGGTTTTGCTGGGCGCTCGGCTTCGGGGATGTCGCGATAGACATCATCATAAGCCTGGAATTCACTTACCACAACGAGGTCGTAC
>CAZHWV010000240.1:0-4629 GCA_964536185.1 uncultured Anaerolinea sp. | reverse complement strand
CCTTTTTTCTCCCGAAATATTAGGACACACCCAACATTGTATTGTCACGACCTGAATTTGATATTGATGGCTTGAACGTGATCGATCCCAATCGTTTTGATAATGCCTGGAATTTATGAGTGGAGACCCATGATACGTTGGAAGAATGAGTGGCGTTTGGAAGGTTATGAATAGCAAGCCTTCCTGGTGTCACTGACTGTGGTGTTTTTTTGCGAAAGCTTTCGCAAAAAAACACCACAGTAAAACATCTCTCTTTCGGTTCGAGGTAGACCTCGGTTCTTGTGGAAATCACCCTGACCATGATTAGCGTCAGGCATTTTCAAAACAGCTGACCTTGTTTTTTCTTCTCCATCAACTCCTGGCACAGGCGCACGCCGCCCATGGCATCCTTCACCCAGTAATCTGCGCCGACGTATCGGCAGACCTGTTCGTCGATCATGCCGCCGCCCACGATGATTGGGAAGGAAAGTTGATGCGCCTCCGCCTTTTCGCGCAAGCTGCTGATGGTTTCTTTCATCATTTCAAACGAGGCGGTGATCAATCCAGATAACCCAACCAAGTCTGGCTTGACTTCGATCGCTTTTTCGGCAAAAACCGCCGGAGGAACATCCACGCCCAGATCAACGACAGTGAAACCGTAGCACGAGAGCAAAGTGCCAGCCATGTTTTTACCAATATCGTGGATATCGCCAGCGACCGTGCCAAGCAAAACCAGACCGGATGATTTTCCATCGGCGTTTTTCTGCAAAACTGGTTGGGCGATTTCCACCACCTCGCGGAAAATCTCACCAGACATGATCAGTCCGGAAACAAAGTATTCGCCAGATTCGTACTTCTGTCCAACCAGCCGCATCCCTGCATTGCAGTCATCGATGATATGTAAAGGATCATCCCCGGCAGCGATACGCTTCTGGACCAGTTCAAGGACGGCATCTTCTTCAAGCTCAGCCACAAGGGCGATCAGGGTCTCACGATGATTGGGTTTTTTCATTGAGGGCTCCGTCATTCCAGCGATAATCCGACATGCGTGGTGAAGCGCACACGATCGGCGCGCCCAATAAACCAGCCCCAACTTACAGGTTTATTGTCAAAATCATAAAAAAGATGTTCAAAACAGAAAGCCGCCATGGGTGGAGTGACCTTTAACAGGCGAGCTTCTTCATCGTCAAGCAGGGTGGCTTCAATGCTGATTTCGCCGTGCTTGAGCAGTGATTCACTGTTTCCACTGAACAATTGCTGCAGTGCGGTCACTTCCAGTTCGGCCTCTACAATCGGCCGCTTTGGATCATAGATTAGATATTCCCGGTGATAAAAAGCCGGTTCGTTATTGTTCCACAGCAGGCGTCGCATGTAAATGGTGCGCCGCCCAACTTTAACCGACAATTTGCGCGCCACACGCTCATCGGCGGAGATGATACGCGTCTCAAGCAGGTGCACGGTGGTATGTTCGTGGTCACTGAACAGGTTTTGGAACTGCCCCAGTTGAAAAGTTGCGGCGCTCATTGCCACAGGTTTGACAAAGGTACCCCGCCCCTGTTTGGCTACCACCACGCCTTGATCAGCCAGGATATTAATGGCTCTGCGTACCGTCATCGGGCTGACGCCGTAGCGTTCCACTAACTGTGCTTCAGAAGGCAGTTGGTCGCCGGGGCGTAAAAGCCCGGTCGCCATGCTTTGTCGCAGGATGCCTGCAAGTTGTGCATAGGCTGGTTCAAAAACTTCGCGGTTGATCGATGCGGTTTGTTTTAGGATCTTCGATGCTGGCTGTTTTGACATTGGATTCCCAATTAAAAAGGTGACATTTGTCACTTCGTAACTTCTCTATATAAGTGTATAACTTTATTATATCATTATCTCTCTAGCAATTTTACCACTTAGATGGAGTATAGCCCTGAAAACTCCCGCTGGAACTGATCCCTGGACACCGCTTTATACGGCAAACCGCCGTGTAATCGCCTGTGCAACTGTTATTGAGGAAATGCTGCCCTTTCTGCCAGCCGATGTGCCGTATGAGGTGCTGGATTTTGGATTGCATCTGATCCCGGAAAAGCTAAAAGCGACTTTGCAAGAAAAAATCGACCAGGCAAGTTCCAGTTGTGATGTCTTGTTGCTGGGCTACGGTCTGTGCTCCATGGCGGTTGTTGGGCTTCAGGCCCGCACAGCCCGCATCGTCATCCCGCGCACAGATGACTGCATTGCCATCTTTTTGGGTTCATGCGATGCCTACAAGCTGCAGTCAAAAAAAGAACCGGGCACATACTATTTAACCAAAGGTTGGCTTGAAGCCGGTGATACTCCTTTTGATGAACACAATCTGTTGGTTGAAAAATATGGCGAAGCCCGCGCCCTGCGCATGACCAAACTGATGCTTAAAAATTACAAACGACTGGCCTTTATCAATACCGGGCAGTATGAAATTGAGAGTTACTGCGAACGGGCCCGCAAGACCGCCGCACAGTTCGAGCTTAACTTTGAGGAATTGGAAGGTTCTCCAGCAATGGTGAAGAAAATGGTTTTTGGCCCTTGGGATGATGAATTCATTGTTCTTCAACCAGACCAGATCATGCGTTATGAAGATTTTGTGCTCAAGGCCCCACGGGTTGAGTAAACCGCTGGGTCTATTATTTTATTCCCCAAAAAAGAGAAGCCATGAAAATAATCGGTGAAAAAATCAATGGAACACGCAAACGGGTTGGTCAGGCTATCGCGGACCGCGACGCAGAATTTATCAAAGACCTAGCCCAGAAACAGGCCGCTACCGGCTCAACCTGGTTGGATGTAAACGCGGGCACACACCCCGACCGCGAACCGGATGATTTGATCTGGTTGATTGAGACCATCCAGTCAGTCGTCGAAACCCCTCTCTCCCTCGACAGCGCCAACCCCAGGGCCTTGCAAATTGCCGTGAAAGCGGTCAAGAAAACTCCTATGATCAACTCAATCAACGGCGAAGCGGAACGCCTTGCGGGTGTGTTGCCAATTGTCGCCGAACACGGATGCCAGGTCATCGCCCTGGCCATGGATGAGAAGAAAATCCCCGAGACAGCCGAGAAACGCTTCGAAATCATCTCTAAAATCATCGCCGCCACCCGCGCTCACGGCGTGCCTGACTCAAATTTGTATTTTGACCCGCTGGCCATGACCATTTCTACCAACACCCAGAGCGCGTTGATTGCATTTGAAACCATGCGCCGGGTGCGGCAGGAATATCCTGAAGCACATTTGACCATTGGCCTGAGCAATATTTCCTTCGGGCTGCCCGGTCGTTCTTTTGTCAACCGCACCTTCCTCAGTCTGGCCATCCAGGCCGGGCTCGACTCTGCCATTCTTGACCCGCTCGACCGCGAAATCCAGGCGGCCATTCTGGCCACCGAGCTGATTCTAGGCCGGGATAATCACTGTCTCAATTACATCCGCGCCTCCCGCAAAGGATTGTTTGACAAGCCAGAGTAAAAACACACCACAAGGACACAATTTTTTGAAGAAATTCTTAAAAATTTTCGTGACAATGTGTTTCTTCAAAAATTATTCTCCATCTGAACTTCAAACCAAAGGAGCAAGTATGTCAAAGGAATTGATCGAAGCTATCACCGAAATGCGTGAAGAAGACGCAGTGGCGATCACCAACCAACTGCTCGACTCGGGCGCCAGCCCATTGGATGTGCTCGATGCATGCCGCCAGGCCATGGGCATCATCGGCATGCGTTTTGAAACTGGGGAAAGCTTTATCCCGGAATTGATTTTTGCCGGAGAAATCCTCTCCCAGATCTCTGCCATCGTCAAACCACGCATGTCCCAGAACGCGGAAAACAAAAAACTTGGTAAGATCATCCTTGGCACTGTTCAGGGTGATATTCACGATATCGCCAAGGACATCGTCGGCTTTATGCTGGATATTAACGGCTTTGAAGTCACCGACCTGGGTGTGGACGTGCCCCCCGCCGCATTTGTCGAAGCCGTCAAAAAGAACGGCGCAAAAATCGTGGCCCTCAGCGGTTTCCTGACGCTGGCCTTTGACCCGATGAAGTTCACCGTCCAGGCCTTGAAAGATGCCGGCCTGACCGATGTCAAAGTCATGATCGGTGGCGGCCAGATTGACGAACAGATCCGCCAGTACACTGGCGCGGATGCCTATGGTAAAGATGCCATGGGTGCGGTTGCCATCGCTCTTGGCTGGGTATAGGAGATACACCATGTTTATCAGACCCGAAAATTGGAATAAGTTGTCCCCACTTGAAAGACGCAAAGCGCGCCTTGACTCTTGGCAGAATAGCCCGGTGCAGTTCGAAAGCTCGGAAGCCGAAGCGAATTACAACGAGCGCATCACCCGTCTGCGCAAAGCCTACGATCTGGAACACCCCGATCGCATTATTACCGATATTGGTTTTGCCGGAGAGGCTATCCTGCGCAACAAGGGCATCACTGGCAAAGATATGGTCTACAACCATGAAAAATTACGCGCACCCCTCTTGGAATTCCACAAGGAATTCCAGCCCGATACATCCGTTGGCATGCTGCCGTACCCCGGCAAGGTCATGGACATGCTCGGCTACAACACCTACATCTGGGGCGGTCAAAAGCTCCCCGATCACATGGTTATCCAGGCTGTCGAAAGCGAATACATGCAGG
>CAZHWV010000239.1:0-4654 GCA_964536185.1 uncultured Anaerolinea sp. | reverse complement strand
CAGGCCGGTTCATGCAGCCAATCCCTGGTAACGGATCAAATTGACGATGGTGTTTCGCCACAATGGGTTTTCCTTCAATCGTCAGGATACATAAACCGGTATCCTTTGCGAGCGGGTGGCAACCCACCGTGGAGCCGAATACCCTGCCGGACTTAATCACTTTCTTCACTTTTGGTAATTCTCCATCACCTCTCAAATATGTCCACTCCAGACGAGTTATGTGAAACATATCCATAGCTTCAAAAGTATTATGTTCTTCCTTATTAGAAGTTGGTCTGAAGTGAAGCGATCGCATCACAACATCAGAGTAGTTCGGGATATAATCAGGTTTGTCAAATGCTTTTGCATAATCGGCCAGGCATGTGGCACCGGGAACCGACTTCGGGATAATCGCGGTTACCGTGCGGGTATCGTCTGGCATATCATAACCATCTGCCAGCCTGATATCATCCTTTGATGTCTTATTTTGTGCGTAAAGAATACTACCTATACACAAGGTTAATGCGAGTGAAAGCTTTTTCATAAATATGATTTCTTAATTGATTCTATTGTTTTTATCAGACTTTTATTATCTGTTTAAACCGGACCATTTACTTTCCCACAAAAAACTTCACTCCTAAAGAAGGTATTGCATTGCCCGGTTTCATCTCATATTCCGAGCCGATCTTACTGACCTTGCAGTGCCTTTCTTTTCCGCTTGCGGTTATTTCAATCCATTTCATTTTACCCAGCTTTTCTGAAAGGGTAAGTGCAACATCATCATAGCTGCCCGTACTGTAATTAATCAGTGCGAGTAAAACCTTTCCATCTCCTGTTTCACACATTTCCACAGCCACCCGGGGACTGTCCTTTACCCTGGCAGGAACGGCTTCATTCCTGACCCATCCTGCCAGATCGTTCATGATCCCTACCATCCAGGGATTGAGCCATGCATAAATGGGCCATTTGTCGTATGAAAAATTGATAAACCCGAACCTTTGTCCTTCCGGTCCGGTCCATTTTACTGCATATGGTACTGAAACCTCGTCCTCATCGTTTTTGTAGGAATTGATCCTGATTTCATTGGCTGCTTTGAATTCCATGGGCCATGCCTCACCAGGCAGATTGCGAATAAAATAGTAGATGTTCCATAAATCGGGTATTTTCCCGTCCATAAAATCAATTGTGCTGATTTTACTCCTGTCACACTGGGAAAATTCATGAACTCCCATCTTTGCTAAAAATCCCTTCTCATCCAGTACTTTCATTGCATCCATGTCAAAAATAGCTCCTTTAGTGACCATGTCTCCCAACTGGTTATCGGAGATGCTTTTAATCCGGCTTCCAAATATTACATCACCATCTTCAGGCTCGCTGACTGCTTTAAATGGAAGTCCCAGCAGTTCGAGGCTGCTATTAAATATATTCCACACCCTGATCCCTTCAGGCCTGGACTGGACTTTCAGCAAATCCGTAACTTTTTCCACCTGGTCTTTCCGGTCCGATAAAAAATCGATGGTCCTCTGGTTTCGGAATTTTTCCACCAGGTTATAAGCGGGCGAACCAATACCTCTGCCAAAAATACTGGCAATCTGAGCATAGGTGGCTTCCGGGGATTTTGAAAAGTTCGTATGGGGAAAACTCTCAGGCTCAGGAAGTATCTGAAAATCTGATGGTAATTTGCTCAGCCAGCAGGAAAGACCCCAAAAAGCCTGCGGGTAACCGGTAACTGGCATGTCCTCCCGGTAGAGCCCGATCTGCAGACGGACAAAGGATTTATGCTTACCGGCTAAGATTTTGGCGATGCGGACTGCGTCATTTGGAAAGCTCGCTATGTATGACGGACCGATTTTGGTTTCCGGTGATACTTCGTGAACCGCCTTTTCTATGATTTGTGCCAGTTCCTCCAGATCACGGTTTATCAGATCCCACATGATCTTCTGCATTCTGGCAGCAATCTCCGGATCATTATTATAAATGAGTTCTGCCACCGCATCCCGGGAAGGTTCACAGCCAACAATCCCCGCAAACTCTTTCACACGTCCCTCATTAAAACAACCGCTCATCCCTATCCAAAAATCATCGTTCACGAAGAGTCGTTCAGGTTTTAGCGAAGCATATTGAGCATAATTTTTTGCCAAATGTTCTCTCAATCCGGGACTTCGCGGATCCAGAACAGGATGCAGGTTTGGTTTGCCATCCCTTGTGAGCTGACGCTCAAATCCAAAACGCTGTACAATATCTTCATTCACGCGTATGTGACCGAGGGTGTGAAGTACCTCAATGCTCGGGATCAATCCCTCTTTTCGTATCCGGTCTGCACAATAGCGAAAATGCTCCATTCGCCGCTCAAATTCTTCATCATCATAAAAAGCATTACCGCTGGCATAATCCTTATTCGAAGTTCTTGTAAACAGGAAAACTTCCTTTATGCCCATTGAACGGCATTGCCTGACCATCAGATCAAGGAAAACATCACGGTTCTCGAGTGGTATCGTATAACGCAGGACAGGACCACCAGGAGATACTATCCTCTCATCCGGAGCTGCAGGTTCCTTGCAGGAGCTAAATATCAGTATGAATGCTAATGATAAGAACTTCAAGCCAAGAAGAGCTGATTTCATAGAGAAAATTGGAGTAATACTTTTCATGACTGGGAATTTTGTTTGATTTATAATTGACACTTTGTGAAGTTCTGACTTTCAGATTCCAGGGATTTTTATTTTTCACCAACCATGTACAAATCCTTGCTGGTCCGGATGAGCAACTGTTTGTTAATTGCAGCCGGGGAGGCCCATATCTGTCCTTCCAGCTCGTTTTCAGCAATAATATCCAATACTTTTCCTTCTTTTATAACCAGTGTTTTCCCGCTTGTTGAAGAAAAGTAAACACATCCGCCGGCAAGTACAGGTGATGCGTTGTATTTGGATTTCATACTTTGCCGGTAAAATATTTCGCCGGTTTTTGCATCGATGCACACCAGGTCATTAGTGGTTTTGAGGAATTTTCTCCTGTTGATATTTTTATGCATAAACATTAATTTTTTTGATGAAACCCACATGTTTCGGAAAACACAACTCGTTCCGATTTATCGGGAAACAAAGTGTCAGTCCTGAAAAATTTTCCCTGTCCGTAATTTACCTGAAGGTATTGCCGCAGGAGCTGCATTTTACTTGTCCCCCGGTACAACCTTCACCGTCGTGCTCTCAAAAACATCTACCTCCTTCTTGCCGTATATCCCGGGCGTGACTGCGTTTTTCTCGACCGCCACGTGATCGGAGGCCGAGACCAGGATCGCGCTTTCCGGCTTAAAGCCCAGCGAGTTGGTCTGCGGCTCCATCTGATTGGCCCCGCGGATCAAGTTGCCGCGGATGACCACCTGCGACGCGTTGGCGCAGAGGATGGCATACTGAGCCGTGTTCTCAATGAGGTTGTTCTCGATGGTGATGTTGCGCGCAGAAACGTTGGGAGAAAAGAAACGCCGGTTATTGCTTTCCTTTCCGATCAGCATCATTTGGATCCCTGCATTCATGCCAACAGCGGCGGAGTCACGCACGGGGAGCAGACCGTTGCTTTTTATCCTGTTACCACGAATGACGATATTCTCCGTGGGTGCTCCCATCATCAGGTTATCGCGATCCAGCGACAGTTTAATACCCGACATAGTAGTATGTTCGATATCGTTGTTCTCAATCAGAACATCGGCCGCCTGTATTCTCATGCCATTGGCCCGGATGCCCCGGATGTGGTTGTTGCGGATAACAGTCCCCTGGCAACGTCGGTTAAGGGCGATGATGCGATCCCCGGGCTGCGACGGGATATCTTTGTCCAGGGTTAATTCGAGGAAGGTCTCGGGCGTCCAAGGGAATGGGTGCACACATTGCTGATGCACCTCGCGGTTTTTATCGGCAAGATCCGGTCTGTTTACCCTGCGGAGCCGGGTCAACCGCGCCACGCCATTCACGTTGTCGTTGCTGTCGCGGATCTCCATCAAATCACCTTCTGCAATGATATTGCGATACATCGGGGTGACAAGCAAGATGCCTGACCCTGGCGAATCAACTATCTTGCTGAATAATCCAAAAAGGACGATGGCATCATCACCTGAACGTTCAATGACCCAATCCTCCACCAACGGTCCCTTCTCCATGGAAAGACTTTCGAAAACATCCAGGATCACGGACATTTGCCGGTCCCGCCCTGCACCTTCCGGTCGCGGACCAGGGCGGACGGTATTGTTGAAATGGCTATTGCCTCCTTTACCTGCAAATTCATACAAAGCCGCCGGACCTGAGTGGAATGTCAGGCGATCGGTCTGACATGCCTCAGTATTCACCATGTGGATTACGGAATGTTGCCAATGAAAGATGGTATAGAATGAGGCGTATTTTTTTGGATTTTCCGCGATAACCTTAGGGTTGCCAAAGAGTGTCCATGGCGCGATAGCGAGAACATCGCCGGTGGCGAGCCTATCCACAAATAGCCGGTTTTTGTCGGTCACCCTTAGCAGGCGGTCGCCAACCACCTCGATTTTACTTATACGAGGCTCATACGAACCCTCTTTGACCATGCGCTGGCGAACGTCCATCAATTGGAGTGTCGAATAACCCTTGATGACTGTTTCCAGAAATGCCCCATCCCAGGGGAATCCTGCATCTATCCTGATATCCCAGGT
>CAZHWV010000238.1:0-4692 GCA_964536185.1 uncultured Anaerolinea sp. | reverse complement strand
TTCTGGCTGACTGCGGCTGGCATATTAGTTCTGTTGATTTCCATTTTCTTTGCTGTATCGCCTGTCAATGCAAAGCCTCCTTTCCAGGAAACCGAGAAGTACTGCCTGACCTGTCACGGGGATTCCACCCTCAGCATGACACTTCCCAGCGGCGAGACTCTCTCACTGTATGTCGCCCAGGATGACCTCGATCATTCCTTGCATAGTACCGTTGGAATTGAATGCGAAGCCTGCCACAACAATATTTCTGAATACCCGCATCCCAAGACAGAGTTCGAGACAAAGCGTGACCTTTCCCTCGCCTATTACCAAACCTGCGAGAAATGTCACTCTGTGAACTACGAAAAGACCCAGGATAGTATGCATGCCCAGGCTGCTGCAGCAGGGAACGCGAATGCCCCTGTCTGCACCGACTGCCACGGCTCGCATGATGTCAGCCCGTCCAATGAGCCCCGTTCCAGGATCTCTGTGACTTGTGCAAAGTGCCACACCGAGATCGTGGATACATATCGCCAAAGTGTGCACGGCGCCGCATTGATGAAGGACGAAAATCCTGATGTACCAGTCTGCACCACGTGCCATGGCGTCCATAACATCCAGGACCCGCGCACCAATCAATTCCGCGTAGATCAACCTGAGATGTGTGCCGGCTGCCATGCCGACCAGAATTTGATGGACAAGTATGGCTTATCTGCCGATGTTTACAACATTTACAAACGCTCCTGGCACGGCGTGGACGTTTCTGTTTATAAGGCAAAGTGGCCCACCATCTGGCACGACAGCGCTATTTGCTCTGATTGTCATGGCGTTCATGATATCCGCGCCACGGGCGATCCCGCTTCCATGGTGAATAAGAAAAACCTGCTGGCTACCTGCCAGAAATGCCACCCATCTGCAGGTCCAAACTGGACCGATGCCTGGACCGGTCACAACGAGATCAGCCTGGAACGTACCCCCTTCCTGTTTTACGTGGAAAAGTTCTATGGTTCCTTCACCCCGTTCATCCTTTGGGGATGCGTCATTTATGTCATTCTGCAAATTATTCGATCAACTGTTGATCGCGTGAGGAGTAACCGATCATGAGCGGAAAAATAACCAATTCCACCCCGCTTGCCAGGCAGGAACGGACTTTCCTGCGCTTTTCTGTTGGTCAGCGTTGGGAACATGCCATTTTGTTATTAACCGGACTGGTACTTTTATTGACTGGTTTACCCCAAAAATATCGTGATCTTTCGATCAGCCAGGATCTACTCTCCACGCCCGGACAGATTTTTCTGATCAGACAGACACATCACATTGCAGCCATTGTATTGAGCCTGTTGGTCATGGTTCACCTCGGACGGATCCTTGTCCTTATGAGCCGCCGCAGCCTGCCGGGAGATCTGTTACCCACCGGACAGGACCTGCGCGATGCCTGGCACATGCTCCAGTATCTGTTATTCATGCGCAAAGACAAACCGAAATTCGGGCGCTATAACTTTGAACAAAAGGTGACCTACTGGTTTGTTTTCTTTGGAATTGCCCTGATGGGCATCAGCGGCTTTATCGTCTGGTTTCCCGTACAAGCCACACAGTTTCTGCCGGGCGGGGTGGTGCCAGCCGCCAAACTGGCTCACAGCACCGAGTCAGTTGTGATGGCAGTCTTCATTGTGATCTGGCACATCTATCATGTGCATATTGAACGTTTGAACCTGAGCATCTTTACTGGACGCCTGAGTGAAAAAGAAATGCGTGTTTTCCATGAAAAGGAATACGAGCGCCTCACCAACCGGCCGGAGGAGAGGAAGTGATGCGACTCCGTAACCTGCTTATTGCGGCGGGGCTTTTATCCTGTCTCGTCAGTATCGGACTTGCCATATCCTCAGCATCCGCAGATTCACTGCCGGTCAGCGTGAAGGAAGCGTCAAAATCACAGTACGTGTTCCAATCCCAGAAGGCGGATAACAGCCTGTGTCTTTCCTGCCATGTAGCTGAAGGCATGCAGGTTGAGCTGGACAGCGGCGAATCCCTGCCTTTGACTGTCAACCAGACTGCTTTCGAAAGTAGTGTACATGGCACCAATCAGGTGGCTTGCGTTGCCTGCCATACGGATATTTCAAGTTTCCCTCATCCCGAGCGGACCACAGAAACCCTGCGTGAAGTCACCTTGCAATATTACACATCCTGCAAGCAATGCCATGCCGAGCAATTCGACCTGACGCTGGATAGTGTCCACCAAAAGTCGCTGGCTGGCGGAAATCAGAACGCGGCGGTCTGTGCCGATTGTCATGATCCGCATACCCAGCAACGCCTGACAGATGCCGAAACAGGCCAGGTGTTGGATCGTGCCCGCCTCCACATTGCTGATACTTGTGCCCAATGTCACAGCGCCATCTATGATACCTACAAGCAAAGCGTTCATGGCTCCGCCCTGACCCAGGAAGGCAACCTGGACGTACCGACCTGTATTGACTGTCATGGCGTTCACAACATTCAGGACCCGACATCTGCAACCTTCCGAAACAGCACACCCTACCTGTGCGCCAAGTGTCACACGAACTCCAACTTGATGCTCAAGTACGGACTATCCACAGAAGTATTGAATACCTATGTGGCAGACTTCCACGGCACAACCGTGCTGCTGTTCGACAAGACATATCCCGACCAGCCGACCAATAAGCCCGTTTGCACTGATTGTCATGGTGTTCACGACATCGCAAGAAGTGATGACCCGGCAAAAGGACTGGCAGTGCGGGAAAACCTGCTTGTGCGCTGTCAGGCATGCCATCCGGATGCCAACGCGAACTTCCCCGATGCCTGGCTTTCGCATTACATCCCCACAACTGACAAATATCCCATTGTGTATTACGTGAACCTGTTCTACAAGTTCATGATCCCCGGCGTCATCATCCCCATGGCTGTTCTGGTTATGATGGATTTCTCCCGCAAGATGATCAATCATTTTCAAAAGCCAAAGCCTGTGATGGAACATGAAGCACCTCCCCCAACAGCAGAGGGTGTTGTTGAAAAAACAAAGGATGAAACCGGGCAGTCATCTGAAGAAACACAACCTGGGGAGTTCCAGGCGCCGCCTGCTGCGGAAGGATCAGAGAATGTCAATGAAGAGGCTTCCCATGACTAAGGAACCCCGGACCACCTCAGAGATAAAAACATATGTCCGCTTTGACATTGTACAGAGGATCCAGCATATCACCTTTCTGATCTCCTTTACGCTATTGGGTTTTACTGGCTTACCGCAAAAATTCCCCCTATCGCCGATCAGTCTGGGAATATTTAAAGTATTGGGCGGTATTGAAACATCGCGTTTGATCCATCACACCTCTGCGATCGTGATGATGATTGTCAGCGTTTTTCACGTCCTGGAAGTGTTATACCGCGTGATTGTCATGCGTACGCCCATTGCCATGATCCCATGTATCAATGATGTCAGGCATGTATATGATGATGTGTTGTACTATCTCGGCCTGCGTAAACATAAGGCATACTATGGCAGATATTCCTACGCCGAGAAGGCTGAATATCTGGCGCTGATCTGGGGGACGGTTGTCATGGGACTGACAGGCTTTATGATGTGGAATCCGATCTCCACCTTGAGGATTCTTCCTGGTGAGGCTGTACCTGCCGCCAAAGCGGCGCATGGCGGTGAAGCGGTGTTGGCTGTCCTTGCCATCATCGTCTGGCATTTCTATCATGTACATGTAAAACAACTCAACCTAAGCATGTTTACCGGTAAATTAAGCCATGAGGAGATGGAGCATGAACACCCTGCCGAATTGGCGGTCCTGACCTCCGGCAGTCAGCCTGCCCCTATCCCGCCTGCCGTCCTGCGCAAGCGCCAGTATATTTATACACCGATTGCCGTCTTGATCCTTGTCATGTTCAGTTACGGGTTCTATTATTTTGTGGGCTACGAATCAACAGCCGTCGTGAGTCGGCAATTACAACCGACCCTTCCTGTGTATGTACCGCAAACAGCAACTCCACAGCCAACCGCCACACCTACTTCCATGCCTGTACCAACGATCACACAGACAATTATTACCGAAGACCCTGCCTCATCCACTGCAGTAGAAATTCCTGCTGCCGCCAGCGTTACCTGGGATGCAGGCATCGGTCCGTTATTTACACAAAAATGTCTGATGTGTCACGGCACAACTGTTTCCGGCGGTTTGAACCTCTCCTCATTTACCGACGCCATGAAGGGCGGCGCATCCGGTCCGGCATTCACATCCGGTGATTCAACCAATAGTCTGATCATCACCAAGTTTGAAGGCGGCAAACATCCATACGCCATTCTTTCGCCGGAAGAGCTGGCCCAGATCAAAGCCTGGATCGATGCGGGTTTGTTGGAAAAATAGATTTACGTTATACAGGAGGTATCCATGAAGAAATTAATGGAACGACTTGGAAAATTTTTTGTACCTGAGCCCGGATCTTCACGCTGGACTTATTTCATGCCGTATCTGGTCCTGGTTCTTGTTTTTATTGTCTTATTTGCAGGCGGAACTTATGGATGGGAGCGCAGCAACTCGACCGAGTTCTGTGGAACAGCGTGTCATACCATGCCGCCCCAGGGGGTTACACACGAGAATTCGCCCCATGCCAATGTCACCTGTGAGGAATGTCATGTGGGACGTGCTTCATTTACCGACCAGTTCATGCGTAAATCTCAGGCGCTGCATGAGATCTACT
>CAZHWV010000237.1:0-4702 GCA_964536185.1 uncultured Anaerolinea sp. | reverse complement strand
CCCGCCGACACACACCAATGGCTATGCTGCGAATCAGTATAACCCCCAGTTGGTCAAAGCCGGCTTCCAAACCTATCTGCGCCCCGACTCGAAGCAACTCGCGACTCTGACGGAGCAGGTGGCCACGAACAACCGGTTCTCCAGCACCGTGAGCCCTGAGGACGAACTGGTCATGGCAGCCGTGCGTAAGGGCGTCAAGCACGTGATCTACATCATCAAGGAAAACCGGACCTACGACCAGGTTCTGGGTGACCTGGAGATTGGCAATGGCGATCCATCTCTGGCTGAGTTTGGCCAGGCGCTCACCCCGAATCAGCATAACCTGGCGCGTAATTTCGTCACGCTCGATAACATCTATGCCACCTCCGAAGTCAGTTATGACGGCTGGGCCTGGACCACTTCGGCTCAATCTCAGGCTGTGGTTGAAAGCCAATACCTGGTGACCTATGCCGGGCGCGGCCTTGACCTGGACCAGGGTGGTTTAAATCGCAGTATAAACACAGCCCTGGCGACCGTCGCCGAGCGCCAGGCTGCCAATCCCCTGACGCCAGATGATCCGGATGTGCTGCCGGGCCAGACCGATGTGGCTGCGCCGGATGGACCCGACAACGAAGTCAATACCGGCTTTTTGTGGGCCTCCGCCCTGCGCGCGGGTCTTACCGTTCGCAACTATGGTTTCTCCGTTGACGGAACCCGGTATAACTTCCCCCCAACCTCTTCCTACAGCCTGACCCTTGCCCACGATCCGGCGGCAACCAATACGATTGTTGCCTACCCAACCAATGTTTCACTCGCCCCCTACACCGATCCGTATTTCCGCGGATGGGATCCCACCTTCCCAGATTTCTTTCGCTACAAAGAGTGGGAGCGCGAGTTCGATACCAAGTACGTCGCTGGAGGCGAGGATCTGCCTTCGTTGAGCCTGGTTCGCTTAATGAACGATCACACCGGCAATTTTGCCACCGCGATTGACGGGGTGAATACACCCGAGCTGCAGCAAGCCGATAACGACTATGCGGTCGGCCTGCTGGTTGAGAAGATCTCAAAAAGCAAGTACGCCAACGACACGCTGATCTTTATCATTGAAGACGATGCCCAGGATGGCCCGGACCACGTCGATTCGCACCGCACAGTTGCCTTCGTCGCCGGCGCTTTCGTCAAGCAAGGTGCGCTGGTCTCCACGCAGTACAACACCATCGACTTCTTGCGCACGATTGAAGAGGTTCTGGGTTTCCCGCCCATGAACCTGAACGACGCGCTCGCCCGACCCATGGCCGATATTTTCAACACGACCCCCAGCCCGTGGAGCTTTACAGCTGCTCCCTCAGCCATGCTCTATAATTCCCAACTGCCGCTGCCCCCCAAGCCGGTCGGCTTGATCGTGCCAAAACCAATCCACGACGCAGCATACTGGGCCCAGGTCACAGAAGGAACGGATTTCACCTCCGAAGACCGTATGGATTTCGCCGCCTACAATCGCATTCTATGGAAAGGCATTATGGGCGACGCGCCTTATCCAGCCGCACCGACTGGCCTTGACCTTCGCCAGAACCGCAAAGAGTTACTCGCAAATTTCCAGAATTGATTTCCCTGCTCAAATTTTGTTCCGCTTTGCATTACCCCTGATGATCATCCTGGGGCTGGAGTTGGCGACCTGTTCACCAACTCCAGCCCCAGTTGTCATCAATAGGAAGATACCTCTTTTCATCCAATTCATGCCTGCAAAGTCTTGACCATCACATGATCACTCGAAAAGCCTAACCAATCGCTTCTGATTGGGTAAGAATGGCTTTCGACGACGACAAAACCGCTGCGCTCATACAGCTCTCGCGCGCGCTGGTTGGTATCCACCACTTCCAGGCGCACGGCGCAGTAGTTCTCTCGCCGGGCTTTTTCAAAAACTGCTTCGAGCAATTGCGAACCCAGGCCTTGTCCGCGCGATCCGGCATCCACCGCCAGGGCTGCAATACGCAGGTGATCCGGTGGACATTTTGCGCCAGCGCCAAACAGGTTAAGCACACCCCAGGCGTAGAGGCCGCGCAGCAGACCAAGCTGCTCGAGGCTATCGCGCAAGATCACCCGCGAAAAGATGTCTTCCCGGCTGTGTAATCCGGCCAGGCCCAGTAATTCCCCATCCACCAGCGCGCCAATCGCCATGCGCAGGTTCAACCCGGCGGTCAGCACGCGCGAGGTCTCGGCGGGTTTCCCGACCAGCGGCTGGAGTTTGCGCCGGAAGGCTTCATAGTAGATCTGGCCCGCTTTTGGGCGCAGGGTTTCGGGCAGGGTGTCGAGAATTTCAAGCATTTTTGGACCACTTTCTGGGGAAAGAGCCGCTGGCGGCGTCAAGAATGGCAATCTTAGTCCTTGAAGGAAGGCATTATGGCTTCAAGCAAAAAGCATACCGTCCGGACGATAGGCTGTCAAGAGGGATGGTCAGCCCATTCATCCAGCATTGACCGGACAAAAATTTATGTTATAATATAACAAACATCTGAATAGCTGCTCAGTTGTTAACAAAAATATGAAACCTTTTATCCTTGACGAACACATTGCTGCTCATGTGGCAGAACTCTTTCGCACCTTCAGCGATACCAGCCGGGTGCGCATCCTCTCGGCGATTGTCGACAAGGAAACGAATATTACGGCGCTGGCTGAAATGGTGGGAGTGACTGAATCAGCCGTATCACACCATATGCGCGGTCTGCGCCAAATGCGCATTGTCCAGGCGCGACGTGACGGCAAAGAAGTCTTTTACAGCGTGAATGACCCGCACATCATCGCGTTGTTCCAGCAAGGGATTCGCCATGTCCAAGAAGAATAATAATATCCTGCTGCTCTTCGCCCTGGTTTGCATGGTAATGGGCCTGTTCGCCTGCGTAACGCCAATGATCGATATCGATAATCATGGGTTATTGGATTCGCTCGTTGGCGAAGAAATTTTTATGCTCCCTGTTCTCCTGACTGTAAGCGGATTGTTTCTCCTGCTGACCAGACCCTGTTCAGCTTATTTTGCGGTCCCCCAACATTTTTCTTCACTGCTCGTTCCCCCGCCCATCTCAAATTAATTAATCATTGCCTTTGATACGGCATTATTTGCCGCCAAAGGCGGCCTGAATCCGCGTGTATCTCACGCGGGGTTTCCAGTTGCCTGAAAGTGGCTGACCAATACAAAAATCAGTCAAATCTGTGACCATCCGCGTTCTATTTCGATAGAAACTCAAAGAGCCTGAGGAATAACAAATGATTTTTCCTGGAGCTGATCAAAAGGAACAACTATGATGATAACGAAACGTTTACCCATTCCGGTATTGATGGTCCTGACCGGTCATGTCGTTTTGGATTCAGAATGAAACGCACAACCTTTGACCTGCTGGTCTGCCCCACTTGCCGCGGAAACCTGGAGCGCTATAGCGCCGATCCAAACGCCGATCCATGCCTGACCGGCAACCTCTACTGTAAAGCCTGCTCCACAAACTACAGCATCCTGGATGGCATCCCTTATTTCATCGAACCAGAAAATTTAAACAGTCCCAACCGGCGTCTCTCACGCATGCGTGATTGGTTCTCGTGGGGATATGCGCCTTTTTCGAAGGTGGCCTTTACCTACATCGGCATAGACGAGGCCAGCGGTCGGCGCGAAATCACCGACCAATTGGAACCGCGCGGCGGCAAAGTGTTGGAAGTCTCCGTCGGTTCCGGGAGCAACCTGCCTTTCCTGGTCAGTCGCCCGGATGTTGGCGAAGTCTTCGGCCTGGACGCCTCCCCCGGGCAACTGAGACGCTGCCAGAGTTTTCTGCGCAAAAAAAAATTGGCTGCCGATCTATTCCTGGGTAACGGAGAAAAGCTGCCCTTCCGCGAAGCCTCCTTCGATGCCGTTTTCCATGTGGGTGGGATCAATTTCTTTAACAACAAAAAAGCAGCCATCGACGAGATGATCCGCGTGGCCAAACCCGGGGCGCGCATACTGATTGCTGATGAAACCCAAAAAGGCGTATTGGGCTACGAGAAGTTTTTCCCTGGCTTCAAGAACGCCTTCGGCGGCTCGCGCGAATTGATTGCCCCGCCGCTTGAACTCGTGCCGCCAAAAATGGTCGAAAAACGGGTCTTTGAGGTTTGGAAGGGCTGGCTGTATTGCCTTGAGTTCCGGCGGCCGTCCTGACCGTAGAGAAGTAATCCGATATGGAGTTATACATACTGATGATGAAACAAATCAATAAGAGTGCCTGGATTTTCGGCGGCACCGTATTTTTAGGGCTAGGCTTGCTGGGTGTCTTTTTACCAATTTTACCGACCACTCCGTTTCTATTATTAGCGGCTTTTTGTTATGGACGCGGGTCAAAACGGTTTTATCGTTGGTTGGTCTACCAATCCTGGGTTGGCAGTTATATTCAGAATTACCAATCCGGGCGTGGCATACCGTTAAAGCAAAAGGTGTGGACCATTGCGCTCTTGTGGTTGACGATTGGGTCGACGATTGGTCTGGCCACTCTCGTTTGGTGGCTGAAAATCCTCCTGGTGGTTGTCGCCATTGGTGTGACGATTCACCTGGCCAGGACGAAGACCTGGAAACCTGAATCAATCCAGGCTGAGAAAAAGCCACTCATGGAACCAATCGAAGAGGTTTTCTAATGTCTACCCGTTTTATCAGGAGGAAACTATGCTAAAAGGCATCTACGCGGCAGTTTCAGCCATGGTTGCAGGC
>CAZHWV010000236.1:0-4710 GCA_964536185.1 uncultured Anaerolinea sp. | reverse complement strand
GATTTGCCGATGGCCGGTTGGTTTTTCCCTTTTACAGTGTGGACGCGGCGACCCGCGCGGGGGTATCCGCTTTCATCGAATCCATGAACCGTGAACTGCGTCTGGAGAAAAGTCTTGTGCGCCTGATTTATTTTTCGCCCTCTCCAGCGGATACCGAAGCCGAGCGACCCTTTCGCGGAATCTGGCGCGAGATGGGGCTTCAGGTCGAGTCTCCTTCCCATGTGGCGGATGAATTGCTCCTTGCGGTTGCAACTCAGCGCGAACGTTATCTCATGGGCGGCATGGTCACAGATATTTTTGCCCGACTCAACGCAGCTTTTCCGCGCCTGGCGGATTTCTTGATGATGAATCAATATGGTAAGATTTTACAAAAACATCTTGGAGGCTAAGATGAATTGGGGTAAGCGTATTGGCATTTTTCTGGTCGTCATGTCATTTGTGTTTTATGGGCTGATTCCTGTATTGCCATTTTTACCTTTCAGCACATCGATGAAGATTGCTGCCGCCCCTGCGCTGGCTCTACTCGGCGAGTTGGTTTTCTGGCCCGGTGGTATCTTGCTGGGCAAAGAAGTGATTGCCCGTTACAAGTCCTATCTTAATCCGTGTAACTGGTTTGTGAAAGCATGAGGAGAAAATATGATACCTGAAGACTTACCACAATCTGAAAACGCCCCTGAGCTGGCCGATTACGGCAAGCGGACAGCGTTCAAAGCCAGGGCGACGGGCAGCAATGCCATTGGCGCACAGGCAGTTGGGGCCATGGCCCTTGGCGCGCTCGCGATTGGCGTTTTTGCCATCGGGCGGCTGGCAATCGGCAAGCTGTTCATTCGCAAGTCAAAAATCAAGACGCTGGAAATTGACGAACTGACCATCAAGCACCTGCGGGTGGATGAACTCATCGTCACTGAAAAACTGGTAATGCCCGATTCGGAATAGGAGGAAAACCATGTCAGAACTTAACGTTATTTTTGGAACCGGCCCGCTGGCGCAGGCAGCCATGCGCGCCCTGATCAAGCGTGGCAAGAACATCAAGATGGTCAATCGTTCCGGCAAACGCCCGGCGGAGATCTCGCCCAACGTGGAAATCGTCGGCGGGGACGCTTACAGCATCGATTTTACCCGCGCGGTAACAGCGGGCACGGCAGCCGTCTACCAGTGCGCCCAGCCCGAGTACCATGAGTGGGTGACGAAGTTCCCGCCGCTCCAGGCCGCCATCCTGGAAGGCGCTGCCACCAACGGAGCAAAACTGATCGTCGGCGAAAATCTCTACATGTACGGCGATACCCACGGCCAGCCGATGCACGAGAACCTGCCTTACACAGCCCGCACCCGCAAAGGCAAAGTTCGCGGCGAAATGGCAGAAGCCCTGCTTGAAGCCCACCGCCTGGGTAAAGTGCGCGTGTCTATGGCGCGCGGATCCGATTTCTATGGACCCGGTGTCCTTGGGTCAGCTCTGGGAGAGCGAACTATCGTACCACTGCTGCAAGGCAAGCCTGCGGAAGTAACTGGTACGCTCGACCTGCCACATGCTTACACCTACATCAGCGATTTTGGTGAAGCCTTGGCGGTTTTGGGCGAACGTGACGAGGCGCTTGGCCAGGCCTGGCACGTGCCCAATCCTCCCACCCTCACTCAGCGCGAATTGGTGACGCTCTTTTTCAAAGTCGCCGGGCTGGAACCGAAATTCTCAGTCATGGGAAAATTGATGCTCATGCTGGGCGGACTGTTTATTCCCGCCGCCAGGGAAATGGTAGAGATGGCCTATGAATTTGAACAACCGTTTCTCGTGGAGACAAGCAAGTTTGTTCAAGCCTTTGGCAATCTTGCCACCCCACATGAGATCGCCATCAACGAAACCATCATCTGGTATCGGGATTTTCTCAAAACCCAGGCGCGCTAGTTCACATTACTGTGGTATACAAACCCAAGAGCTTATTTTTAGCCATTGAATCAAAAAGAGAGGCTGGTTTTGACCAGCCTCTCACTTCTGAAACACACAACTATAATGTGCCCCCAAGGCTGCACGTTATAGTTGTGTGTTTGGGCAATAAGAGGGTATTACTATTCCCTTTCGATGTTTTAAAAAGTGCTCCCCACGATCAGACCTGACAACTGTAACTTATCCTGCTACAGCCGCCAATTGGTAAATGGCTGGGCGATACTTCGGGCGGGAATGGGTTTATGCTCTGCCTTAGCAGCTTCCAACCAGGCTTTTTTTGCGATCAAGCCTGTACCAGAGCGGCCTCCGGTGTCTCACCAAAGGCAGAACAATGTGCAAGATCAGGGAAGTCGGCGATATATCCCCCATCTGCGTCACTATAAAAAAATATTGATATGATAATCTTTCATGGTTACTCCTCCAGCTTCAGGTTACCGTTCAATCAGCTGAATTAGGCGTGCCGGGAACGCAGCCATGTTTGAGCACCAGGTCGTCCAGGCCGCGTTTGGCATCGACGGAGGTCTGGCGGCGTTTTTCTTCGTTGGAGATGTCGATGAAGAATTCTACAATCCGTCCGTATTGACCTTCGGGGATGTTGTCGGTGATCGAGTGGACCAGGATTTCACGATTGCGCAGCAGGGCTTTGTAGTAGATGGCGTCGTCCAGGTCGCGGGCGAAGCGGGCATAATTCCAGAGCAGCAGGGCTTTGGGGCGGTCTTCGGACTGCCAGGTTGAATCGATGAGTTGATTTGAAGGCCTCCCGCGTCACGACTGATCCGCCTGATTTGGCCACGTCGATGTATTTGCTGCGCAGGAGCAGCCCATGCTCAGCGCAGTAGGCTTCCAGCTCGGTGAGCTGCTGGTCGGTGGATTCGGCCTGGCGAGGTCCACCCGAGTCGCGCAGGTAAGCATCGACGATCGATCCGGGGGTAAGGTAGGCGGGTGGGGGCAGGTAGTTGGGCAAAGGAGTGTTTGTTTTTGCTTTTTACGTTTAAAGAGCACTAATCGAACTGTGCGCATTTCAAGAACAAAGTTTGCCTGTGCAGGGTGAAATTCTTGAGCCTGTAACTTTTGCCCCTTAGCTTTGAAAATATAAGTATTGGCCGATGCGGATTTCGCGGAAGTACGAACAAGCCGGGAAGGAAGGTTCGGGAACAGGCATATTATCATCAAGCAAACTTTCGATGAAATCAACCATAGCTAATTTGAGATCCGCGATTGCTTCTTCCTGGGTTGTCCCCTGTCCAAAACAACCTTCGACTTCAAGCACGTTCGCAAAATAAACCGGTTGGTCATCGGTAGTTTGATCAAGCGTTACTTTCAGAATATACGGCCGTTCAGCAAGTAGGTTAGCTTTAATTTTGTTATCCATGACTGTGAGCGGAAATCAGGCGAAAGTGTAGACCGGTTTGACTTTGTATTGTTTTTCGATTCGAATGTTTTCGGTGCGCTGAGCAATGGAGGAGTGTTCCGTTTGCTGAATGGCAAAGACCAGATCGGTGACGCCAGGCAGCTGCACACCGGTGTTGCTCAACTTCCAGGAGGCGGCATTGGCGTAAATGGGGGCGAAGCCGCGTTGGAAGCCTTCGACGCCCATGCCGACAATTTCATGATCGGAATTCTTGAAGAGCAGGAAGACGTATTCGTCGATGTAGTGGGTGACGATGATTTCGGTCTGGGCGACTTCGACAAAATGTAGGATGAGGGTGTCGATAGCGTCATCGTATTCCAGCCTGGGGCGGCGGTTGTGGGCAGCGCGCCAAAGGTTTGTAGTGAATTGGGTTGGTTCGATTTGTGTGTTCATCTTATTGGCCATTCCGGCTTTTCGCCTGGCTTCATGTTATTGGTGGGGTAAGCGGTGATTAGGTTGCCTGTGCCGACGCATTCGTCGGTCTGAAATTGGACGGTTACTTTGATGTAGCGGGTAAGGTTACCTTCGCCATAATAGGTCATGCGCATGGGGTAGTTCGTGTCATGATAGCGCATTTGAGTGACGGGGCGACATAGAGCGGCGATGACCAGGTCTTCCTGGGCTTCCATTTCGATGTGTCGGTTGTGACCAATGACGTGATCTTGCCACTGCAGTTCTGCGCAGATGATCCGGTTGCCTTTGAAGTCTTGGGTTTCGATGTGGATTTGCTGCGCCGGGTCGTCTGTCATTATTACTCTTTGGTTCGTTAGCTGAGGAGCTTTATTTTCATCGGAGAAATTCATTGGGCAACTCATATTATAACTTATTGTAACTAATAGCAATCCTGCTTAAAGAGTGCCAGGGTTTTGGCATAGACAGGGTGGCAGGCGCCGAGGCGGTAGACCTGGCTGATTATCTTTATGACGAGCGTTAACTTGCTTGACCTGGGCATTGCAACCCATTAGTTAGAATATACGTTCTAAAGAATAGGCGATTTTTTACCCCCTCGGGTGAGGGGGTTTTTTGTTTTTAGCGACGGGGGTTCTTTTCCCGTGATTTCTCTTCAAGCGCCTGGTCGAGCATGGCGCTGATCTTGATGATAGTTGAGCTGCGCGGCTGCTTCGGTCGTTTGGATATACTCTTTCAAATCCGGCATGGGTTTCCACCAATCGGATATTGAGAAGGTGGGGTAAAGCCCAGAATCAAAACGTGAGAGGGTGGCGCTTATTATAAACAGCCTGGGCTTGGCTATGGACATATTCAGCATCTGGAATCAACACCCTTGCCTCACTCCATCGTCGCAGTAAAACTGACACATGACAACCTTTTCAGAAACGTCCCCCAATATCACCTCGTGGGC
>CAZHWV010000235.1:0-4722 GCA_964536185.1 uncultured Anaerolinea sp. | reverse complement strand
ATCAGGGAGGAGCAGGAGAAGTTCCTGCAGCTGGTGCAGCAGCTCGGCGGCCGCGGCGGCGTGGTGCGCTCAGTGGAAGAAGCCAGGCTCCTGCTCGGCGGCAGCGGCAGCATCTCCGCCTGAGGAGGCACCGGCAGCACAGGGACGGGCAGCGGGGCGCTGGGCGTGGAGCACCCGACGGCTGCGGCGCGCCAGGGCCTTCTCCACTTCAGGGAGATTCCAGAGCAGGGTGGGCCGCTGCAGCCCAGCACCAGCAGCCCTGAAGTGATCGCCGAGACGCAGCACCCCATCACGGCGCAGCCGCAGCAGGGTGCGGTCACTGATCCGCAAGGCCTTGCAGGCTTCCCGGGTGGAATGGGTGAACTCCATTGCTGGTCATCAGGCGACTTGCCGGGACATTAACCGCAGACAACTGCCATCAACTGCCCCATTCACGGGTATGTCGACATCTACTAATAGGTTCCCTTTCGGTAATCCTTAGAGATCAGGAGTTGAACCAGGTTCATCATTCTGGGAACCCAACCGGTAACCCACTGCGGCGCAAGCCAAGGACCCTGAACCCTGATGGGAACCCGATCAACCGCCCAGCGGGATAACCAAAGGGGCGACAGACCGCAGGCATCAAGAGCGAGGCGTGGAGAGCATCGCCCTTGATGTCTGCGCAAGAGCCGACGCATCAACCTCGTGCGCTGAGGGCCATCAGCTGCCGGGCGAGGTTGAGCAGCTCTGGGGTGACCTCCTCCGGCAGACCAGCAGCAGGCGCTGCAGGTGAAGCCAGCTCAGGCAGGGGAATGGCCGCGGCCGGCTGCGGCGCAGCAGGCGCAACTGCAGGAGCAGAGCGCTGGCCCTCATCGAGAGCCTTCTGCAACGCCATCCCCCGCTCAATCTGCTGGGCGGTCTGCTCCACCAGGTAGCGGCGGGCGTGGATTACCTCGCTGTGGCCCATCGCCTGGGCCTTGAGCGCTGTCGACCAGGTGGTCGTCTCGCGGGCACGGATTGCCCAGGCGTGGCGGAGGTCATAGGCCTTGCAGCGGCCCTGCACCGGCGGTGGCTGGGGCCGACCTGGAAGGCTTCTGGGTTGATGCCAGCCGAGCAGCTTGGCCTTGATCTCGCCAGCGGGCTTGGTGGCATGCCGCAGCCAGTGCACCACCACCCGGCCCAGGGCGGCGTTGTTCCAGAACTGGACGCTGCCGTCGCTGGCTTCCGCAGTGCGGATGGGGTAGCGCCGGCGCAGCTCGGCCAGCATCGCCCTGGAGTGGGCCACGTCGTTGAGGCGGTAGCGCTCCAGCCATGCCTCCGGCAACGGCAGCGCAAAGCGGTGGCCGGTCTTGGTGGCCTGCTCACCATGACTTTCGAGCATGCTGATCTGCAGAAAGGTGGGCTCGACGCTGCTTTCGCCAGGCAGCCGCTCGATGTGCCACACCTCGTGGGCCCGCAGGCCGTAGCAGGCAATGACGGCCATCACCCAGCCCCGCAAGGGGTTTTCCTGCTGCACCTGATCCAGCCAGGCCTCCACCTCAGCCGTGGAGGGAATGAAGCGTGGGGCGGGCGTGCGGACCCTGCCGCTGGAGTTTTTGAGGCCCTCGAGCTTGGCGCGCAGCTCCGGCGTGGCGATGGAGACCCCTCGCTTGGCCAGGTAGTTCACCATCTGCACCACCCCGTGAAAGCTGCTGGTGTTGGTCTTGCGAGGAACCAGGGGCTGGGAGCGATCGCGGGCCTGCGCATCCAGCGAGGCCGGGGTGTGCAGACAGAAGCGCTCCAGCTCCTCCGTGCGGGCAAAGGCCTCGTCAGGGAAGGCACGCCCGAAGTAACCCCGGTCGGTGAAGCAGGAGAAGGGGTTGCGGTCCTTGGCCTTGGGGCCACCGGGCGCAATGTCGGCTTTGATCAGCGATCTGATCTCTCCCCATGTCTGCAAGGGGCCGCAATCAGCAGGAGGTTGTTCACCCGGAGCCAGGTGCAGCCGCCGCCAGTCGAGCCCTTGCCCGCCGCGCAGCAAATTTCGCTGGGCCGCCAGCAGTAGCTCTACCAATTCGCCGAGATCACCATCCCGATCGACCCGATAGCCGCGGGCGGACTGGCTGCGACCACCTGCACGGGTTTCGTACACGTAGTGGTAGGGACTGTTCCGCCCTGGATGCAGCCGAATCCGGTAAGGACAGGCAGCAAGGCGTAAGCGACAGGAGGCCTGCTGCAGAGCACTGCGGGGCCGCATCAGAGCCTCCCCGTCTCACGAAATGAGACGCGTGGGAGATCTGTACCTAGGACCAGAAATGGGTCAAAAAGGGTCCGAAGTGGTCGTCTCGCGTCGCGACCTGTCGGACGTTGGCGATTCATGAGATCCAGCTCCCTGAGAGGGATCTGGGGCAGAATCGAGGCTGCGACTGGAATGGGTCGCCTGAGATTCGAACTCAGGACCAATCGGTTAAAAGCCAATCTTGACCGCTCGACAATACTTTCGATCACCGGATTGAGTCTCAGGAGGTACAGGGAAGGTACAAATGACAACCTCCGACATCATAAGACACCCCTTTGGGTTCCTCCTTGCGACACCGGACCGGAATATGTTTTGCAACCCTGCTTCTGAAGCCGCCCCGCCAGGGCCATGCCAGATGCCTATCCGAGCACCCAAGCGGGACAGAAGCCAGTTGCAGCAAGGGGGTCGGCCGCAAGATCTAAGAACAAGCAGAGCCAGTAATGCCACCCCTAAGCATCAATCAGACCGAGCAAGAGTCAGAAGACTTATTTAGCTATCTGACGGCGCTGAACTTGATAGGCGGCCCACTTCATGCCTCTTTGATTCTTCTGAGGCTGCTGATGTGCGGCATTGATAGCGTCGCCACAACCTGCCGTGCGCCCACGAGCAACCTCGCCCGGCCGCTCAGCCTTTAGCCATAACCGCGGGCGCAAATTACCGCCATTTCGAGAAAGAGAAATGTCATTGAGCCCAGGCAGCCACTCGAGCAAAGCCAGACCCCCCAGGCCGCCCTACAAGCCCTGGGCAACTGGCTTGGGGCCTTCCAGCCAGAGCGGGACGCCCAGGCTGAAAGGGGCTGGCGACCCGGCACGACGGCGGCCCTGCAGGAGGTGAGACCTGCCGCAGAGCCCCACGGCAATACAGCTCGTTGCGAAGGCGCGAACTACCGCCGACCGTTCGCGAAGTCAACAGGCATAATGTTAGGGTTCCCAAATGGCAACCCCGTGCAGAGCCTCCAGCACAAGCTAGACGCTGCGCGGGTGCAATTTGGCAAATTTTTGCGCAATTGGCGTCGTAGCAACGACTGGTCGGTGACCACCGCCCAGGACTGGGCCAAGGCCTGCCCTGCCCTGATCCCCTGGCCATTGCGGGTGGCTGGAGGGCAGTGGGGGAACCTGGAGAATGGCAAGGTCCAGCAGCCCCAGCCCAGCACCTTCATGCAGCTGGGGGTGCTCAACGAGTGCCTGGCCCTCGAGGACCGTGGCCCGATCAAGGACAAGACCCTGCGCGACCGGGTGCAGCGGGCCCAGCCGGTGCGGCACCCAGACGGCCGCCTCTGGGGCGCAGAGGACTGGTTCGCCTGCTACATCGGCAAGCTCGAGGGTCCGGCTGAGCTCTGGCCCCGCCAGGACGACATCGACGCGGAGACCGAGACCAAGCGTCTGCGCACGCTGTTCGACCAGGCAGCAGAGAGCGCCGGCATGCGGCCGGTATCGGCGGCGATGCAGGTGCTGCGCAAGGCCGGTGATCTGCCGATGGAGCAGGTCGTGGCCATCGAGAACGCGCTCTTTGCCGGCGAGCGACTGCAAGCGGCCATCCTGCCCATCGCCCGCCAGGCACTGGAAGCCTGGGTGAAAGAAGCAGCCCCGGAACTGCTCTCCTCGGAAGGCGAGGCCTCCTCCTGATCCAGCAGCAGCACGCAGAACCAGACCGCGGCCGTGGCCATCACTACAGACCAGCAATTATGCGTAGCCGGAATACCTGGCTTTAGCGTTCCCGAAACCGTTACAGCGGCGGTAGCTTTGGCGTCGACCTGCAAGACCTTGTGGATCGCGCCGAACGCGGCACACCTGATGCCGATTCCAGGCCTCCTGATGGCCTGGAGATCCGATACCCCCATCGCTCCGATCTGGAGCACTACACCCTGATCCAGGCTTCTTTCTCTGCAGCCCTTGCCACGTGGCAGCAGCGCTGGCCGGCGATCAACGCTGAATCCCTGGCTGCCCTGGCCGGCCACGGCATCGCCATCAGCTATCGCCAAAGCGCCTGCGGCGGGTACGTGGCCACCCTGCTGCACCGCGAAGGCGGTGGCATCGATTCGGGCCTGTGCCCGTCGCTGTTGGAGGCAAGGCAGCTCGTCCTTGGCCATGGCCGGGAGGAGGGACCATGAGCGACCTCTCCCTGGCGGACTACCACCGCCATCCCGCCTGGTCTCCCACCGCCTTGAAGGCAGCCGTCACGGGCACGATGCGGGCCTGGTGGCAGCGCTTCGGGCCGGGGGCGCCGCCGTTCATCCCCTCGCCGGACATGGTCAAGGGGGATCTGGTCGATGCCCTGCTCACCCCGCCGTTCCGCATCGAGCAGCGCTTTGCGGCGTTCAAGACGATCGCCCGCAACACCAAGGCCGGTGCCGCCAACTGCGCCGAGGCCGAGGCAGCCGGGCTGACGCCGGTGAGCCACGAGATGGTGGAGCAGGCCAAACGCATCCGCGATGCGTTGCATGCCGATCCGGTGGTGGGGGAGGTCCT
>CAZHWV010000234.1:0-4730 GCA_964536185.1 uncultured Anaerolinea sp. | reverse complement strand
ATTGACCACCGTATGCTTGATAGGGCTTAAACCCAGTAATATTAAACTGGCCGCCCGTAGTTTCGCCTGTTACTGGGTCTGTAGTGACGGGGGTTCTATTGCCTTGAAACAACTGCTCTTGAGTTGCGCCCAGCATAGTCTCAACATACGGCCTTGCATACTCAGGAACGTTTGTATTTTGAACAGTAGATGTTGTCTGTCCGCCGCCACCTCCGCCACCAAGATGGAGAGTAAATTGGTCAAGGAAGTAAGACTTCCAAAATTTAAGCAGATTCATAATTTAATCCTCATTACTTGGTGAGTATTTTCCAAGCCCATCTTTTCATACATTTGCACTAACGTGCCTTTAGCCCAACATTGGGCTTTAGTTGCTCCGTAAGATCGCATCCAGTCTTTAGCGGCATCAAACACATGCTCTCGCACAACGCCCTTACCGCCCATCAAATTAACGTGTGCCACGCGTTCGCGTGGGTAATCTATAAACTCAACTGTCACTGCTCCAGTAATACCTTCACCGTCTTCTTCCCATACAAGTAAGAAAACTCTACCTATACGAACAGAATATTCTACTTGCTCAATCGTAGTCACTTCTGGTTCTAGGTCAATTGCTTTTTGCAAAAGCGGCGCAGCAATAGGCCAAACTTTAGGAAGAAAACGAGGGTCTACTTGATAAAGTGGCATATTTATTTAGGCATGTATTTTTGCGGTTTAATTTGCTTGCCTTGTTTAGGATTACCAGTACGCGCCTTGCGTACCTTATTCATCATTGCATGAAGTTGTTTAGCGCCAGCTTCTGTAGAGCCGTTGCCCAGATGTGACACCACATCAGCTGGGATTACAAATTCGCCATCTGCAAGTCGAGCGGGTTGGCGTCTGTTAATAGTTGCAGGAATGTTGTCCGACATACCGTCGCCGGGGCCTTTGAGTAGTCGTGGGTTTCCGCCAGCAGCATAACCGCCCAAGCTTGATTGCATGATGCCACCACTTGCAGCTTCTACGTCGCCTTTGTTCTTAGCGCTTGTAGGCATATTTAATTTACCTAAAGGCGTAGGACGCTTAGCGGCAGGGGGAGAAACGTAAGCGCGTTGGTTAACTTTGGCTTGACGAATCTGAGCAGCAGTCAATGCATCCTGATAGCGGGTATCGGGGTCTTGGTCGTAATAGATACCTACGTTAGCAGACCTTGCAGGGGCTGTTTGCGGTTTACCAGCCAACATTTTTTGATAGCTCTCAATAGAGTCAGAGAGGCTACCGCCTCTGGCATATTCAGGCACATCGCCACCTTCATCGTATCCTACAGGAATATCGTAAGAGCCAGCGCCCATGATGCCGCCACCCGCTGCATAGCGAGGCCTATACTGAAAATTTGCTGGGTTAGCACTGCCCGCTTGAAAATTAGGTGACAACCTGTACTTAGACAAAGGACCGTCGTATTTGTCTTGATTAAACGTAGCGGCATTAGGATTCAAAAGGCCAAGAGCGCTAGCGCCCATGTATGCCCCTGTCATTGCAGTGAACGGGTTTTTTTCTGCAAACTTTACAGCTTTGTCAAATCCAGCCTCAAGTCCTGAAGGAGGAGTGACTGGAATATTAGCTTGAGCAATTGTATTTTGCATACTGGGCATACCAGCGGAACCCGGCTCAATAAATTGATTAGCCGGAATTTGTCCTTCATACCCCATCGGATAGTTTGACGGCGTATAAGCGCCGGGCATCTCAAGCCCCATAGTGTTTACGAGGGGTGAAGATGGAGGAGCTGCTTGAGGAACAGACGTAATACCACCATCAATTACAGGAGAAGTTTGAGGTATAGTAACTCCTTGTCCTCCAATATTTTGGAAAACAGGTTCTGGAATCCCAGAATTCATAGCAGCGCTTTGAACTGCCTCTGCTGTAAGGGGGGCGTTTGCAGCAGCCCCTTCAATCCCCAGAATACCGGCTTGTGCAGTTTGTTGAACAGCGGCTTGTTGAGCAGCGGCAGCGGCGGCAGTTTCAGCGGCGGCAACGGAAGCGGCTTCAGCGGCGGCTACTTTGGCAGCTTCAGCGGCGGCAATTTCAGCGGCGGTAGCGGTGGCAACTTCAGCAGCAAGTACTTCCGCCCCAAATATAGCGAGCATTGGCATATTAAAACTCCTTAATTTCTGGCGACTCTAGTCCTGTGCCGCGAAGGTTATGTAAACAACACAGCGTCACGTCATCCGTCAGCGCCATGAATGCGTGCTTCTTGCCCGCAGGGATCGTAATAACAGCAGGGGCATCAAACCGCCCTATAGACTCGCCATCTTGCCAAGCTTCCACAGCGCCATGCGATATCAACGTTACGTGAGGGTGAGTATGAACATGCTGAGATAAAACAGTCTTAGACTTTGGAATCGTATAGGAACGGACCCAGATGTCGTCTACTTCGACAAACTCCACATAGTCAAGATCAATCTTCTTGTACTTAGGGTTTTTACTAATAGCGTCGATGTCCATGTATTTGCTCTAGGTTATTGATGTCGATATTATGGAGTAACTGTACCAACTGCGCCAGTACTACTAACGCTCGTTAGACCTTTAGTTATTGTGCCACCAACAGGGCCAACCGCTCCAACTGCCCCTGTACCTTGTACACCCGTTAAATCAACTGGCACTTTAATGCGGAGCATCTGGCTTGTAGCTTGTACGCCATCTTGTGTGTCTCGATACACATCACCAATACGTAGGTTAGGCAAATCAGCATCAGTAGGCAGTGTACTTAAATCCAAATTCAAACGCGCCAAATTTAATTGCTGCACTGCATTAATTTGGTTAAAGAACAGCCTTAACACGTTAGTGTACTGATTCATGAACCCCTGATCGTATTGCGGGGGCGCTGCCGGTACGTTAGGCGAATTCTGGTTCTGAAGCATGCCCATGGTTTATCTCCTACCGTCTTGACGAATGTCGATACGGGGCGCGCCAAGCTGCCATGTTGTGCCTAAATCAGCAGATGAAATTTTAAATATTAACTGACGGCCTCGGGCACGGGTGTAAATTTGTCCTGTAAATTGTTCAGTAATGACATACGAAGAACTCTTAACAACAGGAGCAGCCGCAGTGCTGCTAACGCCAGAGCCTGAGTTCTGTAGCGGGTACAGAGTCATAGTAACTTGAGGTGTTACGCTGCTAGAAGAACCAGAAAACGTCAAGTCAGGCAGGATGCGCCACACAAAACCAAAGTTATGTCCGTCGCCAATATCAAACTCAGACGAAGAAATATTTGCCGCAATCGGTAGCGGATTATCTGGGTTCTCAGCATCATCTACGCCGTCTTCGTGCTGAACAATCTTGCCGTTATAAGTTGTAGCAATTGGATATGACAGCAATCCAGAATCTAGCCAAGCAGTGCGGCCCATAGTACCGTAATACCATACACGCTCAAAGTAGTTATACACAACATAACGATCAATTTCGGTGCTATTTTCTGAGCAATAGAACCACCAAATTTCATTAAAGCCTTCGTTAGTGCTGGCATAGACTTGTTGGTTCTGCAACTCGTTGAAATCTTGAAAAATGTAACGGCGTAAATCACAACTTAATGTTTGTACTCGACCGTCGTACATGTAAAATTTATCAATCCCCATCCAATAAATTACGCCAGAAGCAAGCGCTACAGCGTTGGGGCCGGCAACAGAAATATTGTCGCCAAGTAATTGAGAACTCCACACAAACGGAGGTCCAACATACTGCATTGAATACAGAGCTGTGTCAGTAAACACTACAATCTCTTGACGGGTTTGAATGGCAGTAATAATTTCAGAGCCATGTGAAAGCTGGATGCTACCGGCTTGATTGGTAATTGAAGGCGTCCATGTGTAGGGGTCTTCTTGCCCAGACCAACGGATTAACATCGGGTTGAGCACAGTGCTGCTGTAGTCGTTTGTACCAAACACAAGAATAAAACGAGAGGTGTCAGATACTAAAAGATAGTTTTGATAAATAGGGCAGTCATCATCACTTACACTAGCTAGATTAATTCCGCGCTGAGATATTCTTTGAGTACCAGACTGACCGCCAGAAGTTGTAATGGCTGGGCCATTAATTGTTGTAGACACATTAAATGTGCCGCCTGTAGAGTTCACTACAAAATAAGTTGTACCAACAGACAAGCCTGTAGGCAGTGCGCCAGTAGATGTAAATGAAATTGTTGTACCAGTAGGGAACGAGAACCCAACAGGCAAAGTAATAACGCCGGGAGCCGCAATGCTAATTGTTATTTGCACCGCAGAATAGCCAACGTTAGCGCTCCAATAATAGATTCCTTGACCACGGGGGCCATAGACTAAATCTTCACCGAAGTTTCGTTGGTTCCAGATATAAAGAGAAGTACCGGTAGGTTGTCCATTACCCCATGTACCACCACCCCAAGGACCAGCGCCCCAACCGGTTAGTGGTACTTGATATGAGTTTCCAGTATTGACTTCGTACTGTGTTACGACTGTACCGCCACCGGGAGAGCCTGAAGCATCTGTAGCGTTTGCAGTGGCAGAGACAGTAATTGTGTAGTTATCGTCGTCTATAAACGCAATCTGAAACGTGCCTGTTAACACTGCGGCAGTGATGTTGCCGCCAAGTCCTGTAATACCAGCACCGCTATAAATAACAGAGTCTCCATTGAGGCATCCGTGATCTACTTCAAGAATTGCTATAACGCTTGAACCAGCCGTTGCAGTAAAAGGGTTGGTTAACGTAACGGTTTTACGTATAGG
>CAZHWV010000233.1:0-4733 GCA_964536185.1 uncultured Anaerolinea sp. | reverse complement strand
GGCTACCGCGCTCTGGGCATCGACACCGACCCGCAGATGATCGCATCTGCCAAACGAATCGCTCGCTGCGCACATTCTTCAGCGGAATTTCAAACGGGCGACTTTACCAGCCTCCCAGCGGAATCTGCCCAAGTGGTTACCCCCGCCTCCCTGCTGGCGGTCCTTCCCAATCGTGAAGCGGGTCTGCGCTCCCTTTGGCATTTGCTACGCCCAGGCGGGACTCTGCTCGTCATCGAGCCAACCCGCCAGATGACCAGCGAAAACGCCGCCCGCACCATCCAAAATGGACTTCCCAAAAAACGCCTTGCGGGCTTGCGTCAGCATATTATTTTTGTAGGCAACACACACATATAAACTATTGACAATTCCTCATAATAAGTGTATATACACTCATTATGCTCAAGGAAATGCCTAAAGAAAGCCTTTATGAATTCACCCGCCAGACCGTTCCGTGCGTTGGCTTCAACACGCGCCGCGTCACACGGCTGGTCACGCAATATTACGATAACGCGCTGGCGCCTGTCGGACTTCGCTCCACACAATATTCCCTGTTGAGCGCCATGTCTCTCATGGGCGAAGCGCCGATGCAGGATTTGGCTTTTATGCTTGCGATGGATCGCACGACTCTTACCCGGAATTTGAGTCCGCTGCTAAAAAAGGGGCTGGTCAAAGTCTCGGTCGGAAAAGACCGCCGCTACCGTCCACTGACGGTGACAGCCAAAGGACAGTCCGCGCTGGAGAAAGCGCTTCCCTACTGGCAGAAAGCCCAGTCCAACATCCTGGATAAAGTCGGCGCGGATCAATGGGATCTGATCATGCGCGGGCTTCACAAAATATCAATGATCGTCGAAGAAAACCAGGAAATCAAATAAAACTAAAAAGGGAAACGAGGAGTATATATGAGCGACAAAGCAAGACCTGAATGGCTGAACGAAAAGGAATATCCATTCAAAGACCATTATTTCAAAACGCTTCTCGGCGACATGCACTTTGTCGATGAAGGAACCGGCGACCCAATCGTGTTGCTGCATGGCAACCCCGGCTGGTCCTTTGAATTCCGCGAAATTATCAAGGAAATGTCCAAGACAAAGCGCTGCATCGCGCCCGATTACATTGGCTTTGGGCTTTCGGACAAACCCGCCGATTGGGATTATCTCCCCAAGCATCATGCGGAACTGGTCGAGCAATTTCTCGACAGCCTCAACTTGAATAACATCACCTTTGTGATGAACGACTATGGCGGCCCACCCGCAATCTCGTACGCGATCAAACATCCAGAAAAGGTTAAAAAAATGGTGGTCTGCAATACCTGGTTTTGGCCGGTAAACGACATTCCCAATTTCCAAATCTTCAGCGGCATGGCAGGCGGTCCCATCGGGAAATTCTTCACCATGAACTTCAACATCATCGGAAAAGTCCTTTCCAAAGCCGCCTACGGCCCGAAGAAGAAGATGTCAGAAGAAGTGAGAAAACATTACTACATGCCTCATGCAGAAAAGAGCGCCCGCACCGGTACATGGGTCTTCCCGCGCGAAATCATCGGCTCGACAGCCTGGTATGAAACTCTCTGGGCACAAAGAGACAAGATCAAGCACATCCCCACTGACATTGTCTGGGGCGATTCGGATATTGCTTTTAAGGAGGGCGAACTCAAAGTGTGGACTGACCTGATGGAGAATCACACGCTCAAAGTCCTGAATAAGATCGGTCATTATCCGCCCGAAGAAGCGCCGGAAGAAGTTATCAAGGTATTAAAAAGCAAATGAACAAGATTGCAGAAAAAGCGGTTGCCGCGTATGGCGGCAAAGAATTTTGGTCCAATGCGAAAACTATCGAAGCGGAAGTCAGTGCTCATGGACTGGCTTTCACGATGAAAGGCAGACCAGCCTTCAAACATGCCAAAATCACAATGGATGTGCATCGTCCTTTTGTGCGTTTGACGCCCATTGGAAAAAATTCGCAGATCAGCGGTGTGCTCGATGGAGATGATACCCGCCTCGAAGACTCAAACGGCAAAGTCATTGCTGAACGCAAAAATGCGCGCAGCGTTTTTCCCGGCGGTTTCGGACGGTTGTTCCATTGGGACGACCTCGATATGTCCTATTTCGCCAACTACGCTTTTTGGAATTACTTCACACTGCCCACTTTGTTGATGCGTGAGGAAATCCTTTGGAAAGAAATTGGGGACAACAGCCTAGAAGCGACTTTTCCAAAGACGATCCCGACTCACAACCCTATCCAGCGTTTCCGCTTCGACCCTGAAGCGGGTCGCCTTATCCAGCACGATTACACCGCCGAGATTCTCAGCAAATTAGCCACCGCCGCGAACGTCGTCCTTGAACACAAACAAGGCGCCGAAATCCTTTACGCCTCGCAACGACTGATTACACCGCGCTCGCCATCTGGAAAAGCTCTGCCCGGCCCGACTCTCATTGCCATCGCGGTGCATGATTTTCACATCAAATAAATTGACCTTACTGCTTTCCATTCGCTGAAAATTTTACGTAATCGTGAATTTCTGGTAAGCTCGGGTAATGAGCCCAGACCTGACCTTAACAACCGAACGAGTAGACGATTTTCCGCTTTTGCTATCAGTCATGTTGCGACTGGGATTACCTGATATTTTCGATCATCATCTCGGTCGGCATGGGCTCCATCAAGGACTAAGCTGGGGCTGGATAGCCACAATTTGGCTGGCGCATATTTTGACAGAAAGCAATCACCGCAAACATCCTGTCCAGTCCTGGGTGAAACAAGCGCAAGAAACCATTGAGAAAATAACCGGTCAGCGAGTTCACGAATTGGATTTTACGGATGACCGGTTGACACTTCTGCTGCGGAGATTGAGCAAACCAGCTACCTGGCAAGCAGTTGAAACCGAATTGGGTCGAAGCATCCTGCGCGTGTACGAATTAACGCCAAAAAACGTGCGTTTGGACACAACAACTGTGTCAGGATACCATGAAGGCGGCGAAGAGAGCTTGTTCCAATACGGTTACAGCAAAGATGATCCGACATTGCGACAAGTTAAGCTGATGGTTGCAGCACTCGATCCGTTAGGGCTGCCAATTGTAAGTCAAGTAGTTGCTGGCAATATTGCAGATGACAAGTTATATATTCCGGCAGTAGATCGAGTGCTGCAAATCATAGAAGGGATCGGGCTCCTATTTGTTGGCGACAGTAAAATGAGCGCCTTGGCGATCAGATCTCATATACATCGTTTGAATCATTACTATCTTTGCCCACTGGCTCAAACTGGCGATACCGCCAAAGAGATGGGAACGTGGGTTGAAGCTGTTAACAGTGGCGAAAAAACTCTGACCCCCGTTTTTGTTCAGAATGAAAACGGAAAGCAGAAAATGTTTGCAGAAGGATACGTTTTTGAGCGTACGCTTCAGGCGAAGTCTGATGCAGTCATAGAAGATGGTAAAGAGCAAGAAATCATCGAGTGGACAGAGCAAGTCTTTGTTGTGCGCTCGGAAAGCTACCGAAAAAGTATGCTCGATGGATTGGAAGGACGATTGCAACGTGCTGCGGACAAATTGGAAGCGTTGACGCCACCTCCCGCACGTGGTAAACGCCAAATTCAGGATGAAGCCGCATTAGTCAGTGCGGCAACAGTCATTCTCAAAGCGCATAACGTCGAAGGGCTCCTGGCATATACTTTTGAACGCCAGGAAAAGTGTCTGACCAAGTATGTTGGGCGAGGTCGTGGCACTCCTGACCGGCCTACGGAAGAGAGTGTTACAGTTCGTTACCAAATTACAGCCGTGACCCGGCAAGAAGAAGCCATTGATGCACAAAAAAAGACGCTTGGTTGGCGTGCTTATGTCAGCAATGCTCCGGCAGAACAACTCGATTTGGAGCAAGCTGTGCTAACTTATCGGGATGAGTGGCTCGTTGAGCATGGTTTTCATCGTCTGAAGGGTGTGCCGCTCTCGCTAAATCCATTATTCGTCAAAAATGACGATCAGGTGGTAGGTTTGACCAATCTGTTAAGCATTGCCGTAAGGATATTGACCCTGATTGAATTCGTAGTGCGACGGCGGCTAACTCAAAAACAGGAAAAACTGGTTGGATTGATTGGGAATAATCCCAAGAAGGGTATTGACAACCCAACTACTGAGCGATTGCTCAAGGCTTTTGATCAGATTTACTTGACGATCATACATTTGCCGGACGGCAACGTTCGCCATGTTACACCAATATCAGATTTACAGGCCAGTATCTTGGATTTACTCGGCTTATCACCGGCCATTTACACTCAACTGGCTGGAAATTCATGAAAGTCAAAACCATTTCAGCGAATGGAAAGGTTAAAAACCAATTTGCTGATATTCGCCCCAGACGTTGCGCAAGCTATTGCATACTTCGCCGAGGGTCATTTTATTATCAACGCATTCAACAAACAATGGGATCAGGTTGTCATTACCCCGGGCTGTGGTTTCTAATTGGGTTTGTAGTTCGGCAATTTTGTGGTTATCACGCCCTGCCCGTAAATTAGCCAAACGTTTGTGTGACGCGGCTTCAATGGCAGGATCAAGTTTCTGCCGCTCCAGGCTAATTTTTTCATCAATTTGGAATTGATTGACACCCACCACGATCTGCTCGTTCTTTTCAATTGCCATTTGGGTGACATAAGCGGCATTTTGAATTTCGTTTTGCATAAACCCGTGTTCGATGGCACTTAATGCTCCGCCCATTTCATCAATACGGCGAATATATTCAGCAGC
>CAZHWV010000232.1:1077-4740 GCA_964536185.1 uncultured Anaerolinea sp. | reverse complement strand
GGGAACAAAGACTTTTGGCCAGCCTTTTCTTGAACTAAACGTTCGTTGAGCGCAATGGCTTCTTCCAACTCACGCAAGGCTTCGTTGGCTTCTACGGCAACAGGCGCTCCTTTGGGGAACGTAGCTTTCTCTTGCTCGGCGGTTTCAAGCTTACCGGTGGTTACAAACTTCTGACCTCTGCGGCCAATCTCTGTAGACGCTTCCTTGCCGGGAACATTGCGTACAACTTGTCTGCCTTCAGCAATCTGTTCACGACCCATACGGGTAACTTGGCCTAAGTCTTGGCCGCGCAGCACGCGCTCGGCTTGATTCTCAGCAGCGTCTAGCAGACGTGTGTCAGCTACGCCGTCCTCAATCATGTCCTTTGCACGCTCTAAAGTTTCGCGCATGCCTTTAACTTGGACTACGCTGGTCTTGCCGTCAACGTCGGTGTACTCAAACTTGCCGCCTTCTGGCAGATTCTTGAGCGCAAGCGCTCTGTCCAACAAGTTGCTGACATATTCTTTGCGGCGGCGTAACTGACCACCCAGCGTTGTAGCGGTCTCACCTTTGGCCTCGGCTGTCTTCTTGGCTTCCTCTGTGGCAAACTGACGCTTAAGTGGGCCAGCCTCTACACGCTGCACTTTAGACGGGGCTTCTTCTGACAACTTGTTTCTGACGGTATCTGCTCTAGCTTTGAAGTGTTTTACCTCGGCGTCGCTAATTTTTTTAACTGCGTCTTGAACTAACTTGCGTTCTATTTTTGAAGATATGACCAGTTTGTTAGAACGGAATTGAGCTTTTTGTGTTTCAACGTCTTTGTATATTGCAGGCGAACCTTTTTCTTTTGAACGGTTAATCCAGTCGTTAAAGGTATCATGAATTTTAGACGCGGCAATGAGCGCTTCGTCAGTACTCAGTGCAGGTTTGCCTGCGGCTCGGCGATGGATTGCCGCTTCTTGCAGTGCGTTTCTAATAAATTGTGCTTGTGCTTCGGCGGCGCGTTTGGTCAAACCTTCTTCGGTGTTTGACGCCACTCCTTTACCAAAATCAACAAGCTGTGTCTCCATCTTTCCCGTTTCAGGATTGCGCACTTGCTCAGATTCTTTGCCAAGCAGTTGTTGAGATCTAAGTCCAGATGTGGCATCTTCCAACTTGGCCATAGCTTCTTGCTGACCACGACGAGCGGCAATCAATTCACGAGCGTAGGATGCGCGACTGTCTTGTTCGGCAGGGCCGCGCTTTAAACCTTTGGTTTCTGCGCCAGCAGGTTGCTCTGCGGACATGGCGTTAAGTTGGTTGCTAGCCGCGTCACGACGTTTGATAGCTTCAACCGCTGCCGCGCGATTACCCGCCGTACGGTATGAGCGTTGTTCCCTATCCGCGGTGTCAACTATGTCTAGTAACTCTTCAACCGTCTTACGTACTGTAGGCGCTTCACGCAAAGGCCGGAGGTTTTCGTTTACAGCAATAGGTTGTGGCTGGCCTTTGAAGGCGCTCTCAAACATGCCGTTAAGGTAGTTGAAGTCGCTGTCGGTGCTAGGCTGAAACTTGTCTCTGCTCTCGTCCATCCAATCGCGCAGGGCTGCAACGCTTTGGTCTTCTTCCTCAACCGTCTTGGTTGCGCCAAGCGCTCCCTTACGAACGCCCATCTCTGTTTGGAACGTTTCAATTTCCGCTTTCTTCTTAGCTTCCATCAGCGGTTTGACTTGCAGTTTTAAAGCATCAAGGACTTCAGCGTTGCTGAGTAAAGGTTTTCCTTTATTGTCCGTAGGCAAGCCTGCCAGCGTTGGGCGGGTTTCTACAATCTGCTGTGCAAGTTCAGGGTCTTGCATCAAGTAGTCTACGTAATCTTTAGTTGCTTCCGTTCTATATTTAGGCGCAAAGCTTGCCGCCGTGTTCATCTGCTCGTTGGCCAGAGCAATACGTTGGTTAGCATACTCAGCAACTTTTTCTCTTGGAGTTAATTCAGCCGGTGGTTTAGGAGGCGTAGCAATCTGTTGCTCATACAACTCAGGCTCCAGCGCTTTCTTCTGCTCTTCTGTCTCAGGCTCCAGACCAAACGCGTACTCTTGTGGTGTAAGTTTGGCAACGCGCTCTTGCTCTGCAATCTGGTTAAGCATGCCTTTGGCTTTGTAGTAGTCGTCAGCCAACGGCTCAATTTCTTTATTTAACTCTTTTATCTGCGCGTTAATCTGAGTGTTAAACGCCCGGTCTGCATCAGCAGTAGGGGACATTTTTTCCATCTTCTTAATCTGCGCAATCAATTCTTGCTTCTGTTTAGCCAGTACGTCGTACTGCTGCACAACTTCTTGTGCGTACTCAGGCTTTGTCTTACGCTGACGCTCTGCTTCAAGGCGTTGTTCTTCCTCGGCACGAAGCTTGGCAAACTCTTCTTGTTGGGGTTTACCCGCACCTTTGGCACGACGACCAAGCGCCAGATCCAACAAACCTTGAGCTAGTCCACCAACCGCTCCACCATAAGCAGCGGACTCGCCAACGCCTTCAATGATTTCTTGGTCAGGCTTATAAATGCCTTTGGAGATTAAGTTCTGCGCAACTTGGGATGCGGCTTCTTGTGCGGCTTCTTCGCCACCAGCCATCAATGCACGTTTGACATAGGACACAGCGCCATCTTTAACAGGCTCTGATATACGTCCCAGAATACGAGCGGGGGCAAACATCTCACTGATGCCGACCACTGCGCCCAAGGCTGTTGCACCTGCGCGTTGTCCTTCCGTAGCTCCGCCCTCTTCGGCACGCGTACGCGCTTCTCCAGCACCTGCGCCAGAACCAAGCGCACCCATACCAATACGGCCTGCCGCACCTAACGGGCCAAGAGCTAAGAACGGGATGATTGAACCGGCAGCTTCACCAAACTTACGCCCAACAGTATCTTCATAGCCTGCCTCGGCTTCAAACGGTTTCTTGGCAGAACTGGCCAGACTTGCAATGCCTGCACGAGCGGCTTTCTCAGTGTCATCTTTGAGCAGTGAGGACGCACCAATAGCCGCGCTTTCTACCAGATTGATAGCGCCGGGGGCTAGACCTTTAAAGAACTCCTTGGTCTGACCGCCAACCGTGACTTCTTTTTTCTCGGGTTCTTTGGATCTAAACGCCTCAGGATACATGCGCTGCGCACGCTCCCACGTCTGTGCAGGAGTCTCGCCCTCCCGAATAGTTACCGAGGTTCCGTCAGGTAAGGGGAGGTTCTTAGCCATGTTTTGTCCTAATTGTGCGGCAAAAGTGCTTGTGTTTACGCACGGGCCGATCCGTGCGCAACTATTTAAATTCTACTACTAACCGCGCATGCCTGCGCCCTCTTGCGGTTTAAGCATTGAACCTGTACTTTGTTTAATAATTTGTCTAATTAACTCTGCTTGAGCTTTACCTTCAGGGCCTTGCGTTTCTAGCATTTGCAACGCAATCTGACCTTGAGGGCCGCTGTACTTGGCAATAATAGCTTGATCGCCTTTGGCTTCAGGGCCCATGATATTGGCATATACGCCAAGGCCTTTCTCAATGTTACCGTTGCCAAGGGCACTAAACAACTGCATTTGGGAACTAGGAGCCCTTAGTTGAGCGTTGGCACGAGCAGTTGCGCCTCTTTCACCCATTGCGGCAATATTCTCACGCGAAATGTTTGACAGTGTCGTGTTATATATGTCTGAACTAATTTTTCCA
>CAZHWV010000232.1:0-1067 GCA_964536185.1 uncultured Anaerolinea sp. | reverse complement strand
AGCAGAGGCTTGATTAGCCGCAGTAGCTTTATCTTCGTACATCTGGACTTTGTCAAAGTCACCGCGTTCTTCTGCACGACGGGCTTGTTGAATAAATTGAAATTCTTTATTGCGTTCTTTGGCAGATTTTTTAAGATCTTTCATGGCAACGTTATAGTCGTCTACTCCAAGCAGAGCGCCTTTTGCAATATTTACAGCGGCATTTGGTGACTCGCCTGCGGCCACACCTAAGAAACCTTTGAAGAGCGCCATCAAACCGGCTTTTTCTTTGTCGGTGGCGTCTTGCAATTCTTCTTTCTTCAACGTTTGCTCGTAACCTTCATACGCGGGGCCTTGCTTTTTGTTAAAGGCTGCTAAAGCCTCAATGCTATTTTCTTTGGCTCTGTTGGCGTCCACTTGTTCTTGCAGAACTTGGCGATTGATGTCGGCTATACGTGATTTTGAATTTAAGAATTTATCGCCCAGTGCTGTAGAGTCATCAATGCTAAGCGCTTTTGATGGTGTAGCGTTTACGGCTGGGAGGAGATCTCTGACGCCCCCAGCATTAGGATCAGGCTTGGGTTCAGGAACCGGCGTAATTGTAGGTTGGCTAGTAACGGCACGTTCTGCTTGCGCTGCGTTAAGTTTTGGCCCGTCGTATGCAGGCGCAAGTGCTACTGCGGCTTTTTGGGCTTGCTCTGGCGTAGCTTGTGGGTTGGCTTTCTTCCACGCTTTTAACGCATCTGTTTCTAAATCAAGATACTCTGAAGCGGCTGTGCCCGCAGCACCACCAACAAAAGCACCGGCAGGAGTAAACAAAGATCCAACCGCCGTTCCAGCAATTGGCAAACCTGCTTTTAACGTAGTAAGTCCAGCTTGTTTTGCTTTTTCTAATGTAGGAACATTTGGGTCGTTGTAAAAACCACCAGCGTCTTTTAAGTCGGAGATGCCTTGATATGCGCCTATACCGCCGCTTATATATGGAATACCTTTAAGCGCACCTTTTCCATACTTGACAGCTTCTCCCGCAGCTTTTGCCGGTTTGTACAAAGCGCCTTCTTTTGTTGGTGCTGCTGTGGATGCTGCCG
>CAZHWV010000231.1:0-4753 GCA_964536185.1 uncultured Anaerolinea sp. | reverse complement strand
GGAAGCTCAGCAGCATGGCGAGGACTACATCCAGCACCGAAAACTCGCCGGTCAGGTCTTGAAAGTTGAAAATGTCCATTTTGTCTCCTCGAAATTATTCAAGCTGAAATCAGATTAGCCGCTTCCACACTGCGGCAGTACTTGCTCATGCGCACCATTTGCAGGTTGTGCGCCGCCACCAATTCGGTCAGCCAGTAGGGGATGCGCTCATTGACCTTGATTTCCATGACAACCTGGTTGGCGGGGAGCATGGGCAGGCTGGCGGGTGGCTCATGCAGGTGCAACGGGTTCACCTGGTAAGTCAGGTTGGTGTCAAATGTGACCCGCAGGCCGATGTCATAGTCGCTGCCGATAAAAGCCTGGCGCTCATAGCGCACAATGCTGGCGGCGTGCAGGTTGTACTGCCACAGAAAAGCGTGGATTTCATCAAGTACAACTTTGTCATCGGGGGCGAACTGGGCGGGCATTTCTCGCGCATTGCACAGTTGTAGGGCAGCGCCATAAGGCAGGATGGCGCGCCGCTTTTGGGTAACGCGGTCAATACGTTGCTTGATTTCGACAAAAACCGGGGTTTCATTGTCCAGGGGTTCGCCCGTTTCATAGCGGCGAATGCGCAACTTACGGCGGAATTTGACGCCGTCCACCTTCTCCCAATAACAGCGCAAATCGGGCGAGTCGTAATACAGGCTGGCTAGTGGATAGCGCCCATTGTTGTTGCCATGCTCATCCAACAGGAGATAGGCTTTCAGGGCGATTTTGAAGGCCTCGGCCTGCTGGAGTGTGAGCAGGTATTTAAGTTCAAAACGGTTGAATTTTCGGATGGCGTGGCTGAGATTATTCATGGCGGCCTTTTTTGAAGTGAATATCGCGCTTGTGTTCAGTTTACTTTTCCCAACTCAAAGGCCAAAGTGTCCCCAGTCACGATTTTTATGATGAACCATGACGCCTGTCATGGGTTGGCGCCCAAAAGCGTGACACCTGGCACGGGTCAACGGCTGGGAGCGGTGATATGATAGTTTTATGCTTAATCGTCGTACTGAACTTGATTTCAACCGTCTCGTGCGGATCGCCGCCTGGATCTGGCTCGGGAACCTCCTGGCATTGGCCGGGATTGACGCTTTTATCTTGGTCGGAGACCCCCAAAATAGGCCGTGGGCTTACTATTTAGGGAATGCGTTTGTGGCGCTGGCATTTCTTGGCCTTTCGCGCTGGTCAACCCTGGCAAAAAGATTGGGGAATGGGTACGCGCCGCTGATGTTGATGATCCTCACCGGGCTGCCCATCCTGGTCGGTCATCTATTGCTGCCCACCCTGCCTGCCTTGCCGTTATTCAATATCGAAGGAATCACGCTCCGGTTGCTGCCGATTTTGTTCATTGGGCTGGTCATCACCGCCTGGCTCTATCACTGGAAAGAGGTGGTTGGCTTTGTGCTTGGTACTGCCGGGTTGCAAATTGCCCTGTTCTTTGTTTTTCCCCCGCCCGATTCTGCGGCCACCCAGGCGGCGTTGTTTGTCACACTGGTGCGCTCGGTTAGTTTCCTGGTGGTCGGGTATTTCATCAGCCAACTCATGCAGCAGATCCGGTTCCAACAGGATGAGTTAGCTCAAAAGAATGCGCGTCTTACTGATTATGCCGATACGCTCGAACGCCTGACCATCAGCCGCGAACGCAACCGCCTGGCGAGGGAACTGCACGATACGCTGGCGCATACTTTGAGCGGATTATCCGTGCAATTGGAAACCACCAAAGCCTACCTGGATGTTGACCCAGAAACCACCCGCAAACTGCTGGCGCAAGCCCTGTCCGTCACTCGCGATGGGCTGGATGAAACCCGCCGGGCGTTGAAGGCCCTGCGCGCCAGGCCGCTGGATGACTTGGGATTAATCCAGGCTTTGCGCCAGCTCTCTGAATCCGCTGCAGACCGTGGCAAACTAGATTTGGAATTGATTCTGCCCGAACGGGTGGTGTTATCCCCCAGTGTGGAGCAAAACATCTACCGAATCGCCCAGGAGGCCATTGAAAATGTTGTCCTGCACGCCAATGCCCAACACCTGCTGGTCAGGCTGGTTGTCAACCCAAACAACCTGATCCTGTCTGTACAGGATAATGGGTTGGGTCTGGCACTAACCGAAGAATCCGGTCACTTTGGCTTATCGGGCATACGCGAACGGGCGCAGTTGCTCGGTGCCGAGCTCACCGTGGAGAGCCAAATTGGACGGGGCACCATGGTTCAGTTGAGAATGTAAAGGATTTCGCCATGCGAGTACTCATTTGTGACGATCAGGCTATCATCCGCGATGGGTTGGAGATGATGCTCAGGCTTGAAAAGGATCTGGAAATTATTGGGCTGGCTCAGGATGGCGCAGAAGCTCTGGAATTGGCGGCGGTCAAATTCCCTGACCTGGTTTTGATGGATTTGAAAATGGCGGGCATGAACGGTGTCGAAGCCACACGCCGAATCCGGGCGCAATTCCCCAAAATAAAAATATTGGTTTTGACCACCTACGATGACGACGAGTGGGTTTTCGATGCCATCCGCGCGGGTGCCTCGGGCTATTTGCTCAAGGACACCACGCGCGAAAAAGTCATTGAAGCGATTCGTGGAACGGTGGCGGGAATGTCTTTCATTGACCCGTCCGTAGCTGGGAAAATCCTGGGGCAGGTAGCTGGCGATGCTCCCAGGCTAGATTCGCAGCTTCAGGGAAAACTTACCGAACGGGAGACCGATGTTCTGCGCTTGCTGGCACGCGGATTGACCAACTCGGAAATCGCCCTACAGCTATCCCTTTCGGAAGGCACTGTGCGCAACCATGTCAGCGCCATCTTTACCAAGTTGGAAGTTGCCGACCGTACCCAAGCGGCGGTGCTGGCAATTCGGCACGGGCTGGATAGGGCTGGGTGATATCATCGCTACTCAGCCCGGTACTTCATCTTAAAACCGATTATATGTGCGGTTCTTGGCCCACAACAAAACACTATAGTACGTGGACAGCAACCGTAGGCGGCTTCTTGTAAAATTTTTTCCGAAGCTCGACACAAGTTTTGAGACAGATCTCCCGGCCCTCTTAGAACCTGAAAAAGTATTTTTGTCATCGCACACCCTCTCAACGCCCAAACACACATATATAACGTGCAGCCTTGGGGGCACATTATATAGACCATATGGAACATAGATTCCATGTGGTCTATATGTTTTTATCCAATCCCTTACTGCCTCCAGCCTTGTCTTTCAGGTTTTAGTGGGTGAGATAAGAAACCAACCACGCCCCAAATGAATAGCGCCGGAGCAGTGAAAAGGTGAGCGACGGTATAAATCATCCGGTTGGGTGATACCCTGCCTGTCATCCCGGTATATAATGCTTATGGATAATCATTATCCATAAGCATTATATCGAAAACTGACTATGCCTGACCCTGAAGCTCGTTTCAACGAAATGCTTGCCCTGCTCAAAGAACGCGATTTCCGGCTGACGCCCCAGCGGTTGGAATTGGTGCGCCTGATTGCCGTGAGTGAGGGACACCCCAGCGCGGCGCAACTCTATGCCAAAATCCAGGAAAAATTCCCGACGATGAGCCACGCCACCGTTTACAAGACCCTGGCCCTGCTCAAGGAAATGAACCAGGTGTTGGAGATTGACCTGCGGGATGATAATCGCAACGATGGCAACCGGCCCGGTGCGCACCCACATTTGATTTGCACCAAATGCAACTAGATTGTGGATCGGGAACTGGAGATTGATTATGCCCCACTCAAACCACTTCAAAAAAGGAGACTAAAGATGAGCGACGAAAGTAAGTGTCCAGTAACCGGCAAAGCTGGCAGCACCACAGCCAGCCGAGGAACCTCGAACCGCGACTGGTGGCCCAACCAACTGAATCTGGGCATCCTGCACCAGCACGCGCCCGCCTCCAACCCGCTGGGCCCCGATTTTAACTACACCAAAGAATTCAAGAAGCTCGATCTGGCCGCGGTCAAGCAAGACCTGTCCCAATTGATGATCGACTCACAGGAGTGGTGGCCAGCCGACTGGGGCCACTATGGTGGTCTGATGATTCGCATGGCCTGGCACAGCGCTGGCACCTACCGCACCGCGGATGGTCGCGGCGGTGGCGGCACCGGCAATCAGCGTTTTGCGCCGGTCAACAGTTGGCCCGATAATGGCAACCTGGATAAGGCCCGCCGCCTGCTCTGGCCGATCAAAAAGAAATATGGGAACAAAATCCCCTGGGCTGACCTGATGATCCTGGCTGGGAATGTGGCGCTCGAATCGATGGGCTTCAAAACCTTCGGCTTTGGCGGCGGCCGCGCCGATATCTGGCAGCCCGAGGAAGACATCTACTGGGGTAATGAACAGACCTGGCTGGGGGACAAGCGCTACAGCGGCGACCGTAATCTGGAGAATCCACTGGCGGCGGTGCAGATGGGCCTGATCTACGTTAACCCCGAAGGCCCGAATGGCAAGCCTGACCCGGTGGCTTCGGGCCTGGATGTGCGTGAAACCTTCGCCCGCATGGCAATGAATGATGAAGAAACCGTGGCTCTCATCGCCGGTGGACATACTTTTGGCAAGGCGCACGGCGCGGGTGACCCGAAACTCGTTGGCCCCGAGCCGGAAGCGGCCCCCCTCGAAGAAATGGGCCTGGGCTGGAAGAACAGCCTGGGCACCGGCAAGGGTGTCCATACCATCACCAGCGGCGTCGAAGGCGCCTGGAAGCCCAACCCAACCCAATGGGACATGGGCTACTTCGAGA
>CAZHWV010000230.1:0-4785 GCA_964536185.1 uncultured Anaerolinea sp. | reverse complement strand
ACGCCTGCCTGTTCGCGCCCGAAACATCCTGCGAACGAGGCAACCGCTACCTGGATCGCGCGGTCCTGGCCCCGACCGTTGAAAAAGACGGGCGCAGTTTCTTTGAAATCCGATGACGACCATTCCTGAAATGATCCTGCGCCTGGTGGATGATCTGCCGGACGAACACGTTGCCCACCTGACCGACCTGCTCCAGGCGGAAACCCAAACCAATTGGGCGCGCCTGTCTCACCTGCTGCGAATTGCCATCCCGCAGCTCGAATTCCAGGAGCGCATTCGCCGCTTCATCAAAGAATGGGAAACCTTAAGTCCAGCGCCGCCCCCCCACGAGGTGGCTCTGCTGCTGCATACCGCTTCCGCCTCCTTGATCCATGAGCGCAACAAACAAAGAGTTGAACTGACCTGGACCGGCCCACGCAACCCGCAGGTCAGCCTGCGCCGCACCGATCAAGCCCTGATTGAGTTGGTCAGCGGCGCGCGCAAGCGCATCCTGATCGTTAGTTTTGCGGTTTATAAAGCGAAAAATATCCTTGCAGCACTGGAAAAAGCAGCTGACCATGGGGTTGAGATTACCATCATTCTCGAATCTCCCGAAGTCAGCGAAGGCAAGATTGCCTACAGTACCATCCGCGCCCTGGGCGCAGCTCTGCGCGAAAAATCAAAAATCTTCATCTGGCCATACGCCAAACGAGCCACCACCCCAGATGGAAAAATCGGCTCGCTGCACGCCAAAATTGGCGTAGCCGATGGCGACCATTTGTATCTTTCCAGCGCCAACCTGACCGAATACGCCATGAATATCAACATGGAAATGGGCGTGCTCATCCACGGCGGGGAACTCCCTGCCCGTATCGAACAGCATTTCGCCGAACTGATCGGCGATGGCACGCTGGCAGAGATTGCGGAAGGATAAAAATGCCACCCGGCGGTTGATGGGCGACCGAGCAAGTGGAAATTTATTATGTCGCTAAGCTCAAACTTTTTTTGTCAATGCCGCCTTCCTTTTTGAAGATCATCAGGATGATAGACTCGTTTGCGATTGAATTGCACCGAATAAAAAAATGGAGTGGAAGAAAAAACGATGAGCAATAAAAAACCCGGGTGCCTGGCCGCCATTTTTGGCGTGTTTGCGCATCAGAACAGCAATACACTCACAGAACAAGACGTTCCGGCCGAGCGGGAAATCTTCCCTTACCGTTTGCGTGACGACTTCCTCTCGCCGGCAGAAACCTCGTTCTACCAGGTGCTCAAAAACATGATGGGTGAGCGCCTGGTGATTTGTCCACAGGTCTCTTTGTCGGGAGTAATTTTTACCTTTGGCGATCAGCGTCAGACGTATCAGAACAAAATTGACCGCAAGATAGTTGATTTCCTGTTATGCGATGCAAAAACACTCAAACCCATTCTAGCGATTGAACTTGACGACGCCAGTCATCGCCGCCCCGACCGACAGGAACGGGACGCCTTCGTGGAAAAGGTATTCGAAACTGCCAGGCTTCCGCTCTCGCGTGTGCCTGTCCAGGCAACCTATAACACAAAAGAATTGGCGACCCTATTCCAGGCAGCAATGCAAACAGAGACTGCTGCCTGGCAGGGGATATCACAGTTGGAAAAACCATCGGATCAAGCTCCGACTTGCCCTAAATGCGGCATCCCGATGGTCCAACGAATTGCAAAACGCGGCACAGCACCCGGCCAATCATTTTGGGGCTGCCCGAACTATCCCCGCTGCCGGGAAATGATTGCTGAGCCCACTGCGTGCATAACTCGCGTTACCATATCCGCTCGAGAACAAGTCAGGTAAGATTATCGACGAATGAGTAATAGCACGTATATCTTTGTAGACCCCCGACTGGCAAATTCTGGCGAAGCAGATTCGGCCGTACTGGTTCGACGGAATTGAGTAGTTGCTGGGTGCCATTGAATGAAAAGAAGACGCCGCTCAAGTTTGAGCGGCGTCTTCTTTTGGAATTATCCCCAACCTTTTTCGCGTACAATTTGCTCAAATTCGGCGGCAGTTAACGGACATTCTACCAAATCTTGAAATTGCGGGGTATTCAGATGAAAACTATTCTGTATTTGCTTGAGAAACCCGGTGGAGATTGATGTTGATCCGCCATGCACGTTTGGCATGGTAATTCTGAGGGTCTTTTTTCCATAGAGCTTATACCAATAAACGGCATGAGGACCACGCCGTGGTGCATTTGATGGCTCCAGAGATAATTTAGCAGTGACTTTTCCCAAATCCTTTGCGGTTATGTTACGCCATTTCATAAGTTATTACTCTACGCGTATGAGCTTTTGTAACACATTCCACCACGAGCGAGGCAAAGGTCCCAACTCACCTGAAGGGGTCTCTTTGAGTTCATCGTGTAAATCAAGAATAGCTGATTTGAGGCTCAATATAGCTTCGGCTTCCGTTACGCCTTCGCCAAAAACTTCAATTTCTGGGAAGCTCGCTATGACAGTATCATCCCCAGGGTATTCTTCAATCGTAATAAGTAATGGCTCGGTTAGTTGATATGCTTCATCGCCCAAATCACGAATTTGTGAATTATATTTTAATGGTCGATCCAATACCTCTAATTTGAGCTGACCGGTTTGGTTTGTGAGTGTCTCCAGCCTATCTAAAATTCCGGTGCTGCCATCGTCGGTAGAATCCTGAGTACCAACGCCTACATTAAATCTAGGAATTTGGGTTCTTGTTTGGGAAAAGCTACTTGTCATTGGAAGGCTCCATATCTATCCATGAGCTTGTCAGAAATCTCTTTAATTTGACGAGTACCCGTATTTAAAAAATCAGAAAAACTTTTTAGGCTATCGCTTGGATAAGCTTCAAGAGTGTCATTGTAAAAATCAAAATCCATAAATAAAGCTACTTTTGGCAAACTCTTTTTTACTTCATCTGCTTCAAAATAGTCACTTAATTGTTCCACCTTCATTGGGCCAAGCGTAAAACTTGCCTTATCTTCGCCGAATGCCAAAGTTAGTGGAAATGCAATATCAACGGGTGGGCCGCCAAATATTTGCCAATCGGCCTCGCTCAACCCAAAAATATTTTCACGTATTTTAGATGCCACTAATTTAAAATGAGCGCGCTTCGCAACTTGGATAATTCTAAATCCCATACGCTCAATTTTCTTTGGTTGCAGTGTATCAAATACATATGCCGAGAAATCCGCTGCGATACTGTTAAATTCTGAGGTGTTTTTCGGCAACTCCATAACAACACTTGAGTTTCTATAACCGGCTGTAAGAGAAGTTGTATTAGCTTTGTTATGTATGGTTACTTGGTTGTTCGAAATACGCCATTCGCTTAAATCAGATGTCCACTGCCATTTAGATGCAATTTTGCCTCTGTTGTCAAACAGCATAGATGTGGCTGGATATCTAACGTCCCAGACCATTTTCCAAATCTTAAAATCATTCATAGCGTTGCTTTTCCTGATGGGATTTTACCGAACTTCTATTATACCATTGTCATTTACGGGGTTACGACCAAAGTAACATTTTCTCTTGATGCATTACGGGTTACGTTGGTACAACGGCGAATTTGGAGAAAGTTCATTTCCATAAAACCACAAATGCCCAGAACTCGCTCACCTACATCAATGAAATTACACGATACTCGAATACCTGCTTACGTCATCTGCATGGTCTCGCCCTTAATGACAAGCAAAGACGGGATGACAGCCACCAGGCTACCGGTGGGCGCCACGGAAACCAGCACCTTCTTCTCTGTGCCATCAGAGAACAGGCTCTCCACCAGCGCGCCTGCCGAATCCGCCCATGGCGAGGCATTGCCTGCGATGGCTGCCTGGATATGAAGTAGGTACCTGGCGAGGTGCAATTGAATTGCCCTTTTCCAAATACCCCTTCCCGAACCGGACAGGATACTTTCGCATCATCCGGCTCTCCGGTCATTTCACTGATACAGGTAGTGGTTTTCCAGCGTGGATCAGATGATGGCAGTTGCTACAAACCACCAAAGTCTTGCGGTTTCGGCTTGCCATACGCCTTTTCCAATCTACGCTTTCGTTTTCTCCCACGTTCCTGCATTACAGCATAAATTGAGTCAGCTTTCTGCATTGCGCATACCTCCTTCTATTTTGCTGTAGGAAATGCCTGTCATCCTTCGCCGTGTGGACGGCTTTCCCGTCCCCTGACTACTATGATGACTCTGTCGCCATGGGCCTCGCGGCCTGTAGGCGATCCCAATTTCCATCAGTTGTGTATTTTGCTAGAGTCGTTTAGGTTATCCGTTCGTCGATTTTCTCCTGCCTCATTGGCAGATCCGTCAATGTGGGGTGTCATATTGCGCGAACTCACATCACAATATGCACATTGAAGCCGGTTTCAGGCAATTTTCCGGTAGCGCAACGACCGCTCGGTTCGACTGGATTTCAAGCAGTGTAGCTTTAACCATGCAACTCGGAACTCGCGGGCCCACTCTTCGCATTGCCTTTGAAGGCTCCCGCTTCTCTGGTCAGGCTATGTGTCCCCTTTGTGTTTCCACTCCAGGTAGACCAGATGTTCCCAAGCCTTACGCCCAGGCTTGGCTTACTGTGTAAGCTTTACACAACAGTGTGAATTGGCGCACGAGCTCGCGCTGGACATCGTCCGAGTCAGTTTCAACCAGGACACCCGAGGTCACTTTCCCGTACAACAGCAATGCCGCCTTCTTCTTCTGACCCACCCGCCACCGCTTCTCTCATTAATGGGCCTTGATCGCCCAAGCTGCCTCCGGATCAAAGCCAGCCGGCCAGAGAGTGTCACGATAATACT
>CAZHWV010000229.1:0-4793 GCA_964536185.1 uncultured Anaerolinea sp. | reverse complement strand
GTCTTAAGCACTTCTCAAAAGACGCAGTTGAAGTAGCATCCCGGTCATGAGTGCCAGCGATGGGGCATACCTGGATAGGGTGGAAATCAGTTGGAGCGCCGTAAACGGGGCATCTTCTTATCTCGTCTATCGTTCAGACAGCCTCAGCGGGACAAAAATCCCACCGAATGGAATTCAAACTTCCGCACCAGGAGGCGCTGACCAATGGGCAGTTCCTGGTTTCACTTATTACTATTGGGTAAAGGCCTGTACTGGCAGCGTTTGTGGCGATTTCAGCACCCCGGAAACTGGCTGGCAAGGAATAACCCCGCCAGTCATAATTGCTAGCGACGGAAGCGACCGTGACAAGATACCTGTGAGTTGGACCGCTTCGAGCGGCGCGACATCCTACCTTGCTTTTCGTTCTGGCGCTCCCACTGGGAGCAAACTCCCCACGGGCGGTTATCTCGCCACCGGACTGTCTGGCGCGGACATTTGGGCAGATCCTGGCTTCACTTACTACTATTGGGTGAAGGCTTGCAACGGCAGTAATTGCAGCGATTTCAGCGCCTACGATACTGGTTGGCGTTAGTTCGCTAAAGCCATCGAGGGTTGGGCATGGTTCAGGTTAGCCGGACACTTCCCAAATCAATTTTTGCCACATATCCGGGCACGAATACCCGGATATGTGGCAAAAATGTCGCAAATTGAGGGTTTTACTATATAGAGACTGTTCTTTTCAGTTTCAGCAATTGCCGCACTTTCTCTATAATCGGGTCAGTAGAAGGTTGAGCGGCTTCCGGATGCTTTTTTTAGGGTGATTAATTCACGAGCATCCAGGTTGGGTAGGCGGTCGCTTGTCGTAGCTTGGTTTTGAAACCCAAATTACATCGAGTACCGCTCAATTAAATTGGCATGTGATAGTTCTGAGAAATCGTAGTATCATTTATTTGGGTTGTTTCTGGTTTAATACACTTATCTTTTGGAAGCTCTCCTATTGCAAAAAAACACATTGTCCTGAGGTTCTTCAATAGACAAGGACCTCTTGCTAAAGATAAGCAAATTATCTATACTGATAAAGGTTGAATGGTAGAATTATTAAAGGATTGTGACTTGGCACCAATAGGGTATTCGTGTCTTGATTATGGGGAGTGCTGGTTTGCTCCAGGCAATTCGAATTAGATTTATGAATAAGCTCGTAAATAGTATAATACTGGTTATAGAGCCTTCTATTCGCTGATTATTGAATGAAATCGTGAACTTCGTTCAATAATTGGTTCAAAGGATCAAATTTTTGCCAAATCGGGCCAAAAATCGCTTAGAAATCACATGTCTTTGCTGGGTGACTCAATCTTGCCGAAAAGCCATTAAAAACTACCTGCCACAAATTGGGCTGGTTATACCCGTTTTCCAAATATTGCGGAAATACGAATTTCAGTAACCAGTCATCGATCCTGTATTTGTTATTGATAATGACCTTGACACCCTGAATACCATTGAATATGATCTTGGCCTTTTGTGTTCTAACGCGCAGAATCCAATAATTTCACCCTATTCTCAGGATAAAAAAATGTACATCAAACTAAAAAACACACTTTCTGCTCTGTTTATTTTGCTGGTGATTTTTACCAGCGGTACACCACATGGGAACAGTATTGTTTATGCAGCAAATCAACCCGAAACAGGTCCTGAAATACCCCTGATCTCAGGTCTGACCTGGAACAACCTTGGCCCATCTTCTCGGACTATCACACTTAATATCAAGGGTGATATGATTTCCCTCATGGGAGAAACATTTCGAGCTGCCCAACGGTTTTCCGGTAGTATTCCACAAGATGTGTTGGATAATTATTCGAATGCACGGCTCTTTGAGTCGGGCTGGAGTTCAGATAATGTTTTTGAAGGACCTGATGGAATTCACCAAATTTTTTACCATGAATTCGGCATATATTTGGCAGTTGAATATCTAAAATGTCCAGAGAATAAAAATTTCACCTGCATCACGGTTTGGAAAAGTGAACAAGTCAATAACGGGACAAAGATCCTTGCCAGTGCCATTACATCGGTTGCTCCAGCGGTTACGGACTACTTCGGAAAAACAGCTCCTGTCGATGGCGCTACTGGTGTTAATTATTCGAATGTATTTTTATCTTGGGGGAGATATGTACCTACTCCGGAAAAATACAGCTATTGCATCAAAGAAGGTTCAGAATGCGCAAGTAACGATCCAAATTGGACAGGCACATTTACCGAAAGAAGCATTCAGCTTTTTAATTTGAGCCCTGGCAAAATTTATTACTGGCAGGTCAAAGCCATGACCTGTATGGATTGCGTGCCCAAACAATACGTATATGCTGATGAAGGAATCTTTTGGAAATTTACGACTGCCTCAACTTTGACTCTCATTCCTCCCACAGTGACTGCCAGCGATGGAACCGATACGAACAAAGTGACTGTGAGTTGGACTGCTTCGGGTAGCGCAACATATTATAAGGTTTATCGTTCTGAGACTCTCAGCGGAACCAAACTTCCAACAGATGGTATCACTACTACCAGCCTGAGTGGCGCGGATGTTTGGGGTCTCCCCGGTGTAACCTATTATTACTGGGTGAAAGCCTGTAACGCCACCACTTGCGGTGACCTTAGCTATACTGAAACGGGTTGGCGGAGTCTTGCTGCACCCACCGTCACTGCTAGCGATGGGGCGTTTGCTGACAAGGTCGACGTGAGTTGGACTGCAATAACCGGTGCAACTTCATATATAGCTTACCGTTCTGAAACTCTGAGCGGTATCAAAACTCCTGCGCAAGGGTTCACCACCACCAGTCTCAGCGGTATTGACACCTGGGCGACCCCTGGCCTGACATATTATTATTGGGTGAAAGCCTGTAACAATACCAACTGTGGCGATTTTAACGCTGCCGAGACAGGTTGGCGAAAACCTGCAGCTCCGATAGTGACTGCGAGCGACGGGACGTTTACTGACAAGGTGGAGGTAAGTTGGACTGCATCTACCGGCGCGACTTCGTATGTTGTTTATCGCTCTGAAACTCTGAGCGGAGAAAAAACTCCCACCATTGGATTGACTACAACGAGCCTTGGCGGTGCAGACACTTATGCGATCCCTGGCCTGACTTATTACTACTGGGTGAAAGCTTGTAATAGTGTCAATTGTAGCGATCTTGGCGTTGCCCAGGGCAGGCGAGGGCAATAAAAAAACGGGTTCATCAGTTTACCATTGTGACCGCGTTATAAGGTTAAACGCATTTATAGTAACCAGAATCCCTGGTATCGGTTGCCCGGGATTCTGGTTACTCATCTTTACTGTGCAGGCGGCCAGTTGATATTGCTTGGACCAGCATAACCATGCTTTTCAGAGAAGAACACCCTGCCATGTGAAGGTTCTTTACAGCCAGGTTCATCGCTGACGGTCACCTGCGGGTTGTATGCGCCAATGGGAGTGAACAAGAGTTGGCCGTCCTTGCAAACCCATGTTTCAACAACATACAATACACTGGTAGCGCTTTCTTCGTCGCCAGCTCGCAGAGGTTCGCTTTTCCACGAGATGGTCACCTGGTTGCCAGTACGAACAGCGGCCACATCCCAGGGTGCACGGTAGCCCTGGTTGGATTCGGGCAGTTTGAATTTGTCCGGATAGACCATCTCCACACTCATTACATCACCGTTGATCTCCAAAAATTCGGCTTTTACCCAGCAAGCTTTGTTATCACCCCTTGAGCGGGTGAGCACCCATGTCCCACTGACAGTTCGCCCGATGATATCCTGGGTAGCGCTTTTCACCATGCCGTAAAGATATAAATACATTGCACCTGGCCCGTATCGGCAGCTGACCTTATCGGGAATGACAATCCCGCGCAAGATGGCATAAGTGGGAAGCGGGCTGGCGCTTGGTTCGGTTGTTGCCGTTGATGTGGGTGTAGGGGTCGGAGTGGGTATGTCTGGTTGCGTCGTGCTGGGGGCGGGAGTAAATGTAGCCGTGGGTGCGATTATAGGCTGAAAGGTTTGCGTAGACCGTGCGGTTGGCTTTTCAAGTTGAATTGTAGCCGGGATGGCAGCTGGGCCAGGGTTTAGCCCAACACCTGGTAGCGTGCAGGCATTCAGCCAGACGCTCATACTCACCAAGAGTAGAAAAAAAAGTTTACAGGTCATCAGGTCTCACGCGCAATCACCAATCAGCCACAGGCGTTATTTTGCCTTATTCGGATTCACCACAGGTGGAAGCCACTCAGTCTTCAGAGCTGCCACCCAGGCCATTTCATCCTGTCCGTAATCGACTCCGCCTGGTTTGCGATGTACGCTGCCGTAGTCTAATAAAAAGCGTTCAAAATCATTTTTTGGAGTTGGCATTGCCTCGGGTGCTGGCGGTTGCTCAGAATATAATAATTGCAGATAGCTTTGTGATCCGAATTGTCTGGCCAGGATGCTTTCGGCGCGGTGTCCAAAATCATGGACCATCTCTTTTACACTGCGCTCATAGTTAAATCCCATGATCACAAAACGGCGGCAATTGTGCTCAATAGCCGGGGCATTGCACCAGAAAGCCGCCTGACCGACCATCCGGCTCTCGTAGAAGCCGAAGTATGGGGCACCAAACATCCAGATTTCATCAATTTGTTGGTCGTCTACTTGTTGTACGAGGTTGAAATCCTGGATGATCCGCTGATAATCAGCCAACATATAGTTGCCATTTGAATCACGGAAGGCCTGGCTGTCGTCGGTTATTGCTCCTGACCATGTCAGGTTATTATATTGGCGACCATCCAACAGCAGCGGGTATTCCGTCACTTTCAATG